>DKKJ01000388.1 GCA_002455175.1 Opitutaceae bacterium UBA6669
GCCGTAGCCGATCATACCAACATTGAGAGTTTTCATAAAAGCGAGGTGGGAGGATTATTCAGACCAGCCGTGATTTTCGCGGACCTGGATCATCGCCGAGAGAATGTCGTTCCAGGTTTGCTGCTTCATCATCGTTTCGTTCGGGAACATGCAGCCATCCNNGAAATCGATGGTCCACGGACGAAGCGCATCCGTCAGCTTCGTGAGCGCTTCGTGCGTCGCGGCGGGCTCCCAATTGAACTTCTTTGGAACGATCCGGTGCGCCGGGGCGTTTTCACCCAAGGTATAGAGGAGCGTGTGCGACATGTCGGCTTGGAAGCCGAGCACTTTGGGCTGACCGACTTCTTCGAGAAGATCGATCATGTGCTTCCAACTGTGCATCCCGCCCCAGCAAATTTCGCCCTCGGCGGCCAAACGTTCGCCGTGATCCTTAGCCACTTTGGCGGCCTCTCGGAACGTAGCAGCGATTAACTTGGTGTTGGCCTTGGGATTTTTTGCCCAATCCGAAACCGATGCCGAAGAGTCAATTCGCACCACCCCATTCGGACGCACGCCCAACTCACGGAGCTTAGCCGCGATCCGGCAGGCTTCACGCACCTGGGTAACAAATTTTTTGCGATCCTCCTCCNNCCACTGAGCCGGCCACTAACTTTTTCTTCTGCAGCTTGCCCGCCAGCTTTTCGATGGCCTTGTCATTGCTGTCGATCGGGGTGTGCGGCGCACTCAAGAAGAGATCGACGCCATCGAAACGGACGCCGTCCACCTCGGCTTTCGCCGTCAGGTCCAGCATCGTGTCCAAATCAATAAAGGGCTCAGCGCCCGGGCTGCCTTTACCAACAAGGCCAGGCCACATTGCATTGTGAAGTTTTGGGTAGTTGTTCTGAGGCATGGTAAAAAAAGTACACTGCCCTCGCGTTTAGCGTGGAGGGCTGAAGCGTGATTGCAGGCGTTAGAGCACGGGGAAAGACAGGGAAGGTCAGACTACCGCACACCAGCACGGGGGCAGCGGAAAAGGGACACGGGGAAAAAGCATGGGGTGAATGCAGCCGGCATGGACACCGGAAACCCACTCTAGCGAAGACCTGGGAACTTGGCTAGGACGTCGACGGCATTTTTTTGTAGAAAAACGGCAGACCACCCGATTCGACCCGCTTGACCTATGTCCGCTTTTCAGCGTTTCCAAATCTCAGCGTTCCGGCCGTCCCTCCGCCGTCCAATTTCAGCGTTTCCGCTTTTCCGCTTTTCAGCGTTTTCGTCCCACTACCTCTGGTGCCGCTCTCGGTAGGATCCCGGCGTCTCGCCCATAAATCGCCGGAACTCGCGATTGAAGTGGCTCTGATCCGCGTAACCAAACTCGGTGGAGATTTCGGCCATGCTTTTGCGAGAATTAACCAGGGCGTGGCAGCTGAGACGTGCACGCAGCTGCCTGATGTAAATCTGTGGCGTACACCGGTAGTGGGCGTGAAATTGGCGTTCGAACGCTCGTTGGGATAACCCACACGCCCGCGCTAGATCCGCATTGGTTGGGGAACGTCCGACCTGCTCACTGATCAAGCGGATGGCCAGACTCATGGGTTCGTGACGAACGACGCCTGCCGTGATCGAGAGCGGCCGGGTAATTCCTGCTGTTCCCACCACTTTCCCCTTCCGGTCGTGCAGCGGAATCTTGGTTGTCGAGCACCAACGAGACGTATGATCATACCTTCCAATGAGTTCCACGCGACCGACAATCCGCTCTCCAGCCAAAACGCGTTCGTCGTCGACACGGTACTGCTCCGCCAGCTGTAGGCTGCACAAATCGTAGTCGCTACGCCCCAGGACATCATCGCGGTTCTCAAAGCCAAAATTCAGCAAGAAGGACCGGTTCACCCACTGATAGCGTCCTTTTACATCCTTTAACCAAAGCGGGCTATCCTCTAAGGCATCACACAAAATCATCACCTCCGACGCCGCGGCGCCAATCCGTTGAAGTGAAGTGTGAAGCGTGTCCGACATCGAAAGATCCAAGGGCACACGGTGATAGGCAAACCCTCACCGGGCAAGGCTGAGAGTCACCCGGACCCATTCTCGCCTCAAAGCAGTACGTGAGACGCCACCTTCCCTGCTTCCCCTATGCGTTCCNNTACGCCAGCACGCAGCGTGTGCGTTGGACGGACTCACCAGCCGGCGTGCCACCCTCAGCACACCGTGAACGCCCTCGGACGGTACGCTGGCACAGTCAAACCGTTGTCGGTGAGATCACAATCGGTCGGTACTACTGCCGCGCTTTCCACCGAGGATAGAGCTCGTCAATAACCCGTTGGGGCCACTTTCCAAACCAAGCCGTACCCGTGCGTCGCTCGCGGTCCATCTCTCCAAAAGAATAGACCTTAATCCCATCTCGGCTCGCAAAGATAGTTCGATCGCTGCCGATCTCATAGGTCCGGGCCCAAAGCGGTGGTGCAGTCGGATCCGAAACGACCACAAAATCACTTTCCGTTGTGTGACGGAAGAAAACCGCCTTTTCCGCGGCGATCTTCTCCAAGCGAACTCCGCGGAGTTGGACCGCCTGCATCCAAGCGACCGCCGCATCCACTGCGTTTACCACGGAAGGGCTGGGATTGGGTAACTCCATCAGAAAATCACAAATCTGCGCCGTGTCCTGCGGACACGTGGAAACCAACTCGAAAGAGCGCGCCGCCACCGGTGCAAACGTGACCTCATCATGCTGCTGCCCCCAGCCAGTCAAGCGACCCGCCACCTCAATCTGACACTTCAAAATACAATCGACACCCCGCGCGACTGCTTGCACCGCCTTCACCCGCCGCTCCTCGTCCAACCAAGCAAAGTGAGGCTTTCCGTTTGCTGCGTCTCTCAGAACACCCAGCACGCCCATCATCGCACCATCATTAAAGGTGATCCGGGCAGAAAGCCCTCTGGGTCGAGGAAATTTTTGTGGGAATCCCCCGTTTTCGTATTGAGCCGAAAGCATGAAATCAAATCCGCGCAAACACGCCTCACGATCAGCGGGATTTCCCGAAGTGGCATAAACCCGCGCGAGGTATTCGACCTGTGGATAGGTGGAGTCGTTGTCGAACGAGGTGTCATTACGATCGCGGCTGGCTAAAACTGCGGCGCGCTGCGCCTCAGTAAGAATCGCCAGCATATCATAATCCTTCGCCCATCCCCCATTCGCCCGCTGAAAAAGTCGGATATTACCCGCAATCTCCGCCGTCTGCTCGGGCCGATAAGAGGGTTGGTCAGGGAGCGGTTGAATGACCCGTTGCGGCTCGTTGATCTTCCGCCAGTGGCTGATACTACTGCGAAAGCCGTCGACTGGGATCGGCTCCGCGACTACATGTACGCACAACCAAGACAGAATCGCACCTGTAACCAGCAGCCGAGAGGAAGGGGGTAAAACGGACATCCACCTACGATGGAGAAATTAAACTCCGCCTGNNAGACTTCCCCTGCGTGTGTCGTCTGAAACTACTTGGCCGCCGTCGCCCGTTCTTCCTCACTCACGGGAGCAAAAGGGGCGGAGGGATCTCCTGTCCAACGGTGCAGCGTTAGGTCTGCAGTTTGCTTCCCGCGCGGCCCTGAGTTCACGCAAAGGTAAAAGAGCCCCTTCCCCACGGGCTGAAAACCGACGTCGGCCTTCTGGTTCCATCCGCGAATGCCTGTGCCAGCATCAGCCAACCCATCGTCGGCCAAAGGCAAAAGCCATCCATGCTCGTTGNNCCAACACACCTTTGAGCTCACCTCGCCGAGGCACCGCGTTACCCTCCACGGCAAAGAGCAGATAGTTCGGAAACGTGGGCTTGGTGCCTTTGTAAACACCCATAAACCAGCGCCTCAGAGTCGCGTCGTAAGCCAAGGTTTGCACGCCGTAGGTCGTATTGCCGGTGTACACCCAGTACTTACCATCGACCTTTTCCGGTCCGCTGTGATGCGGCGCTTTTTCCGTGAGAGGACGCTGATACTTCGCCCAATCTGTGATGTCATACTGTAGGAGGACTTGGTGGTCGTTGTCGGTCCGCGAGGTATTCGCATACACTCCGTAGGCCACGGTCAAAAGGCTCGGCCCGTCTACGCGACCAAACGCTGGCCCAAAACTTACCCCATCGATTCCCGTTNNACATCAATCACGGCGATATAAAATGCCTGGTCGGCTTTGTATTCAAGAGACCCATAAACCCGCCCGTCGCTGGGATTAAAATCGAGGTCGCCCAAATGCCCCGTAAAGCCCCCGATCGTGCCCACGAGGTTTCCCTTGAGGTCAAACTTTGCCAGTAACGTGGTAAACGAGTAATAAATATAACCACCCTGGACGTCGACCGCTACGCCTTGCACATGACTCGTCGGCCAGGTCCCCCCNNACGGTGTCGATCCTGCCGTCATGGTAGACGAGAGACCATTCGCCAAAAGAAAGAGCGAAAGTAGAAACAGAGAACGCGTTTTCATAGGGGAAAAATCGATTACGAACCTTACGGAAAAGGAATCCGACCGAGAGTCCGTTTCCAACGAAGAACAAATGAGAGCGGAGCAGCTTAGGCAAGCAAGCTGCTCCGCAATGAGATCATGACTTAGAAGGTACCTTTGACGCCAAAATTCCACATCGATCCATAAACATCATACAGGTAAAGACGTCCTGGAACATTGGAGTATTGAACCGAGGGCTCGTTGAAGATGTTGCGACCAGACACCATGAGCTCAAAATTCCGGGTCAGACGGAAGCCGGCGCTCACGTTCCACATTTCGCGGGCCGCCAGCCAACGGATCCCCGTGTTATTCGTGGTAGCGGTATCGTTGATACCTCCAATCCGGTACGAGGTGGTCCAGGTGCCGTTGATCTGAGCGCTGAAGCGCGCATAGCGATAGCGAACGCCCCAGTTCGCGGAACGGTTGGGCACATTGACTCGGACGCTGTCAGCAATCACTCGNNCACTGAGCCCCTTGAAGGCACCGGGCAGGAACGTCATCTGTTGGCTGTACTCCGCCGTAAGCCCATCCGTCTCGAATGTACCCACCCCATTGATCGCACTGACGTACGTGTAGCCCGGATAATCGCTGGGACTATATCCCACATCTTCGGGATTCACCGTAAATCCGGTCTGCTGCATGTCCTTTACCTTGAGGGTGTAGTAGGACAGCCCAATCACCCCCGAAGGCTCGAGGAAGTATTGGATACCGGCATAGTACTTGGTCGAGTGCTCGGGCTTCAGTTCCGGATTGGGCACCGTCACGGTGAGGTTGGTATCATTGACCGTGGTGATCCCGCCGAGATTTCCATAATCAGGGCGGAGGATCGAGTCGTTGAAGGCAACCTGACCGACAAGTTTGCGCGTGAACTCATACTTCACTCCGCCGCTGAGGAACCAATCGTCGTACTTGCCCCGCCGTGTGGTCTGCTGTCCATTGCGGAATTTATAGCGAATCCCATCCACCGTACTCAGTGAGTACCCCGCATCCGTGACTTCCTTGTCTGACCGAACGTCGGCAACCAGAGCTTCTGTCTTCGTCTTCTCATAACGAAGTCCCAGGTCGAAGCGCATCTTTCCAACCTGCGTCTGTCCTTCGATGTAGGTCGCTCCGATTTCCTCCNNATTATTTTGAAATTCGCGCGTCAGATTACCCGTGGTGTCTGGCACGAAATACCCAGGGTTTTGGCGATAGATATCGTACACACCATAATTGCTATCCGCTCGAAAATTCTGGGCGGTGACATTCCCTCCGCGTCCATCCAGATTGAGGTCAAACTTATAGTTGACGGTGGCGGGAATGAAAGCCTGCGGAGAGGTCTGCGTGAGATCTCCGGTGGGTCCTACGTATTGAAATTGCTTGTACGAGCCTTCGACGGTCTTCCACTCGTTTGAACGAAGTCCCACTCCACCAAAGAGGGTGATAGGTTGACTGCGGATGTTCAATTGCTTCTTCAGGTCTAGATTCCCCACATACTGTTCATTCGAGGCGTCGGACTCTGCGGTGCGAATGTTGTTACCGATATCATCGTCTCGATTGGCACTGGTCGGATCACCCCAGGGACGACCCGCAGTCTGCGTGAGCGTCCACGTGGGCGAGCTCTCCGAGGGGCGCTCGGCCACAAACCCAATCCGCGTGATCCAGGTATCGGTACGCTGGAAGAACCCTTTGCTATTATCTCTGAAATTGAACTCAGACCGGGAATAACTGGGTCGGAAGGTGACATCCCACGAGTCACCCTTGTACTCGAGCTTGGGAGCCAGCAGGAATGCAGGCGTTCCGGCGTAACGGTGAGAATACTCTGTCCGAAAACGCGGACTGTTCCCGCCCGTGACTGCGGCTCCCGTCGTCGCATTGACCGGATTGGCTACCAAACGAGTAATGGAACTGCCCGACGGTTGGGTAGCCACCGGCGCGTAAAGGTAGGTGTATTGATTCACATATTCGACGTCATAAAATGAATACGTGCTGCGCCAGGAAAACGTCAGATCAGGAGTAATACGGTAATCCACGCTGAGGTTGGCCGCCTGACGGGAGGTCATTTTGGGGCCAGGGCGGAACATCACATCATTGAGCTTGGGTGTATCGACCGTCGCGCCCGACGCGGGAGTATTGTAGTTGTAGCGCATCTGCAGGCGGTCCTGCTGGACGAAGTTCGCGTTATAGCTGGTGTTGAACTCCACTCCCAAACGTCCACCCAGAAAAATATCGGCATAGCCAAACTGCCCCGAGGGAAAGATCCGATGGTGCTTCCGGTCATCAGGAAAATACTCCCGCTTGCNNCATAAACTTGGAAAACGATTGAACGCCCTTTACGCTGAAAGGCATACTTGCTTCGCAGATTGATGCTGCCACCGGGAGAATCCGCGTCCATGCGGGCCGTCAATGTATTGTTAAACTCGATCGACTCGATTCCGGTAATCGACATCTGCTCAAACGAGTTTTGCCGGCCGGCATTGTTGTTCGACGTAGCTGTAGCCATGCGCGCACCATCCGTCGTGAAGGTGGAGTACTTGGGATCGAGACCGCCAATGCGCACCTGCGTGGCATCGACCTCGGTATAGTCGAGGGAGATACCAGGCATCGACTTCATGAATTCGCCTACGTCACCCATCGTCAGCTCTCCGTAGTTGTCGGCAGCGACAACATTTTTGGCATTGAGTGAGGCCCGACGCTCCATGATCGCTTTGGCCTGGCCACTGCGTGTGTCGGAGATCTCCAGTTTCTCCATCATAATGACCTTTTCTCCACCCGCAGTATAGGACGCCTCCCGCAGCTCGAAGTCGCGACTCACCGTTTGTCCTGCAAGCACCGATACCGTTGCCCGGACTTCTTCGACCCCAGTATAGCGGACAACGACAGTGGCGTCGCCTGCCGGGAGATTCGGAATTTGAAACGCCCCTCCATCTTGGGTGTAGGTGACAAACGGAGTACCGTCTACGCGGACTTCAGCGTTACGGACATACTCCTGGGTAGCGGTGTTGAACACGCGACCCCGCACGCTCCCCGTGGTCGTCTGCGCCGAAACCGACGACGCCGCGGCCAGGAGAAGACTCACGGCACCGACAACCCACAGGAGAGGGGGACACCCTCTGATATTTGAGGACTTGAGTGATAGGGTTTGCATAAAAATAAAAGACGACTGAATATTTATTCAGTTGATTAATTCATATTTAGGCCCAACTCTCTTCTTCGGGACAAGCTCTAACACCTCACCCCGGGTTAAAATTATGTGACGGCAGCGCACGGACCTGACCGTTGGGGTTTTATTGTCTCATGACGGTGATCAGCCAACCAATCCGCCGTCAGTAAGCACTTTACGAAACCGATAAAAGGCCGTGTAGTTTATTCTTAATTACAATTTCCCTCTCCAACACGTCGGGTAGGCAACAAGAAGGTTACGGTTCGGAAACATCTCCCGCCAGCACGAGCAATTAAGAGCGTCTTGCCATCGCCAACGGCGNNGGCGAACTTGGCAACCTCCCACAGGCGATCGCCCCCTTCCGCAAGACGCCTCACCTCGACCAGATTGCCCTGGCGCCCCTCGTCGGTTTTGTAGACGTTTCGTGACGCCCAATGCCTATTTCCAGAAAACGGATTTTTCGACAACCTCCACCTCAGCCGATGACGATCTATGTCCGTCCGGGATATAATCGTGTCCTCGCCGAGGAGTTCGAGGCGCTCAAGGTCAAACGCGTAGGATTAGTCCAAGACAAGATCGAGGCCCACAGTCAGGGGGATTTGCGAGAAAACTTCGGGTTCAAAGCCGCCAAGGATGCGATCCGCGCCGTCGACCGCAAGATGAGCGCACTGGATCGTTTTGTCGCTCGCAATACGTTCATTGAAGTCGACCCTACCACTTGGCTGACGAAACCGACCGCCACGCTGCAATTGGGACACGTCACTACTATGGAAAAAATGGATCCAGGGACCAAACGGAAGCACCGGTTCACATTTTTGGTCACGACCCACGGAGAAACCGCGGTTGATCCCGAGTCGGGAGTCGAATGCCTGCCGCACAACTCCCCACTCGCCACCGCGATCCTCGGCTTGCCCGCCAACACCCCTACCCCGGTCCGACTCCCAGCAGGAGAGGCCATCGTCACACTCCTTTCCATCCGCAATCCGACTCAGACCGAGCNNGAAACCACCAGAGCTCGAAGAAGAGGAAGAGGACTGAGCGACGCCGAGAAAGCCGATCACGGGCTCTTCTACCGCGTTTATCTCCTATCGCTGGGATCGCTTCGCCGGGCCCAAACCACCATCAGGCTGAAAACCGCCACCACGAAGAGGAAAGAAATCGCCACCACCCGAAGATCCACCAGCCCGATACGGCCTGTTTCCTGATGACGAGAGTACAGGAAGAATCCGTTCGCCAACACCCATAGAAACATCCCTTTGATCAGCGTCCTCTTTAATGGCGGCTTCATTCTCGAAAGCTCGCCACTGAGCGGATCCTGTCGACTGAAAAGATGATCTCAGGGCCTCCCGCAACGCGCTCAACCTCGAGGCGCGCCCAAAAGGGCANNAAGGGCAAGGTTTTGAATCGCCGCGAGGCCCCATTGCGCCACGTCATTGGTCGAGGCATAAGGGCGCTCCTCCACGTCACGTAGCACCGCAGGGCCTTCTATCGTGCGCGGATCTTTCATCGGCTCGTCGCGCCCGCCGGAGGGTTCACGTCGGAATTCAGCCCAAGCGCGCTCAGCCAAAGCACGATCTTCCTTCATTTTTGCCACATAGGCGGTCAGGCGCGAGTGCCCTTGGGTTAAGGGTCCGCGTGTCAGCGTGGTCCCCAGCCGGGCACGCTGCAGGGCATCATCGCCGTTGTAGATCTCGCAGTAATCCAACCATACTTTTTTAAACTCAGGAACCTCGAGGAGCTGGATCAGCTCGGCACAAACTTCAACTAACCCGAAAACGGCATTGAGGTGAGAGACTCCGACGCCAGGTTTCTCGGGTGCGTGGAAAGCCCCGGTCAGAAGATTCAACGTGGATCCGGTGGTGAAAAACCCGTGGGGTTGTTCTCCCAAACTGCGCATTCCGGCGAGCAGTCGAGCCTTCATTTCCGGACTTCCAGTCCGCTCCCACTCGGTCAGCCAGGCCCCAGCGAGAGAGCCCCAGTCCGTTCCAAAACTTACTCCGACGNNTGGACAGCTTCCTTCCCGGCGGAGTACGGAGGAGGGCATGACCCGCCTCAATCTGTTCGCGCATGAGGTCTCCCACCCGCTCGTCAGCTGTCAGATAGTAGTAGTACCTCCGATTCACTGCCGTGCTGATGCGCAGTTGCTTCGCACTGCAGCCCCAATGCAGGACATTGTGACGGGAGCCCAAAGGCGCAAATCGCCCACGATGGTGCACATCGACCTCACCGGTGTGACGCGTCATCGCTTCCGCAAAACGGAAAACATCGGCCCGTCCACTCTTCAGGAAATAAAGCCACAGCCACAGATCCGTGGACAATTCGGAGTTATCCCAAGCATACCCACCCACGTCGTACCGCCACTCGTGGCGATCCACATCGTAGGTGTGCATGACATCACCGTAGTTCCAAAATCCATACCAGCGGCGCTGCTCCTGCTGCTCCTGATAGTAGGCGAAGTTGCGATCCAGGCGTTCTTCCACAGCAGCACGCTCTGGCGTAGAACGATCGACTGGGCTCCACAGTCCGCCAAATACCGTGCACGCCTGCAAATACTGCGGAGCTGCGACGAGATGAGGCGGCGTCCGCAGGGTCTCGGCCATCTCTGCGAATCGATTCCGAGAGGGCGTGCTTGGGAATATCCACATTTGGAGTTCGCTCGTGCGGGCCACTCCTTCAGGAGTGTCGAACCCGGGTTCATAGTCCTCGTAGGTAATTTCCAAGCCGCCGTTATACTGCTTTTCGTAGGTATCCTGCCCCAGCCCGTCGTGATAGGGTCGTAAATCCATCGACGCCGCTTTGGGCGCCCACATCCACACCGTCACCTCCGCGTGATCCTGCGTCGCTCCTCGAATGTCCAGCTGCGCCGGGTGGCTCTGCCAAAAATTGCGCAACCCAAACGCCACACCTCCTTGCGGGCTTCCAATATAACCGAGCCCCCCGGCCCGTTGCCCCTGCGCCGCTGTCAACCAGGTGCAGCCTGCTTTCGTCCGCTTATGCAGATCAAAGCCATCAGCGTTCGCTTGAAAGAGAGTCCAGTCGTCATAGGCCGCGATGTAGTCGAGACGCGAACTCACCGTTTTTGCCCAGGTTTCTACCGGAGGCGTGGCCTGCCCTTCCACTTGGGCTTTGCGTACCGCTTCGCCAGGATCCCGACGCAGCCCCGTTAAACCCCGTACGGCCTCCCCGAAGACCCCCTGACCTTGCCCAGAAAAACGCACATGGCGGTCGTGCAAGGCGCCAGCCAGCGGGACTGCAAATCGCACTCCGACCCCGCCGATAAATGCCGCACGGTGATCGCCATCGATGATCAGGGTGTGCATCATTCGAAGCGTCTCCCCGCCGGCATAAGCATACAGTCGCACCACAAAGGGTATCCAGGCCAATCCCGCTCCGCCCTCTGCGTGATGGGCTCCGGTGATTTTGACCACGGCACGCACGGGCCCCGATTGCTCAAGTTCGACGGACTCGATTCGCCCATGAAATGGCGCCTCCGTCTGCATGGACGCTTCCGGGGCAGGTCGCCGCAAAACCACTAGGCGTCCCTCCTTCAACGTTTCGCGTGNNCCGTTTTCGCGATCTGGATCTGAATCACTCCGGTATCCAACTCGATCTGAGTCGGCGTTTCCTTAGTCGTCAGTCGTTTATCAGGAACCGCAGGCACGCTCCCCGGCTGAACCAAAAACGTCTTGCCACTCACCCCTGGCGGCATCGTATGCGCGGTCCATTTCAAGGAACCATCTGGCCAAGTCGCCAAAGGCCAGCTCTGGACCGGGACTGAGCGGCCGTCTTCACCCATCAAAGCGAATGCCGATCCCGCGGCTTGTTCGCCTCGCCGCCAAGGCATTCCCCAGGTCACACCTTCGTGTCGCGCGGTCGTTGCACCCTCGAGCCAGTGAACACGGCTTTCGATCGCTCCGGTTAAAACAGCTGATCCACCCGCAGATGGCGCGGACCGATCCGCACTTTTCAGCTCAGCAGCAAGTTGTACGGCAGTGGTGGCTAAAGCAGTTTTGCGAACGAAATCACGGCGGGTAAGCGAGCACATAAGAAATGGGGTTAAAGGTAAGGAAGAAGAGCAGCGAACCTACCGTCCGCGCCGGTTAGCTGAGATGAAAGACTTCACGCAACGGAGTGGAAACGGGACTGTGATCCGCATTCGAGGGCATCACGTCGCCCATATGCTTCCACCATCGCTGACATTCAGGTGTAGCCGCAATCGCCTGCCACTGCGCCTCATCCTCGATCTCGGCGTAAGCGAACAATTGCCGCGTTTCCTCAAGAAGGAAAATCGAGTAGCTGCGCACCCCATGCGCCTTCAGCACGCGTTCAAGTTCGGGCCAGATCGGACGGTGCCGCCGCTCATACTCGACTTCGCTGCCGGCATTGACGGACATGACAAAAGCTTTTCTCAGCATGGTAAAAAACGGGATAAGCGACGTAAAAGGGGCGAGACGACGATGGGATATCCAAAACAATCAAACAGCCCCGCTCAAGGCTTGGGACAGCGGGCAGATAAGATGATCAAGCGCCAAAAAAAGATGTCCACGCAGGGCTTGCGTGAAAAATTCTGACAGTCATTTTTCCTTCACCCTCTCCGCTTGCCCCAAAGAGATGGGTCCCCTCCATGCCTGCCCCTACTTTGCGTTCCCTCGCCCGCGAGCTCGGGCTCTCCCGCACCACGGTCTCTGATGCCCTATGCGGCTCCCAACGCGTCAAGGCTTCCACCGTCGAGCGCGTGCGCGCCGCGGCGAAGGCCGCTGGATACGAGCGTAATCCCTTGACGGGCGCCGTGATGTCCCAGCTGCGTCGTTCACGCGCCCAACAATTTCGCGGCGTGCTCGCCGCCATCGAGATCGTCGACGCGGTGCGCACGCCTATTGCCGTGCGTTACAGTGAAGCGATGATGAGTGGCATTAGCAGCCGCGCGAGCCAGCTGGGTTTCAACGTGGAGCGTTT
This sequence comes from Opitutaceae bacterium UBA6669, assembly GCA_002455175.1. Taxonomy (GTDB): domain Bacteria; phylum Verrucomicrobiota; class Verrucomicrobiia; order Opitutales; family Opitutaceae; genus UBA6669. The sequence continues at coordinate 12,560 of DKKJ01000388.1, forward strand.
CGTGGTCGGCCCCCAGGGCGTGAGGCTCAATCGTCTCGACACCATCCTCCACACCCGGGGTATCCAAGGAATCGTGCTGCTTCCTGCTTCGGGCTTTCCCGACCTCTCAGCCTTGAGCTGGAGCCGTTATACCGCCGTCTACGCGGATTACTTCATCGATCATCCGCCGCTCCACTGTGTCTGCTCCGACCACTACCGTTCAATGATCGAACTGCTCAAGGAGCTTTACTCGCGTGGCTACCGCCGCCCGGGTTTGTTCATGGAAACACCGTTGAGCGAGCGGCTTCAATTCCGCTGGGAAGGCGCGTTCCTCGCCCTGCAACGTTACCTGCCCGATATCGCCGAAATTCCCGTCTTGCGACTGCCGGAAATTTCTCGCTCGAGTTTCGAGTCTTGGTTCAAGAAACACCAGCCCGACGTGGTGATCGGCCACAACGCGGAAGCCATGACGTGGATGAAAGCCTGCGGCGCCAAACTGCCCAAAACGCATGGTTACGTCTGTCTCAACTTGCTACGGACCTCAGGAAATTGTGCCACCTTGGACCTGCAGACGGAGCAATTGGGAGCCCGCGCTACCGAATTGGTCGTCGGTCAACTTTTGCACAATGAACTCGGCGTACCCTCACAACCATCGCTCACGACGGTGCCGGCCAAACTTATCGATGGTCCTACCCTGAGAAAAGCCCGCACGCCAACACGAGCTGCGAGTGCCCGCAAATCTTCCGTATCCGAAGATCTCTCACGGCAAGCGATAGATGCTCCGGGAATTCGAGAGACCACGGCAGCAGGATCATCCTGACAGGAGACACGCGTCCGCGGTCACTTACGAAAGTGCGCCGCCAGTGCACTTAAATCCTTCAACGCGGCTTTTCGCGCACTCGGTGGAGTCGGTGCTGACTTGGAGGGCGCGATGGGCGGGGTCTCAGGCTTCTTTTCCTTTTCGCGCTGCAAACCGTCCACCTTGGTGACACTGGACGTCTCGACCACGACCGGCTGCGCCAGAGCGCGATCGAGTTTTACCGACGAAACGGACTCCGCCGTTCCCAACTCCTGGGCAAAAAGACTGACTCGAAATTCCTCGACCAACCAGCGCACCGGATCGTCGAACCGGCGCTTTTCCACGGCTGCAACATACGGCGCCAAAACCTGCGCACGCTCTGCGTCCTTCGCTGGGTTCTGTTTCCAGCGCTCCGCCCGTAAACCCATCGCTCGAAGATAACGAGGCAAGTGCACCAAACGCTCATACGGCACGATGCGCAAAAAATCCGTCGGCAATAACCCCGCCAGATCACGTGCTTGCCCGGGGTACGCTTGCGCAGCGACGAGTAGCGCTTGTCGGAGCGAAAGTATTTCCCGCAAACGATCAGTCAATCGAGGCACAATCCCCCGCAGATCACGTTTTGCCTCCTCCACCGCGTGCAGAAACGCTGTCGAGGTGAGCGCTTTCACCCGCGTGGGGTCCACGATCCAGCGCCGAATCGACACATATGCATCCTCCGCCAACTGGTCCGACGTCGCCAAGGTCGCCGTCAACGCACCGAGCGTCCGCAACGCCTTCAGCTCTTTCTGCAACCAGGCGAGCTCATAACGCAACTGCAACTCCAAGAAGTGCGAAAGCCCTTTTTGCGTGGTCACTCGCGCTTCGGCTTCGGTCCGCGCGAGACGTACAGCCACTCCGAGGTCACCAGCGGTCAAACAGGGGTAGGCATGACTAGGAACGCCCGCTTGGTCGGACACGGCAACTCGCGCTGGTAGTTCGCCAAACGTCCATTGGGTCGCCTCTGGCTTCTCCCATTTCTGCCGTGCTCGGCGCCAGGCATCGGGATCCTCCCGCACCACCGCGACCGATGCCGCCTGGGCGCGAGCCACCAACTCAGCTTTCACCGAGGTGAGATCTCGGCTCGCCACCAAAACTTGGCCTTGATCGTCGGTTACGCGCACCCGCACCCGCAAGTGGTCTGGTATGGGCTTCTCTTGCCAATCGAGNNAGATGCTCTGCCAAGAGAGTCGTGAGCGTTCCTTGATAGTCGCGTAGGCGTGCCAGCGCTTGGACCCCCTCGGTCACCGTCTTGACCGATTCCGCCAGCGGAACAAACAAGCGCCGCTGATCCTTCGGCAACGCACGCAATAGGTGCTCCACTTTGGCCGCCAAGTGCCCGGGCACAGCCCAATCCAAAGCCGACGGACTCAGCGCCTCCGCATCGCGCACGTTGATCTCTACATTCACCCCGTCATCTTCTTGTCCGGGTTTGTAGGTGTAGTGCAGAGGAATCGCCCGGTTCTCCAGCGGCAAATTTTCCGGAAAGGCTTCTCCATCATGCGACAACTCCTCCGGATCACGAAGGTCTTCCGGTTCAATCTGCAAAAAGTCCGGATTCTCACCTCGGCGGTGACGCACCAAGTCAATCAGCTCTGGCACGGAGGAAACGCCCGCCGGCGTCCCACTCCGCAGCGCTTCCTCGACTTCCAGTGTGGTCGGCATCAAGGTGTGTGCATAAAACCGATACAACGTCTCGTCGAGATTGAGATACCCGGTGTCACGAGTCCGCGTGAGGATGCTTTCGACACGCTCCCGCACCTTACGATTATGCGCCAGAAAGTCGAAGGGGTAAGAAAGCGTGTCATTGACCAACGCCTCGCGAATGAAGATCTCGGTCGCGTGGACAGGATTGATTCGTCCATAGCTGACCGCACGTGCGTCCATCTCCAGTCCGTAGAGCCGACTACGCTGCTTCACCATCACGCGACCCGCCTCCTGATTCCAAAAGGGTTCGCTGTGACTCGTCTTGATGATGTGCGCCCCCAAGTCCGCGACCCACGAGGGATCCAAGCGTGCGCAGGTGCGCGCGTACAGGCGGGAGGTTTCGACAATCTCCGAAGCCATGATCCACCGCGGTAGTTTGGCTGCAGGCTTCTTCGTCGCAGCACTGCCTTCGCCTCCTCGCTTACGCGGCTCCTCTCGGCGAAAAAGTCCCGACCCCGGGAAGATCACGACGCGTCGATCATGCGTCGCTTTGTAACTGCGATTCTCCTCATCGTACTGGGCCACATTACCCAGTAAGCCAGCCAACACACTCCGATGGATAGCTCGATACGCGGCACCTCCAAAACGCAGCGAGGCCTCCTTCGATTCTGCGGTGGCTTCACTCCATCCGTCCTCCACGGACGTCATGCGAAAATCTGCCCGTTGCTCGAGGACATCTGTCAGCTGGGCATAAATGTCGCNNGAACTGCTCATGACAGAACCGTCGTAGTCGGGCCTGGGAGAGACGCTCAAACTGATCATGATACGCTTCCCAGATCGCCAGCAGCGTAAGGAAATCGGAATCCGGATGACGAAACCGGCGATGAGCAGCATCCGCTGACGCTTGTTTTTCGAGCGGCCGCTCACGTGGATCCTGAACCGAAAGTCCTGCCGCGATAATTACCACTTCGCGCAGACATTTTTCCCGTCGGGCCTGTAAGATCATTCGTCCGACCGTCGGGTCCACGGGCATGCGCGCCAATTCCTGACCGACAGCTGTGAGGCGTCGGGAAGCGGCGCCAAGCGCAGCGTCTCCACCGGAGCTGNNATCCAAAGCTCCCAACTCTTCGAGCAAGGTGTACCCAGCGCGAATCGCTTTGCCCGCCGGTGGATTGATGAAGGGAAAGCGTTCGACGTCTCCCAAACCAAACGCCTTCAGGCGGAGGATGACGTCGGCGAGGTTGGCTCTCTGGATCTCAGGCTGTGTGAAACGCGGACGTTCCTCGTAGTCCTGTTCAGAATACAGTCGAATGCAGACACCCTCTGCCACCCGCCCGGCGCGACCTTTGCGCTGGTCGGCGCTCGATTGAGAAACGGGCTCAATAGGAAGGCGCCGGGTGCGCGCTTGCGGCGAGTATCGACTGAGTCGGGCCAGCCCGGTATCGACCACATAGCGTATGCCCGGAATGGTCAGCGAAGTTTCTGCAATATTCGTTGCCAGAATCACCTTGCGCCGAGAGCTGCGCGAAAACACCCGTTGCTGCTCGGCATTCGACAGGCGGCCGAACAAAGGCACCAATTCGGCCTTCAAACGGCCATCGGGTCCGTCCTCTTCCAAGACGCTTCTCACCTCTCGAATATCGCGCTCCGACGGCAGGAACACCAGGATGTCCCCACTCGAGGTCTCACGAAAAATGCGCTCCACCGCCCCGGCAGCGCCATCGACATAATGCAGTGCCTCCAGCTTCGCCGATCTCTCTGCGGTTCGATCCGGTTCATCGGGATCATCAACGTAATCCGAACCGAGCCCATCCAGCGGGTAATACACGACCTCCACCGGATACGTCCGCCCCGAGACTTGGATAATCGGTGCACCATCGAACGCCGCGCTAAACGCCTCGGTATCGATCGTGGCCGAAGTAATGACGATTTTAAGCTCAGGTCGTTTGAAGCGGAGCGTACGCAGGTGACCGAGCAGAAAATCGATGTTCAGCGACCGTTCATGCGCTTCGTCGATGATGATCGTGTCATAGCCACGGAGCAGCGGGTCGCCCTGCACTTCCGCCAGCAGCATCCCATCTGTCAGGAACTTGATCACCGTTTCCCGAGAGGTGTGGTCATCAAAACGAATCTTGCACCCCACCGGGCCGCCCCACTCCACCCCCAGCTCCTCCGCCACCCGACGAGAGACAGACAACGCCGCCACCCGGCGCGGCTGGGTACATGCAATCAAACCACGGGTACCCCCACCCGCCGCCAAACAAAGCTTGGGGATTTGCGTGGTTTTACCGGAACCTGTTTCTCCCGAAAGAATTACAACAGGATTATCCCGGATGGCCGCGATGATTTCTTCGGCGCGAGCCGAGATGGGAAGTTCGGGCGGGAACTCGAGGCGGAAAGAGAAAGGAGGCTTTTGGTCTGGCGTCGGCACGGCGCAATCGCGGGAATGTTCTCTTCAAAACGATGGCTGGCAAGTACGACAACCCACCTCCTCTCCCTCACGAACGGGTAGCCCGTGTTCTCCGAGTAGCGTCTATCGACGGAAAATTGCTTTTATTTATTGCTGGCGCCTTCGCCATTCTCGCCGCGTACACCGGTGATCGCGTGGGAGCCATCGTCGGTTGCTGCGCGGCAGGGGCCGGCGCCCTAGAACTCAACGGCGTAGGCCGAATCCAAAACTTCATCGCCGAAGGCGTGGAGCAACTGATTAAAAGTCAGCTTTTGCTTCTGGCGGTCATCCTCATCTACGCCGCCTACCAGCTGACCCATTTCAACCCTGAAGAGATTCTCTCGGCCGTCACTCCCCGGATGCGGGAGCGTTTTATGGAGTTGGGTATCGGCGAAGACCAATACCTTCCGATCCTCCGACAGACGTATCAGACTCTCTACGTCACGGTAGGCGTAGTCTCGCTTTTCTACCAAGGCGGATTGGCACTCTACTACCGTCGGGCTCGCCCCACGGTCTACCGACTGCTTAACAACACGTAACCGGTGGGGAGCAGCCGGAGAGCCACTTCGCTCACCTAACGTCACTCAAGTCAGCGCACGACTTTGCTCGCTCCCCGCAAAAGCGAAGCTCGCTCAGCCGTCTGCTTTTCCAGACTGGAGCAGACCAGCTCGCAGAGGTCGTAAATCGTGGGATCCGCGATCGAATAAAAAACCTGAAGACCCTCTTTTCGTCGGCCAACAATTCCAGCTTCTGCGAGCGTCTGAAGGTGACGCGACACGTTAGCTTGGGTACCGCCTGTCGCCGTAACTAACGCTCCCACGGAGAGTTCCTCCGCCATCAACGTCTGAATTAGGCGTAGTCGCATCGGCTCCGAAAGCACGGCGAATCTCCGGGCAATCAGAGCAATCGCTTCATCGGTAAGCGCAGGAACCTTTTTGGCCATGCAGAGAAGAAAGGCGGTGCTTGACATAAAACAACTATATGATTGCATGCTCATATAGTCAATATCCTCCTATGAAGCCAGAATCCCTCGTACGTCTTCTCGCTGGAACAGTGGTCCTTGTTGGGACCGCTCTCGCCTGGTTCGTGCATCCCGGCTGGTTGTTGCTACCGGCCTTCGCGGGACTAAACCTCCTGCAATCCGTTGTCACGGGTTTTTGCCCTCCAACGTTTATCCTCGCTAAACTGGGTTGGATCCATCGCGACGGACTTATCCACCTGGGCTCGGAACGAAAGTGAACCGTCAGGAGAACGCGGGAGGGCATTCTCAGCCGAGTCGCCTCTCCCCCGTCGCCTCCCGCCATACCCCTAACACCGATGAAACTGCGGCTTCTCTTTTCCGGCTCACTCCTCGGCCTGCTCGTCGGTTGTGCGCCCTCACAAAAACATCCTTCCGAGCTCTCCTCTGCTGCCTCTGCTCCCAAAAAGGTGGCACTCACCACGGTGGCCATCACCTCCGTGCCCTCCATTTCGACGATCCCCGGCACCGTGCAAGCCATCGAACGCGCGCGCCTCGCCGCTAAGGTGATGGGACGTATCGAGGAAATGCCCGTCGTGCTCGGCCAGCGTGTCAAAAAAGGGAGGACCGTGATCAAGCTCACGTCACCGGATTTGGACGCTCGTCTGGCGCAAGCGAAAACAAGTTTAGAGGCCGCCCGTCAAGATCGAGATCGCGAACAGGGCTTACTCGCGGTGGGAGCGAGCACCCGCGACGGCGTCCGCACCCTCGATGATCGCGTGCGGGTCCTAGAGGCTCAGGTGCGCGAGGCGGAAGCCGTGCACGCGTTCACCCTTCTTCACGCGCCTTTCGATGGTGTGATCGCACGTCGCCCTGCCCAGACCGGCGACCTCGCCATGCCAGGCATGGTGCTGCTCGAGGTACATGGGGAAAACGCCTTCGAAATCGAATCCGCGATTCCGGAGGACTTGGCGGAGCACCTCCTGGCCGGGAGTACGTTTTCTGTCAGTGTTCCCTCCACCGGGGTATCCTTTAACTCATCGCTAACCGAAATGGCCTCTGCTGCGAACGCGGAAACCCGCAGCGTCCAAATCAAAGCGAGCGTTCCCGCCGGGGAGCTGGTTCGTGGAGGGCAGTTTGTCCGGTTGTCTCTCCCAGGAAAACCGCGGCCGATGATCCTCATCCCTTCCTCGGCACTGGCAAGGGTTGGTCAAATGGAACGCGTTTTCACCGTCACTTCCGACCACCGCGTTCGCCTCCGCATCGTCAAGAGTGGGGATCGGACCGGAAATGCCGTAGAGATTCTCTCTGGACTGGCTGCGGGAGAAAAAGTTGTGGTGTCACCCCTACCCGACTTGAGGGACGGCGACCTCATCGAAAGCCAGCCATGAGCGCTCCATCGTCAACGTCCTCGTCCCCGGAGGACAAATCGGGTTTTGCCGGTCGGCTCGCTCGACTTTTCCTCGATCGACAACTGACACCCCTGGCCGTCATAGCGTCTATCCTTTTGGGCGCTCTCGCCGTGGTGCTATTACCGCGTGAAGAGGAACCTCAAATCAAAGTTCCGATGATCGACGTGTTGGTCTCCATGCCGGGGACCTCCGCAGTCGAGATTGAAAATCGTTTAACCAAGCCACTCGAAAAACTGCTCTGGGAAATTCCTGACGTGGAGTATCTCTACTCCACATCTAGCCCGGGCAACGCCATTCTCATCGTCCGCTATCGCGTCGGCATCGACATCGAGCAAGCGCTGGTGCGCCTCAACCAACGTATCCAAGCCAATCTCGATCGGCTTCCTCCTGGCGCCTCCGTCCCCCTGGTCAAGCCTCGCACCATTGACGACGTCCCGATTCTCGCTCTGACGCTGCACCACCGCGCTTACGACCACCTGACGCTCCGACGCCTCGCCGCACAGCTCCTAGAAACGATCAAGTCCGTTCCTGACGTAGCAGAAACCACCCTCATCGGCGGCGCCGCCCGCGCCGTGCGAGTTCAGTTGGATCCCTCCGCACTGGCAGCACGCACTCTGACGGCCACTCAGGTGATACTCGCAATTCAAAGCGCCAACCGCCAGGTACGCGCGGGCTCGCTGCCGTTTGCCAATCAGGAGGTCATCGTAGAGGTGGGCCGTTTTTTTCGCGACTTGGACGACTTAGGTCATGTCGTAATCGGCGTGTTTGATGGCCAACCGGTGTACCTTCGTGACGTCAGCACCCTTCTCGACGACTCTGAAGAACCGACCCAGTACGTGATGCATGGGGAAGGCAATCCCTCTTCCGGAGACTGGGAAGCCGCCGTCACCCTCAGCATCGCCAAGCGGCCTGGGGCGAATGCGATCGATGTGGTCAACCGAGTGANNTCCGCCCAACGCTTCTTCCTACGGAGGTCGGAGTGACCCTCACGCGGGACTACGGTCACACCGCTGCCGAAAAAAGCAATGAGCTGCTTCTTCATATGGGCATCGCCGTTTTCGGAGTCACGGTGCTCATCCTGCTCTTCTTGGGCTGGCGTGAATCCTTGATCGTGCTTTTGGCCATTCCCTCTACGCTGGCTCTCACGCTATTGGTCTTTTACCTTTATGGATACACGCTCAATCGCATTACGCTCTTCGCGCTGATTTTCTCCATTGGGATCTTGGTCGACGACGCGATTGTCGTGGTGGAAAATATCGTACGCCACTTGAGAATGCCGGGAGCGGCCCAAAAAAGTCTCGGCCAAGTCGCCCTCGCTGCCGTCGACGAGGTAGGCAATCCCACGCTCCTCGCGACATGGGCTGTCATCGCAGCCATTCTCCCCATGGCTTTCGTCGGCGGGCTGATGGGACCCTACATGCGTCCCATTCCGATCGGTTCTACCGCCGCGATGCTTTTCTCGGTCGCCATCGCCTTCACCCTGACCCCCTGGGCTGCGGTGCATGTCCTCAGACGGCGCAACTCATCACCCTCATCGACTGCCGGCTCCTCACCTCATCATGACGATGTACCCCGAGACTACTTTACCCGTGCCTACTACTGGGTCATGGGACCGCTGTTGGGCAGCACCGTCTGGCGCGGGCTCTTTCTTCTCGGAGTGATCGTCCTTTTACTCGCTTCCGTAGGACTGGTCGGGATTGGAGCCGTGCAAGTAAAGATGCTGCCCTTCGACAATAAGTCGGAGTTCCAGATTATCCTAAATACGCCGGAAGGAACCACCCTGGAAGCAACCGCAAGCATCGCGCAAGAGATGGCCACCGCGATCCGGAACGAACCTGAAATCCGCGATCTGCAGATCTACGCTGGGACTGCTGCGCCGTTCAATTTCAACGGTCTCGTTAGACATTACTTTACCCGTCGCGGCCCCAACGTCGCTGACATCCAAGTAAACTTGGTGGGAAAGGAGCAACGCTCTCAACAAAGTCATGACATTGCTAAACGGATACGTCCGATGGTGAGCGCCATCGCCCGGCAGCACGGTGCTACCGTGGTGGTGGCCGAGGTTCCTCCGGGTCCCCCCGTTCTTCAATCGATCGTCGCTGAAATTTATGGCCCGGATGAAGAACAGCGTCTTGCTCTAGCCAGAGACGTGCGCTCGGTCATGGAGAGAACGCGCGGTGTCGTCGACGTCGACTGGTATGTAGAAGCACCCCAGCTTGTGGTGAGCTACGTTATCGATCAGGAGAAAGCCGCGCTTCATGGCATCAGCCAAGCAACGATCGTGCAGACGTTAGCCCTGGCCGCGCAGGGTCTCGCCGTCGATCTTTTCCATGCTCCCACTGAACGCGAAGATATTCCTCTGCGATTGGAGCTTNNATTGCGGTTGCGCAGCGACGTCGATTCAAACAGTCCTCTGGTTCCGCTCTCAGAGTTGGTCCGAATCGAAACGAGCCTAGGTGAGCGCTCCCTCTACCGGAAAAACCTCAGGCCGGTCACATACGTTACCGCAGACGCCGCAGGCGAAGTCGAGAGTCCCGCCTACGCCATGTTCGCCATTCAATCGGAGCTTTTGAGGTTCGATCCGCGGACCTGGGGCGCATCCAGCGAAAGCCTACCTATCTATCATTTGAATCTACCAAAGAACGACCGCGAGCTCGCACTGAAGTGGGACGGCGAATGGCACATTACTTTGGAGGTTTTTCGTGATCTCGGTCTCGCCTTCGCTGTTGTCTTGATCCTGATCGCCATGCTCATGGTGGGTTGGTTCAAAAGCTATCTCACGCCACTCATCGTGATGGCTGCGATTCCGTTCTCGCTCATTCNNCCGGATTTATGGCCGGGGCGGGGATCGTAGTCCGCAACTCTATTATCCTCGTCGATTTTATCGAGCTACGTCGCAGCCATGGAGTCCCGTTACGTGATGCAGTGATCGAAGCCGGAGCTGTCCGCTTCCGTCCCATGTTACTCACCGCGCTGGCCGTGGTGATTGGCGCGAGCGTAATTTTAGCAGATCCTATCTTCCAGGGCTTAGCCATCAGCCTCCTTTTTGGGGAAATCGCATCCCTCCTCATCAGTCGCATGGCGGTACCCGTACTCTATTACATGGTTAATCGGAAGAACGAGGTCGTAACATCCTAGCTACAGCAGCACGCATATTCTCTTTGAGGAAAAATCCGCCCGCAATTGCTCGCTGCCGCAGGCAACGACGGAAATAGGACGCCCGCAAGCGGGAGTCAGAGCTGGGCGGAGTAAGATAGGGCCACTGCGTTTCGAGGAGAGTTTCGATCCAGTAAGCTCCCACCTCCTTACCTGCCAGCGTCTCCTCGACCATTTGATCTAAAATAGACCGACGCTTTTTCGCCTTCGGACTAGAGAAAAAATGAACGATGTGAGCGCTGCGCGCCAACCTCGGGTCCGCGTCGATCATCGCATTGTAACTGCAGGGCAATCGATTGAACCAACTAAAGGGCACACTCCGAACGGCTGCGTTAAGAGCGGGCTGATCCCGGTACTGGCCGAGACGGAGCGATTCATGCCAGTAGGAATGCCAGCGCTCACCGAGAACCCGGGCCTCCCTTGTTTCAGGCCAGAAGGTCACTCCTGAATTAAAATAGGGATAGCGCCTCGAGGTAGACCAACGTGCGGAACGATAAAGAGGAAGCACCCAATGCGGGAACCCCGGACTCGGTGCTCGCCAATGGCGGTCTAACGACGCTGAGAATTGCGTCGCAGCGAACACAGGCGTGATGGGCTGCACCACAAGAGTATCACTATCCAGATACAAAAAAGGACCTTCTAGCTGGTTTCGCAGATTCGTTTTTAGAAACCGTGAATGCGTGACTGGAGTGAGCCCTGGTGGTGCTTTGCACACGCACATCTCCGCCTGAAGGCCATTTATAAACCCATGGGGAGAGCGCTCCACCGCCCTGGCGCTGGGTTCGTCTGCGATCAGTGTGGTTCGCACTTCCGGATGGATACGGCGCAGCGAGCCAACGGACAGCGCCGTCATAGCTAACAGACGAGGACTTCCTCCCGTAGCAACAAATACAACGTGCATGTGGTTTGAACGATGCCGTCTCACGGATCGAGTAGCCGAGGGAGGTT
>DKKJ01000389.1 GCA_002455175.1 Opitutaceae bacterium UBA6669
TACGGTGACGATTAAGAAGAGCTATGTCGCCTACCACCTGATGCCGCTCTACACCCATCCCGAACTGGCCGACGGCATCTCTGCACAACTCGCGCAACGCAAGCAGGGCAAAACCTGCTTCAACTTCGCTCGCGTCGACGAAGCACTTTTCAAGGAGCTCACACGCTTAACCCGCACTTGTGCCGCTCACATCNNGGAAAGGTGTTCTCATCCACCACCAGAAAATGGATACCAAAGAAAAGAGGTCAGCGTAATCCGCTGACCTCTTTTTTGTTTCAACCGAAACTGGAGCGACTCGTTGCCCCCCAATTTAAAAGAGACACGAGCAATCCGCATGATCCCAAGAAGGGATCACTTCACCAAATCAGCCAAGGGCTTGTCGATCGCGTCGGCCCAGAGTTGGTAACCGGCGGGCGTCAGGTGGAGTTGATCGGGCATGATAGTCCAGGGAATACGCCCATCCTTGCCCAAAAACGTGGCATTGATGTTGAGGAAACGCACGTTTTTGCCGTCGTCTAACTTGGCTAGAAGCGCATTGGCGCGATCATTAGCGGCGACCCGCTTGGCCGCGTCGGCAAGCGCGGCTTCCGTGATAAGCCCATCGGCATTGCGGCGCGCATCACGAGGGAAGATCGCCAGCAAAAGCACTTTTGTCTGAGGGAGTTTGGTGCGGATTAGCTCCACAATGCGGGTGACGCCGGCGGCGATCTGCTCACCGGTGTGTGCGCCAGAATTATTCGTGCCAATCATAAGGACGACGGCTTTCGGAGAAATGCCGTCGAGTTCTCCATTCTCAATCCGCCAGATCACATGCTGGGTTTGATCACCACCAATTCCGAAGTTGGCCGGTTGATACTTTCCAAAATGGTGCTCCCAAATGTGCGTCACCCGATTCCAACCTGCGGTGATGGAGTCGCCCAGAAAAAGCACCCCGACAGGTCCACTCTTTCCCCGCTGGAGGAACTTCTCATGCTGTTCGAAAAAGGCGGCGTTGTTAGCCTTTGGGATAGGCGCCGTAGCATCCGGCAATGCGGGAACGGCTGTAGCAGCCGCTGCCGCCGAAGCCGCAGCGGGAGCTTGAGCCTGGGCAACCGAATAGACGCAAAGCGTCGCGAGGAAAGAAAGCAGCAGGTTTTTCATGCAGGGTTGAGAAAATCTACAAATCACTCTCACCAAAAGGCTAAAATTGACTAGGTGAACATCTCAGAACCTCACCACTCGGCGAAAGAAACGGGGGCCCACGATCCCACCGGCGGAAAAGCTGAAAGCTAAAACCGAAAGCCCCAGTTTGACCCATTGCAACCCGCTCCCTCAGAATAGACTTTTCTAGCTCCCGCGACGCACCCGCTTCCTTTCCTCAATGTCTTTTTCACGACTAACGCCAGCCTCCACTTCCATCCGTATCTGCCTCGGACTTCTGCTGGCAGTTACCGGCCTCACCAACGCCCACGCTGATGCGACGTACTTTCCGCTCAGTTCAGGTCGCTTTTTTCAGGATTGGTCCGACACCAGTCTAATTACCGCCAATGATGATTGGTCAAAGGTCAGCGGAATTCTCGGCTACCTGGGTCAGGACATGGTCACCACCACGGGTGTCGATCCCCAGTCGGTTCTCGGCGTAAGCACGCTCGGGAATGATGTGGATGTCATCGCTAACCAAACCAACCCTAACGCTACTGCCGGTGGCGTTGCTGAGTTCGATGGCATTCCCAATCCGACAGTGGCTCTTCAAGGATCGGGCACAGCTGACGCTCCCTATCTGCTTATTCACCTCAATACGTTAGGTCGAAGGAACGTTACTATCAGCTATCGTCTACGAGATTTAGATAACACGACAGATAACGCGGTCCAACCCGTCGCCTTGCACTACCGCGTGGGGGACACCGGCCCCTTCACAAATGTACCCGAGGCGTTTGTGACCGACGCGACAACCGGACCCTCCCTCGCTACCGCCGAGTACTCGGTGCGCGCAACCTTGCCAGCCGCGGTCGACAATCAAGCTCGGGTACAAATCCGTATTCTCACCACAAATGCCGCGGGCACGGATGAGTGGGTCGGTGTGGACGATATCGAAGTGACCTCCACGGGAAGCATCCCTGGCGTAGAAGTCAGTCAGTCGAATGGCCACACTACCGTTTCCGAAGACGGTACGATCGACACCTACACCCTCGCCCTCACGGTCGCACCCGCGGGCCCGGTCACCGTACGCGTTGCAGCAAACCCACAACTCCAAGTCAGCGCGGATGGAAACACTTTCGGATCATCTCGCGACTTCACGTTTACCTCCACGGCTTCGCAGACGGTAAGTATCCGCGCCGTCAATGACACGGTTTTTGAGGACCAACACGCCGGGACGATCACCCACTCTATCGTAGCGACCGCGGATTCTGCCGCGTATCCAGCCACGCTTGAGATCCCAAGCGTCACGGTTTCCATCACCGACAATGATGCACCGAGCGCCCCCACCCGAATTTCGCAGATCCAAGGCAACGGAACCGCATCACCGCGCATTAACACTACCGTAGCCATTTCTGGCGTCGTCACCGGCTTCCAGACCGGCAGCAGCGGGACGAGGGAAGGATTTTTTATTCAGGAAGAAGATCACGAAGCCGACAACGATCCTGCCACCTCGGAGGGACTCTATGTCTACACTCCCAACACCGGTTCTTTGGGCAGCGTCACCGCCACGTTAGCCCTCGGTGATGTGGTCACGGCGATCGGCAAGGTGATCGAGTTCAATGGCCTCACAGAACTCACCACAGAAGGTGTGCCTGCGGCAGCCGTCACCAGANNGCTCCTGCTATTCTGATCTTCCCCAGTACGTCCGCCACAGCCTTCGAACGTTACGAAAACATGCGAGTGACCGTACCGGAAACCCTTACCGTGACGGGTTCTGAAGCCTTGGGTCAGTACGGCGAACTCGTCCTCTCTTCCGGCGGACGGATCTTCACTCCCACGCACACGATCGACCCCAACGACATCGTTGCTTCTGGCACGTCAAGCAGCGGATCTGGGAATGTGCCAGCTGTGACCGCACAGGCCACCGCCAACGCACTTCGCCGCATTGTCTTGGATGACGGCTCGAGTCGAACCTACCCCGATCCCACTCCGTTTCTATCCAGTGCCGACCCCCTCACTGCCACACGCCGGGTAGGTGACACCCTAACCGGGTTCACGGGGATTCTTACTCATGGCTTTGGCGCCTATCGGCTCATTCCGACAGGGCCGGTCACGTTTGTTTCCGCAAACCCACGGACGCCCACGCCGCCTGCAGTAGGAGGCACCCTGCGCGTAGCGAGTTTTAATGTGCTCAATTATTTCCTGACCTTGGGCGGTGCCAATGATCGTGGTGCAAGCAATGCAAGTGAGTTCACCCGCCAACGCACCAAAATCGTCGCCGCACTCAAGGCGATGAACGCCGATGTGGTCGGCCTGATTGAAATTCAAAATCGCTCGGACCTCCCTAATTCGAATCGCGATCAAGCCCTCGCCGATCTCGTCGTAGCACTCAATGCATCCATCGGAATGGGCGCGAGCTACGTGGCGCTTCCTTCGCCGTCCGCTGGCACGGGGACTGATTACATTCGTGTGGCTTTCATTTATCGCTCCGACCGCGTTTCTCCGGTCGGTGCGAGCTTCGCCGATACCGACGCTGTTTTCCAACGCCCACCTCTTGCCCAGCTTTTCCGCGAGACCAGCTCCGGCGCGACATTCTTGGCCTGTATTAACCATTTCAAATCCAAAGGCAGCGGCACCGGAGCCGACGCAGATCAAAACGATGGGCAAGGTGCTTCCAACGTCTCACGTCGCGCCCAAGCCACGCGGCTGGTACAATTTCTCACAAGCGTCAAAACCGCCACCGGCGAAAATGATGTTCTCATCCTCGGTGACCTCAATGCTTATGCCGAAGAAGATCCCATCGACGTGCTTCGCGCTGCGGGGTACGTCGACCTCATCAGCCGCTTCTCCACCTCGCCATCAGCTCGCTACTCGTTCGTCTTCGAAAACGAATCCGGCTATCTCGATCACGCGCTCGCCAGTCCCAGCCTCGTTTCTCAAGTGAACCGCGCAGTCGAATGGCACATCAATGCCGACGAACCCGCTTTTCTCGACTACAACCTTGAGCTCAACCCCAACAACCCCGGAGCGGGGTTGAAGAGCTCAGCGCAGCAGGCCGTTAACGTCGGCACCCCGTTTCGCAGCTCGGATCACGATCCCGTGCTCGTCGGTCTCTCACTTGTGGCTGATGCCGTCGCAACCGCTCCCACCTTTGTCACTCCTCCTGCTACTCAGTCGATCGTTCTCGGCCGCACTGCTACGCTCTCCGTCGTCGCCAGCGGCAATCCAGCACCCACTTACCAATGGCGGCGCAATGGAGTCGATATCTCGGGTGCGACGTCCTCGACTCTTGTACTTCCCCGTGTGACTGAAAACGACGGCGGCACCTACACCGTTGTGGCCACCAACGCGGCAGGAGCAGTTACCAGCGCTCCCCGCGTTATCACTGTGATCGCTCAGGCTCCGTTCACAATCAGTAACGGCCCGGCGTCTCAAGCAGGCTCGATCGGCGGAACAGCAACCTTCTCCGTCACGGCCACCGGAGCAGCTCCCTTAAGCTCTCAATGGTTCGCAAATGGTAAAGTTCTTACGGGAGCAACCTCCTCCTCCCTCACAATTTCGCCGATCAGCATCCAACACGCGGGCGCCTATAGCGTAGAGGTTACGTCCGCAGGCGTGGTAGAAAGCAGCGCACCCGCTCTTCTCGGCATCACCTCAACTAGCAAGGTGATCGGAACGGGCGTCGAAGTTGCCTCTGACATCCGCCATCCCAACGGCAACGTGTATGATCAGATCCTCCTCACTGGAACCGCAGCGGTGATTACGGCTGAGTCAGGACAGGTCACACGCATGTCCTACATCGACCTCAACGATGACATCGTTCAAGTGGAGTTTTCGGGACCCGGCTCCGTCGCGTTAACGTTAGACGAAGCCTCCGGTCCAGCTATTCCCCTCCTTTACAACCAGGCTGTGACCTACATGAAGGGTCATGCTTCGATCGTTGTGAGCGGAGCCGGAGCCTCGACCCATCTCGCCGTCTTTAGCGTGGGTCGGGCAAATGCCGTCAACCAAGCCCTTTTCAGCAATGACGTCACCTACGACGGCGTAGCGGATCTAGCTTTTGTGGGCATAACCAGTCCCAACGGAAACTTCGGTGGATTCCGTGGCTCAAATACTAGCTTCTTTTCTCACCGCGGAGTCATCGGTGTAAGCGCGGCAGGAATACAGTTCTCTGGTCCCACTTATGTAGGCGACATCACCGCCTTCGACGCTGCTATCCCAAGCCTGGTGCTCGGAACCGGAACAGATGTACGCATCGCCGGTGGCGACCTCAGCCAACCCAATGGACGCCTCGTCCAAGTCAAAGGCTTCAGCACACTTATCCTCGGCGCTGGCACTACGTCCCACGGCGTAAGCCTCCCCGCGCAACCCAACCGCGCCCGACTAGAACAAGACGGCGTCGAAGTGACCGACTTGATCACTATCAAAGCGACTCCATAGATTGCACGCTCAACAGTCATACCAATCGTTTCCCTGAACACGTGGAGGCTGTCTTAGACGACCACCGCTCTACGAATCCATAAATCCAGAACGAGGAAAAGACTCCAGGAGAGACACGGTCTCTCGTGTCCAGAGATGGCAAACTGCACACGCCGCCGGCTGGTTCGCGGAAACGTGGCGCCTGTAAACGCTAAACCGGCCACAAGGGACCGTGGGCCCTCCCAGGCCTCTTTTCACCGCTGATATTAGCCTCCTCTTAGCAGAGCACCAGATCTCATGTGGTCTCTGATTAGAAACTTCCCCGGCAAGACACACCACAAGTCACGGGAAGATATTTCCCAAACATCAGCGGAGAAGCTTTCAAACACGTAGATTCTCGCTTAATCGATAGAGTCCGCAAGCGAGTCTCGAACCCATCAAAATCATGACTGAAAAAGCTACGTCCCAAAGTTCGGTAGAAAGTCTCTTACGCCGTACTAAAATAGTGGCTACGATTGGGCCCGCTAGCAGCTCTCCGGAAATGATCCGTCAACTCATCAAGGCGGGGATGGATGTTGCCCGGTTGAACTTTTCTCACGGCTCTCATGAGGCGCATGCTCGGCAAATTGCGACGTTGCGCGAACTGTCGGTTGAACTGGATACGCCGGTAACGATTCTGCAGGATTTGCAGGGACCGAAAATTCGAGTGGGCCAACTCTCGGAGGACACTATGGTGTTTACACCTGGAGATTTCGTCTTTTTTGCGCCCGAAGCCGACGTTGGCTCGCGACAAGGGGTCGTTCCAATCGACTATCCTCACATCGCCGAGAGCGCTAAGCCTGGCATGCCTGTTTTGATCGATGACGGGCTCTTGGAGTTGGAAGTAGTCGAGGTGGTCGGCCGTGAACTGCTAGGCCGGGTCATTGAAGGTGGTGTGCTCAAAAGCAGAAAAGGGGTCAACTTTCCCAACCTCACCTTGCCGCTACCGTCGCTAACGGAAAAAGACATCAAGGATGTCGAATTTGGCCTGGCTCACGGGGTCGATTGGATCTCGTTGAGCTTTGTACGCAGCGGCGCCGACGTACGCTCCCTTAGAGAACTCCTCTCCACCCACGGTGCAGTCAAACCGATCATTGCCAAAATCGAAAAACCTCAAGCGGTCGAAAACCTTGATGAGATCCTACGCGAGGTAAACGGTGTCATGGTGGCACGGGGTGACCTCGGTGTAGAAGTTCGCGCAGAAAAAGTCCCGATGCTGCAGAAGCAGATCATCGAAAAATGTAATCGGATGGGACTACCTGTGATCACCGCAACGCAAATGCTGGAGAGCATGATTCGTGAATCGCGCCCCACGCGTGCCGAGGCAAGCGACGTGGCGAANNACGATGCGATTATGCTCTCGGGAGAATCAGCGGTGGGCGCGTATCCTGTACGTGCGGTTGGCATGATGGTCCGCATCGCAACCGAGGTGGAAGCCAGCATCGCTTTCAAAGCGTATTCCGCCACGGATCCGAGCGATGCTCATGCACTCAGTGAAGGGGCCACTGCGGTTGCTAAGCTCCTAAATTTACGTGCCAACGTCGTGCTCACCACGAGCGGTTACACCGCACGCCTGGTCGCAGCAGAGCGTTCAAAGACTGCGCTGTTTGCACTGACTACAGACTCGAATGTTTATCACGCCCTCAATCTCCACTGGGGAATCAGGCCTCTTCTCGTAGAAGGAACCGAGCAGAGTTTTGAAGATTTAGTCGATAAAGCAGAAACCATCCTGAGAACCCGCAACCTCGTCAGCTCTGGCGACAAGATCCTCATTATTGGCGGGGTCCCTCCAAGGAAGGTACGTGGTTCGAATTTTCTTAAAATCCACCGCGTCGCTTGATCGGCAAATGCGAGGTCGAGACGATGGGTGCCCTCGCACAACAAGAGCCGATGGCACGTTCTCCTAAACCAGGTGAACGCCCGCTCGTACCTCCCAAGGCGTACACGTACGAAGGCTGTACCCGTCTCCTGAGCCTGCAGGCAACGGTTCGTCAACGCCGGATAAGCCGGCTATAGCCCGAGGTTCTTAAGAAACGCGAGGAGTGCCCACACGCTCTGTTGGTACGTAGCCAGGACCTTACCTGAACTTACGACGACCTGTCAGAAGAAACTCTCTCGTCTCCGACAGCCAACGCGTTTTCCACGTATCGCTTGATGCGGAGAAGACCTTCGGTCCGATCCGGTGCGTCGATTTTAATCGTGCTCAAAAGAGTAATAACCGATTCCGCGTAATCATGGACACTGGCGCTGGGAATTTTCGTAAGCTCGAACGGGTTGAGCTCACCTTTCCGGATCATCGCCCGTGCGTCGACCTCTAGGTCTTCGCTCGATCCTCCGATGAGGCTCCCACCACTCACGCTCGCGGAACCGCGGCCATTACCGCCGCTTGCTCCACCGCCGCCGGCTTCGCTCGACGACTTCTCAGTCTTTCCCCGTGGTTGCCGCTCCATCTTTGCCGCGCGAGGTTTGCCATCCTTCCCAATGACCTCTTTGCGCTCGGGGATGCGCTGGGCTTTCTCCATCTCCTCTCGACATCGCCGCACCATGCTGGGTGAAACCTGGCACAACTCGGCGATCACCGAATTCGCTCGGTCTCCCCACTCCTCGAGGGCGATTTCGACCGAATTTCGTTTGTCGGAGTTCTTTCGATACAGGCTATTCTTTCCATTGGCACCCAGCGCGTGCTTCAAAGCATCACCTCGGCCACCGGCGTGGACCTCAGCGGTGATGGTCGGAAACTCAGCCCGTTTGGTGGACAAGTATCGGTGAAAGCCGTCCGCTAGCCAGTAGGTAGCGCCGTCGAAGTAAACCGTGACGGGCGGGAACACAGCTCCATTCTTCAATTCCTCCGCGTAACTCGCAATCGCCTCGTCGTCGGTGGCCATTCTCGCCTGTGTGCCGCCATAAATATTGATTTTTTCGAGCGGAAGAACCTGAAGGTTAGGAGTGGGTTCGGACATGGACACTCAGGTTCCCTTTCTTCCGGCGAGAACGGCAAGGCAAAACGTGGATGCCCATTATGGACAGCCTTCCAAACGCGCCCCTCAAGGGAGGTATAGGCAGGGCAGCCGATGGTGGATTAAGTCGTACTCCAACGAATAGGCCGACGCAGGCCCGGGAAATGATAATGATCATCCGCGTTTTGAATGAAGCCGTCTTTGTCGGTGTTCATACCTTCCGCGCGCAAGCGGGCGCGCTGTTTGCGTGCGCTTGCTAGAGGCATGCGGGGACTAATGCGACCGTCGGTTGCCGTGATCCGATGCCACGGCAGATTGGCCGATTCCTCCTCGGTAAGGTTGCTCAAGACTGAAGCCACGTGCAGCGGCACCACATTCATATGCGTAGCAAGTGAACCATACGTGGTGAATTTGCCCTCCGGCACCAGGGACACCAACCGGATGACTTCCTCCCGAATACGGGTTCCTGCTTTCGACTTCCCCATATGAAAAGCAAGCCCTCTCGCCTTTACCCGTCAAGGCTCGTTACATCAGGATTTCCTTCACCACTCGGGCTGGCTCCACCCCCGTCAGGCGCATGTCGAGACCCTGAGACTTGAAGCTAAACCGAGCATGATCGATCCCCATACAATGAAGGATCGTGGCGTTGAGGTCGTG
>DKKJ01000408.1 GCA_002455175.1 Opitutaceae bacterium UBA6669
CGCGAGCAAAGAGACATATCCGCCGATGGCTTCCTTGGCCTCAGGGAAAGGTCCGTCGATCACGCGCTGGCCGGCGACCTCGGAGATCACGCGCGACGCTTCATCTAGAGGTTGGCCGCTCAATGCCAGGCCCTGATCAGCCAGGTCATCGTACCAAGCGTTCCACTGCTTCAGAAGCGTTTGGCGATCTTCTGGGGACAGATGGGCGTGGTTTTCTGGGCCGGTGTTGCGGAAGACGAGGAGATAGGGAGTACGCGTGGCCATCGTATGAATCGCCGAAGTGAGAGGAGAGAGAACGCTGAGAAGTACGATCCTGAAGGCATCAGAGTGTCAGGGAAAGCCACAAATCCTCGGTCAAAGAGTGACTGGTTATATCGAACCCGGTAATGTGGCGGACTTCCTCAAAGGAAGGTCAATTCCTACGCAGGAGTTGCCAAGCGATGCGGAGCGTATGGGGCGATTTGTGATTATACTCTATCTATTCCCGTCATGAAAACCATACTTGCCCCCATTGATTTTTCCCCCGTGAGCAAACGCATTTTGGACGAAGCGGTTGCGCTCGTTCGTGCCTGGCAGGGACGGCTGGTGATCCTCCACGTTGTCCATCCTCCCATCGTTACTCAGAGTGAGTTTGTCACTCAGAAAGGAGCTGAGTTTGCCGCGTTGGCGTTGGACACCGCAGCCGAGGATTTAGAAAGGCTTAAAGCTCCGTTGGCGGAGTCTGGCGTCTCGGTTGAGACGGTGCATATACTCGGCTTTGCGGGAGAAGCTATTCTCCAACAGGCCAAAGCAGTTAAGGCGGACTACATTGTCATGGGATCACACGGCCATGGAGCATTCTATGATTTGATCATTGGCAGCACCACCAGTCGGATTCTCAAACAGGCAGCTTGCCCCGTTCTCGTGGTGCCACCGAAAAAAAACTGACCGAGAGTCATTCCAGAAAGCGGGCTCATGTGCAGGTGTAACGATTTCCTCTCCGACCTACTTCGAGAGGAAATCCTGAATTTTCGCCAGATCTGCGACAAAGGCAGCGAAGTCTGCTGCTTCACGTGAGCGATCTGGTTGTCGGAGGAGGGACGAGGGATGAACCGGGATCAAAGCGGGGATACCGAATTCAGTCGGTAGTGTCTGCCCTCGATCTTGAGTGACCTTGATGCCGTTTCCCACGACGGAATGGACAGCGGTGGAACCGAGGCAGACCAAGAGCTTGGGTTTCACGTGGTCGATCTCGGCCGTTAACCAGGGACGGCATGCGGCGATCTCTCGGGACGTAGGCTTTTGATGTAGGCGCCTTTTGCCCTGAGGTGTCCACTTGAAGTGTTTGACCGCGTTGGTGACATAAAGGTGGTCACGTGGGACCCCTGCAGTTTGGAGTGCACGATCAAAAAGCTGACCCGCTGGTCCGACAAAGGGACGACCGGCGAGATCTTCTTGATCGCCGGGCTGTTCACCAACAACCAATACCCGGGCATGGAGAGGACCTTCTCCGAACACGGTGCACGTGGCGTTTTTCCAAAGTGGGCAGGCACGACACGACTCCGCCGCTTCTTTTAGAGCTGGCCAGTCACCTTTAGTTGGAAGGCGGATCGGGGTCGATTCAACCAACTCGGGTGTGCGTTTAGCCTGACTTGCTGCCACCATGGTGGCCGTCCTTCCCGCAGCTTCTGCCAGGAGGGTAGGAATCAGCATAGCCTCAGGCAGATTATTCCAGTAATACGGCGACATTTCCTTTCTCATCATACTGGGTTTGAGACGAGCGGGATTAAAAAAGGCTCGATAGTAGGTCTTCCAGAGTTCCTCTGCAGCGTCGGCTGCAGGCGCTTGGTCCCGAGTAGTTCCAGGGCTAATACGCAGCTCCTTCCTGTCCCAGTGAGCGCAGGCATCGGGGGTAAGAATCGACCACTTGATGGAGGCAAAACGCTCGACGAAAAAGGGTGCGTTTCTTGCGACAATATGATGCTGCGGTTCAAACCAGGCTACATGCCACATGCCGTCGTCAGTCGCTACCTCACGAAAGCGGATGAAAGCGCGCATCTTGTGAACATCGCGAGATACTGCTCGTTCTTTCAGTAAAAGATCGTGCACGTCGGGATCCGGAGTGTGGTCCAGAAGGTGGGGTTCGCCGTGATTGATCCTCCAGACCAAGCGGTAGAGTAGATCCCACCGCGATGGATCGCGATGGCAAGCGACCACATCGCCGAGGGTGAGAAATTCGCGAGGAACGCGAAAGGTTTTTGCCGAAGCGGCTGGCTGTTTTTCCGATGACTCCTCGCCGAGAAAAAGGTCGGGGAAAGTGTCGATACTCGACTCCTCTTTCCAAAAAACATCCTGCGGAGAGAGCTCCTGCTGAAGCGCGAGGCGCGCCTTGGTTTTCCAAGCACTAAACGTGGGCGCAAAGGTAAAAACGACCATCAAAGTTCTCCGCTATAAACGCTAGCTTCAGGCGCGGAGTCAGTGAAGAGCGATAGTTGTTCCGGAGGCGGAGCAAACCGTGCGCGCAGATTGTCGTCATCGAGACCGTAATGGCGTGGATTATGGTCGGTAGTTTCGACAAAAGGTCCTACTTTTTTGATCGAAACGCGCAGGCGAGCGAGGTCTTGGATACGTAACGCCTGCCATCGACGGGCGGTCACCAGACGATCCACCATCCGAACTCCCAGTCCGGGAACCCTCAAGAGCAACGCCCGGGGAGCTTTATTAAGATCCACGGGGAAGAGGTGCCGATTTTTCAGCGCCCAGGCTAGCTTGGGATCGACGCCAAGATCGAGGAGTGGCGACTGAGGGTCGACCAGTTCTTTTTGCTCAAAACCATAGAACCGGAGCAGCCAGTCTGCCTGGTAGAGACGATGTTCTCGAACGAGTGGCGGAGCGACTAACGGTAGATGCGAGGACGCATCGGGAATCGGGCTAAAGGCCGAATAGTACACCCGTTTTAGCCGATGGCGTTGGTACAACGAGCTGGCTTGAGAAAGGATATCCGCGTCGGTAGCCGGCGTTGCACCGACAATCATCTGGGTGCTTTGACCCGCCGGGGCGAAAGGAGGGGCTTTAAATTGGGCTTCGTCTTTCGCGGCATCGATGCGTTGCCGGATGCGACCCATGGCTCCGTCGATAGCGGAAAAGTTTTTTTGGGGAGCGAGCCGTTCCAAGTCGACGCTCGTGGGGAGTTCGATGTTGATCGAAACTCGATCTGCCCAACGCCCGGCTTCAGCAATTAAATCCACGGACGCCTCAGGAATGGTTTTCAGATGAATGTAGCCTCGGAAGTGGTGTTCCGTGCGCAGTTTTTTCGCGACGGCAATCACTTGCTCCATGGTGTATTCCGGAGTGCGGATAATCCCAGAGCTGAGAAAAAGTCCTTCGATGTAATTCCTACGATAAAAATCAATCGTAAGGCGAACTACCTCATCGACCGTGAAGCGCGCTCGGGGGACATTGCTTGAACGGCGGTTGATGCAATAAAGACAATCGTAGATGCAGTAATTAGTCAGCAGTAGTTTAAGCAAGGATACACAGCGCCCGTCCGGAGTGTAACTATGACAAATACCCGAACCTGTGGTCGAGCCAAGCCCCTTGCCATCGCGCGAGTCGCGTCGGGTTGTGCCGCTACTCGCGCAAGAGGCGTCATACTTAGCTGCGTCGGCAAGAATTGCCAGTTTCCTCGAGAGGTCCATCGGGAGCGTGGGCAAGCTACCGGGAAGGTTTCGCGGCGCAAGCGAAGCGGTAAAAAGAAAGCTGCGCCAAGGAGGTAGGCAGTGCGTACGCCCAGATGAGACAGCGGAGTGCGCAATGCCAGTCTTTGGCTGAAAGAGGGTTTATGCTGCAGCAGCCGGAGCGGTAGGTCTGAGTGTAGGTCCATCCACCCAGCGACCGTTGATTAAGATGGAACGTGGGTCCAACGGGATGCCGCGTTCGTTGCGTTGGGTTTGTGCAGTCAGAGTTTCGACGGCCACGACTCCATGCAGTTCGGGACGTACATCCAACCCCGCGCAGGGACGGGTACGCTCATTCCAATTCAAATTGAAAAAGCCCACTTGGTCTGGAGTGTCGACCCCGCTGCGTTTTAACCACGCGAGTGCCCGATCGACATGGCCGATAATAAGATCGGGATGGTGTTCTTCAAACCAGGCGAGGAAGCCCGCGCGGGACATCTCCACCTCCGTATGAATGGGGATGTTTCCGATCCCCCCTTGGTTTTCCTGGAAAGAACGAAACGCAGCCGACCATTTGTAGATCAGGCGCTCATCTTTATGGCGTTCGATAAACAGACCGATCCGCCGGTAGCCGCGTTCACGGAGACGGGAAAGTGCGCTGACGAGCGTAAAGTGATGATCAAGGGAGACAACGTGCCACACGAGGGTGGGAGAATCATAGTCGATTTGAACAATGGCGAAGTAGTCCCAACAGCGAGCGTAAGCTGAGATATCCGGATTTGGCTTTGAGTGGAGAAAAATCACCCCCATCACGCCGCGTGCCTGAAGGACGCGAGCGAGCGACGCCTGGCCTTTTTCACCTCCTTCTAGCGTAAAGAGATCGGTTTTGTATCCAAGCTCCACGGCACGTTCTTCTGCTCCACGCAGTATCCGCCGTTGCATAGGTCTCAGGTTCGGCTGATTGGCCGAAGGAACGTGAACCAACGCCAAGTTGCCTACGAACCGTTGCGAGCGGGTCCCGCGTACCTGAGCCATGATCGCGCTGACCAGCTGGTTGCGCTCGTATCCATGGGATTGGGCTGCAGCAATGACCTGAGCGCGGACATCAGCACGGACATGCGGGTGTCCTGACAACGCGCGCGAGACCGTCGCGGGTGAGAGACCGCACAGTTTAGCCAAGGCACTCAGAGTGACGGACGACATGCTGCAACGCTTCCAATACCTTTCTGGCGACTTCGTCGAACATCTTTCTTTGCGTGGCCTCTGCCGCCCAATCCATACCCTATGAAACCGAAACCCAGCAAGTCATTGCATCGGGCTCGCGTGTCCCTTTTACTAGGGCTCGCAGCTGTCCCTACGCTTCCTCTCAAGGGTCAAACCCCTGAGGAAATGTCCCGGTTGCAGAATGAAAATCGCGCTCTCCGCGAGGAGAATGTCGCTATGCGCCAGCGTTTTGCCGAGATGGAAAAACGATTGGCTGAACTCTCTGGAACGCCTGCTCCCGCCGTGCGTTCCGAGCCAGTACCGGCACCCATTGCACCGATCGCGCCGCCAGCGCCGTCGACCCCCGCAGCCCCCTCAGTGGCTGCACGTTCGGATCTTTCTGCACCGGCGCCTGATGGTGTGGTTACCCTCTCAGCGTTCGAAGTAGCGAGTGAGAAGGACTATGGGTATTTGAAGACGAATTCCGCCACTGCCACGCGCGTGGGAATGGAAATTCAGAAGATTCCCTTCAATATCTCTGTGGTGTCGCGTGAGTTCCTAGATGACACCAACACGCGGTCCATGATGGACCTTTTCCGCTACACCGCGGCGGCTTCCGGCGATACGCGATTTGCGATGCGTCGGCCCGGAAATGAAGCGACTCCAGCAGGGGGCTTCACCATGCGTGGTTTTCCTGTCAATTCGCTGATGCGCAACGGGGTGTTCCGTTACGTCGCTTACAATCTGGATAACATCGAGCGCGTTGAAGTGGTAAAGGGTCCGGCCGCAGTCTTTTTTGGGCAAGGGTATCCCGGCGGCGTCATCAATTACGTCTCCAAGCAACCATCGTTTACGCCTATCCCGACCACGTTGCGTTACAGCATCAACGACAACAGTGGTCAGAAGTTGGTGGCTGACACGAATATCAACCTTTCGTCGAAAGCCGCACTTCGTATCGTGGGCGGTTGGGAGGACACGCAGGGCGAGCGTCGCTTCGAATTCCGTAAGAACTTTAATCTTACACCTAGCCTGACGTTCATCCCCTTCGAGAGCGGGAAGCTCAAAANNAATCTCGATTTCGAGCATGTTCGTGAGACGTTCATGCAGAACGACTACGACTGGATTTATAGCGATTTTCAGGGATGGAAAGCGGCGGCGGTCGGAAGCAATAAGGTCGTCAACTCGGTCAATACTCCGAGCCTGGCCTACGCGACCTATATCAACAATCGCCGTATCGCCACGGGCAACTACGGTTTGCCTGCCTACACAAGTGTCGAACGAGGCGGGTACTACACCGACCGGAACGGCAACTTCATCCACGATGAGGCCTTCAATTACACGAGCCGCGGAGCCCAGACAAAAAACGAGGTCGACTCGTTCACGGTCACGACTGATTTCGCCCCATTCGACTGGCTCGATGCGCGTTACGTTTATCAACGTGATAACAGTCGCTTCGATTCGATCGAAGGATTGACCACGCCCTACGCTGATGGGGTTCACTGGAATGTCGGTGGTACGGCATCTTCTGGCTACTATCGCCTCACGAACACGCATCAGGTTGATTTGATCTTCAAATTCGACCTCTTGGGTGTGAAGAACAAGTTCCTCACCGGCGTTTCTCAGTCGAAGTGGACGCAGAACTACCTTTCACACGACATCGTCCTTGCACCCTACTACGGCCATGTCCCAGGGGCGACGAACCCGATCGCTAACCCTGGGTACGTTCCCGGAACGACCGGCGGCTCCCAGGTTCCTGGCAATCTCGTCGGAGAAGGTCGCGGTCATGACACCGGCGTGCCAACCGTTGACCAGGTCATCCGTGACCGCAATGGCAACATCAAGCTGGTGCGCGCCGTCTTCAGTGATTGGGATCCTGGCTTTGAAACGAATCCATCGATCAAGACGCTGTTCCCGATCGATCGGGTCTGGCTTGATGGATACAAGCCCACTGTTTCCGCTGCGTACTTCAATCACCAAGCAACGTTGCTGGACGATCGTCTGAACATTATCGCGGGTTTCCGTCGTCAGTGGCGTGAAGAAACGGGTCAGTACCTCCTCTCGAATTATCCCTGGTTCATCGTGCCCGAGGATGCCTACTTGGACCCGGCTCGTTATCCGGAAACCGTTTGGGGGTATAATGCCAACTACGTCCGTACGAACTTCTATGAGAAGGAGGGCGACTCGTGGATGGCAGGTGCATCCTTCGCGGTGACCAAGGCGATCAACGTCTACGCCTCGATTTCGAAGACCTTCCAATTCAACACGGGTAATGTGGGCGGGTTCTTCCCGGGGAACGAACTGGCCGTTTACCAAAGCGCGTTGAATCACGGTGGTGGCTCCTTCCAATATCTCGGTCAGACGGTCACCTCTGTTCAGCAAGCGGTGGACATTCAGACTGCTCGCGGTGCTTATCGTGACATTAATGACGAGTCCGGGATGAACTGGGAAGTGGGCGCGAAGATTTCCACTGAAGACAATCGCCTCGTGGGAACCGTTTCCGTCTTCCGCGGCGAGCGTAAGGACCAGCGTCTGGATGATGCGGCGAAGCAATCCAACATTGAAGAGCCACTCAACTTCAGCACGACGCTGTTCGCTCCGGGAACCTACGGCTACAACACCCGTAACTTCCGCTGGCGGACGGCGGATTTGAAGAATCGGATCGAAGGTACGGAAGCGGAAGTGATCTGGACGCCGATTCGTAACTTCCAAGCAGTGGTCAATGGATCGTGGCTCTGGACGGCGAAGACGCTTTACGACCGCACCCGGGCAGCCCCCGGCAGCGCGGCCTACAACGCGTCTTCGGCGGCAGCGAAAGTGGCCTCCGATATCTACTATGGAGCTCGAATCGAAAACGTTCCCGAGTACCGCCTGAACGTTTTTGGCAAGTACACCTTTGATGGTGGACGTATCCGTGGTGCTTCGGTTGGGGCAGGCGCTCGACACTCGTCTGAAACGGTCGTAAGCCGCGCAGTTGACTGGAATCCGTTGGCAGGGGGGTATCAAGCGGGTGACTACATTGTCTTCGATCTGACGGCAAGTTACCCCTGGGAACTGCTCGGTTATCGCGTGAACACCTCGTTCGGTGTTTATAACGTGACGGACGAGAAGTATTCAGAAGGATCGTTCGTCTTATCCCCAGCGCGGAACTGGCTCCCGACCAACACGCTTCAGTTCTAATTTGGTTTGGATCGGGCGCGAGGCAAGGTGGGCGGGTATCCCATCTCGTCTCGCGCCCTTTTTTTGCGCACCACTCT
>DKKJ01000132.1 GCA_002455175.1 Opitutaceae bacterium UBA6669
CAAACGCGGCTGGGACTAACCCGACGACTGCACTCGGCTCAAGATCGGCGATCACCCGGCCGAACGTAGAACCCAGACCCACTCCCGCGATTTTGGGTTTATCAAAATGAAGCGGATCCAAGGCGGGAACCCAGCCTCGCGCCTGATTCAGAACAAATACCCGGGGATGAACGACCTGATCGATAGCCTCAATCTCCCCGCGACCCGCCATATTAGATTGACCGATCAGCAGGAAAATTTTCATCCCTCCGGCAGGCGCCGTCTCCGCTACAGAAGCAGTAGAGACAGCCCCCATTCCCAGGCCTACCCAGCCCAGCGCACGCAACCAAACGAGAAGGAGGCGAAGCGGAAAGAGCATGGGTATCAAGGAATCGACTACAACTTACTTCACGGCAGCCGCGGCCTTCACCAAGTCAAGAAAGCTGCGAGACTCGAGGCTCGCGCCTCCGATCAAACCGCCGTCAATGTCCTTTTGGCTGAGGAGCTCGGGTGCATTGGCAGGCTTCATCGAGCCACCATAGAGGATCCGCACCTTCTGAGCGGTCGCCTCACCGAAGTTTTTCGCCAGCAGAGCGCGAATGAACGCATGGACCTCTTGCGCCTGCTCAACGGTCGCCACCTTGCCAGTACCAATTGCCCAGACGGGCTCATAAGCAATGACCACGCTGGTCATGAGGTCCTTGCTCACACCTTCCAGACCACTTTCCAATTGAGTCTGGACGACGCGCAGGGTGGCTCCGCTTTCGCGCTCACCCAGGGTTTCACCGACACAGAGGATCGGCTTGAGCTGGCCTTTGAGGGAAGCGAGGACCTTCTGATTGATGAAGGCATCGGTCTCCGCGAAGTAGGTGCGGCGCTCGCTATGTCCAATGATGACATAACTGGCGAAAAAGGCCCGCAGCATGCCCACGGAGATTTCACCGGTGTAAGCACCACTCGGCTCGGGATGCACGTTCTGCGCTCCGAGCTTAACATTGGCTCCATCGAGCGCCTTGCCGACGGATTCCAGGGACGTGAACGGTGGGCACACCACCACATCGACGTCGGTTTGCTTGCCAATGGCGGAGACAATCTCCTGCACGAGCGAAACCGCGTCGGCGGAGGTTTTGTTCATCTTCCAGTTACCTGCGATGAGTTTCTTGCGAGAAGACATAATCTATAAAGTGTGATCGCACACGTCGCTGAGAGGTGTGCGAATAAGTTAATTCAGCATGCCCTGCCACTCACGGTCGCCGGGCACTCGTGGCAAATCAGGTTTCCAAGAATTGTACGNNGAACTCGAGGCTCGCGCCTCCTCCTGTCGAGCAGTGCGTCACCTTGTCGGCTACCTTGAATTTTTTGGCCGCCGTCGCAGTGTCGCCGCCGCCCACCACCGTGGTCGCTCCGGCCTTGGTCGCCTCGGCAATCGCATCCGCCATCGCCTTGGTGGCGCCAGCAAATGCATCAAACTCAAACACCCCGGCGGGACCGTTCCAAACGATGGTTTTGGCTCCCAGAATCGCCTGGCGGTAGATTTCGCGCGACTTAGGACCGGCATCCAGGCCCATCCAGCCGGCGGGAATACCCGTTTCATCCGAAGCTGGCTGTGTGGCCGCATCCGGTGCGAATTTGTCTGCGGCAATATAATCAACCGGGAAAATGAGCTTCACGCCACGAGCACGAGCCTTTTCCACCAACTCCGGCACCAACTTGGCGCCTTCGGTATCAAACAAGCTGGTACCGATCTCCATGTTCTGAGTGACCTTCTTGAAGGTGTAAGGCCATCCCGCCACCGATGATGATCTGATCCGCCTTTTCGATCAGGTTCTTGATGAGCGGAATCTTGTCGGCGATCTTGGCTCCACCCAGGATGGCGAGCAGCGGACGCTGTGGATTGTCCAACACGGCAGAGAAGGCCTTGAGTTCGGCTTCCATGAGGAAACCCGCAGCCTTCTGCGGCAGGTTGACCCCGACGATCGAGGAATGAGCGCGGTGCGCCGTGCCGAATGCATCGTTGACGTAGACATCACCCAACTTCGAAAGGCTGGCGCGGAAGGCTTCGACTGCGGACTTCTCCGCTTTGACGGAGCTTCCATCCTCGAGCTTCACTTTGCCTTCTTCTTCGATGTGGAAGCGCAGGTTTTCGAGCAGCAAGACCTCGCCCGACTTGAGCGCCGCCGCTGCTTTTTCTGCTTCGGCTCCCACGCAGTCCTTCGCAAAGGCGACGGGTTTTCCCAAAAGTTTCTCCAATTCGGCCGCGATCGGCTTCAACGAGAACTTCTCGACCACCTTGCCATCGGGACGGCCGAGATGGCTAGCAAGCACCACTGATGCCCCCTTTTCCAAGGCATACTTGATCGTGGGCAGCGCCGCAACAATCCGCTGATTGTTGGTGATCGCACCGGTGTTCTTGTCCTGAGGAACATTGAAATCGACGCGCATGAAAACGCGTTTTCCAGCGAGATCGAGATCGCGAATGGTTTTGAACTTTGGCATGGGAAAACCTCTGAAAATGAGTGGCCCACGGACCGCCGCCGGAACACGAAAAGAAGGGCTTTTCGTGGTGGGCGGGCGAGGCCGTGGGCCGGTTTAAGAACGGAGTTTAGAGTTTGGCCGCGATCTGCTTGGTGAGATCAACCACGCGATTGCTGTAGCCCCACTCGTTGTCATACCNNCGTCCCGTCGGTGTATCCGAGAATACCCTTCAGGTAGGTTTCGGAAGCCTTCTTCAGCGCTGCTTTGATTTCGTCGAGCGACGTGTCCTTGGTCGTCTTGAACGTCAGGTCGACCACAGAAACGGTCGGCACCGGAACGCGGAAAGCCATACCGGTGA
>DKKJ01000133.1 GCA_002455175.1 Opitutaceae bacterium UBA6669
GGCCTCTGGGATCGTCATCTCGACGAATTGGTCCGTGAGAACCCCGCCTTACACCCGTCCGAATCCACCGCGCAGCGGATTGTGCGTGAAGCGGTGGAAAAATCGGGACGCGACAATGCTACAGCCTTGGTGATCGAAATCCATCCCGCATCTCCCGGATCAACACCTTCTCCGTCCCACCTATGACCCGGCTTTTTGTCTACGGTACTCTTAAACGCGGCGGCAAGTGGCACCACTACCTTGCCGGTCAGACCTTTTTAGCCGAGGCCCGCACGCAACCGGGATTTACTCTGTATTCATTGGACGGATATCCGGGTTTGGTCGCCTCGACCGAGGACCAAGAAGGGGTGTTGGGTGAACTCTGGATTGTAGATCCCGCTTGCCTTCGTAAGCTCGACGAATTCGAGGGTCTGCACGAAGGTCTCTACCGACGCGAGTCAATCGCCCTCGCCTCCCCTCAATCCGCCGCGGATACTTATGTCTACGCACGTAGCATCGCTTCCAAGCCCAAGTTAGGAGCAGTCTGGAACGAGCCGGATTGCTGACGATTGCCGCCTCCCGCGCTGCATAGGTCTCTATGCGAGAATGCGCGGAGCCTCCAATGTGAGGGCATTCGAGGGATCGCGTGATTAAGCCGTCGCCTTACGGTCACTCGCCAACGCGCTCTTAGGAACGCGAACGACCTTCACAAAGCGTGCTCGAAAAAGTTCATCGAGCGTCTCACGGACGGCAGGTGGAATGCGTTCCACCATGGAATCGAGCGAAGGTGTCGCTGCTGCCGGGGCGTCCACCTCCTCGTCATCCTGCGTTTTGAACGTCGGTAAGCGCGATCCCGCGCCTGGATCTGCAGCCGTCTGGACCGACCCCTCATCCGCCATGATCACATCCAAAGGCGGCCCATCTTCTTGGCTCGATGCGAAGCCAGCAACAGCAGCATCATCCTCGTTCTCCTCGGCACCCGTTCGATCTTGATTCGTCCCGCCTGGAGACGCCTTCTCTACCCCTCCGTTGCGAAGACTACTAGGATTGACCTGTTGGCCGACACCGCTGGCGGGCAAAAACGCGGGCGGAATCGCACTGGAAGCCAAAGCCGCCACCATGCGTTCCTCGAGCGCATCAAGTGACGTCAGGGCTTTTTTTTTACCCCTGCTTCGGCGGAAGCGTCATCCGTCAGCGAAACCAATTCCTTAATCAAACTGTCGATCGCACGCGCCCGACTCGCCTCCACGGCTTTGAGCAGGGTCACCTCGAAATTGATCCGCTCCGCCAACCCTAACTTCACGCTGCCCTCTCCCGGCCTCAACCCGTCCAGCAGACGCGTGATTTGCTCGGTGGTCATGGGCACGCCCCCGAGCAGGCTGCTCTTTCCACCGTGGGAAATGGCGTCCAATAAGGCCTTACGGACCAGTCCCTGAAGGTCAGATAAAAGGCGGACAAGGTCGCGTCCGTTCTCATCACACTCGTCGACAATAGCGACCAAAGTGCCGTGATCCGCTGCTGCTAGGGCACCTGCTAAAGCTGCCACCTTCTCTCCAGAGACCAATCCATAGACATCAAGCACCTCAGGCTCGGTGATCTTGTTTCCACAGAAAGAAATCATCTGATCGAAGATGGACTGGGCGTCCCGCATACCTCCATCCGCCATTCGGGCGATGCATTGCAGTGCCTCGTCCGTCGCCTCCACCTTTTCCTCGGTGGCGATCTTTTTCAGTCGAGACACGATCAGCTCGTTGGGAATCGGCTTGAGGTCAAACCGCTGGCAACGCGAAAGAATGGTCGGCAGCACCTTCTGCACATCCGTCGTCGCAAAGATAAACTTCACATGCGGCGGTGGCTCTTCGAGCGTCTTCAANNTCGTCGATGATGTAGACCTTGAATTTTCCTTGGGCAGGAGCGTAACGCACGTCGTCCCGCAAATCGCGGATTTGGTCCACCGAGTTGTTGGAAGCACCGTCGATTTCAATCACATCCATCGATGTGCCATCAGCGATCGACTTCACGACCGGGTCATTGGGATCGAAATCGGCGTTAGGTCCGTCCGTACAATTCAATGCCTTGGCAAATATCCGCGCGGTCGACGTTTTTCCCGTGCCTCTTGGGCCAACAAAGAGATAAGCGTGGGCGATCCGCNNCCTGTGCCGCGCGGGCCGACGAAAAGATAGGCATGAGCTATCCGGCCGCGGTCGATCGCATTGCGAAGCGTGCGCACCACATGATCCTGTCCGACCACGTCGGCGAAGGTTTGGGGTCTCCACTTGCGAGCGATGACTTGATAGGCAGACGACACACCTCCAGTCCACGCAGTGAGCAGGCCGGCGCAACTGAAAACTCACCACGTCCTCCACCTGCGCCTACCACCCCACGAACATCACGCACGCACTCGGCCATACCGGTCTCTAGGTGAAAGAGACCGGCGTCAACGCAGCCAAAATCACCAGACCTAGACGGATGCTGGCGGCAGACTCCAAATATCGCGGGCGTACTCGCGAATGGTGCGATCACTCGAGAACTTACCCACCCGGGCCGTGTTTAAAATCGCGCACTTGGCCCACAGCGCCGGATCTTTGTAAACCGCGTCCGCCTTCGCTTGCGCATCGCTGTACGAACGGAAGTCGGCCAAGACCAGATACGGATCCCCACCTCCCATCAGACTGTGATGCACCATCGAAAACGCGTGCTGCTCATTGGGCGTAAAATAATTCGATCCTAGCCAATCGATCACCGCCCGCAGCTCCTCGTCTTTTTCGTAGTAACTCCACGGGTTGTACCCCTTGGCCTTCAGCGCCTGCACTTCCTCAACGGTCAATCCGAAGATGAAGATGTTG
>DKKJ01000346.1 GCA_002455175.1 Opitutaceae bacterium UBA6669
TGGCCACGGGGCTGGCGAACGACACCGGGTTGGCGCGCAAATTCGATCTCTCATTGGTGGCTCGAGCCACTCTGCACACGCCTTCGTCGGATAAGGTTTGGTTCAAGGACCGTGCTCTTGCTGCAAAGCGTCAGGCCTTCACCGATAACCCCCAAGCGTCAGGACAGTTTGGTAATCAACTCCAAGCAGAGTACACCACCTTGCCGCTCTTGGCGGAATCCCTAGCAGCGGCCGCGGTGCACGCTGTTCTGGATGTGTGGTAGCGTCGAAGCGACCGCATTCACTGAAAACCACGTTTGCGCTCTGATCCGCTCGCAGGAGCGCAGGCCTAAGAAAAATCAGGTTGGCCTCCGACGCACGCTTCGCCGAAAGTGCGTGCGTGGTGATCCATCCTTCGATTCTCGCTCCTTCCCTCCTAGCTGGGGATCACGCCCAACTTGCGACCAGCGTCAAAGAGGTCGCCGCCCTGGGCCTGACCTGGCTGCACATCGACATTATGGACGGGCACTTCGTGCCCAACCTCACGTTCGGCCCGCAAACCGTCAAGGCACTCAGACCCCACTTTCCGGGACTCTACTTTGACACCCACCTAATGCTGGAGGAGCCTCATCGGTACATTGAGGCCTTTGCCAAAGCCGGCGCCAACTCGATCAGCATCCACATCGAACCAGAGTACGATCACCGCGCGACCTTGTCGAAGATTCGGGAGTTGGGATGCCACGCCGG
Source organism: Opitutaceae bacterium UBA6669 (assembly GCA_002455175.1). Classification (GTDB taxonomy): domain Bacteria; phylum Verrucomicrobiota; class Verrucomicrobiia; order Opitutales; family Opitutaceae; genus UBA6669. The sequence continues at coordinate 727 of DKKJ01000346.1, forward strand.
CATCGTGCTGAATCCAGGAACCGGGGCTGACGCCATCAAGGCCCTACTACCAGCAGTGGATCTCGTGCTCGTCATGACAGTGCAACCGGGATTTGGCGGACAGGCTTTCCGACCCGAAATGCTCAACAAGCTGCGTCAGATCGATGCCTGGCGGCGTGAACAAAAACTCTCGTTCCGTCTCGAGGTAGATGGAGGCATTGACCTACAAAATGGCGTCGAATGCCGCACCGCTGGCGCCGATACTTTTGTCGCGGGCACGTCATTCTTCGCTGCTGCAGATCGCGCTGCCTACGCCCGAACGGTTGCTCAGTGGTAAGCTCGAAATCCTCTCCCAGGACTGCCCATGAGCGTGATGCAATATCTGGAAGCCCTGAGCTACATCGTCACCATCGTAGCACTTCCCTTCGCTATTTGGGTTTTCATCAAAGAGCAGCGCAAAGAGCGAGCGAACGATGACGAAGAGGTGTACCTGAAGCTCGCTGACGACTACGAAGCGTTTCTCAAACTGATTCTTGAACACGCTGACTTACACCTGCTCGCATCAGACAATGGGTCACCCCCTTTGACGGCTGAGCAACAGGAGCGTCGCAAAGTTCTTTTCGAAATCCTCACCGCCCAATTCGAACGCGCCTATATCCTCGTCTATGAGGACAAGATGACGCATCAGGCTGCGCGTCTGTGGCAAACGTGGGAGGACTACATGCGTTCGTGGTGCCGTCGGGCCGACTTTCGCGCACAGATTCCGTCGCTGCTCGAAGGCGAAGATCCGGGATTTCAAACCTACTTGCGCCGAATTGCCGACGAGGAGGCCTGGCGAAACCCGAACTCCCTACCCGCTCCCGGCGGTACTTGAATTTGCGCCACCTTAGCTAGTCGAAAAATTGAGCGCCCCCCGCCCAACAGATTCTTCGTGCCCGTATCAGCAATACAAAGCTGATAGGCATGGGAGGGCTCACGGTCCCTCGTGGCCGGGCTTGTCTTCTCAGGCACCAGGCACCGCGTTTACGGGGACCAGCCGACGTTGTGTGCACCACTCGATCCCCGGACGCGAGAGNNGCGAGAGACCGCGTCCCTCCCTGTGGACAAGAACTTCAGCTGTCCGCTGTCAGCTTTCAGCTTTTTGCAGACACACCTGACAAGGTCATCGGGCAAGGACCTCAGCGACCACGCGCAATCCGCTCCGCCTCCAAATACTGACTTCGAAACAGGCGTCCGAGCTCACTCGCGAGCATAATTTCCTCCACCTTGTTTTTTGAGTTCAGCGCCTGCCGGATGCGTCCGGACGCCTGCTCATAAGAGACGGAAGACAGCTCCTGCAAAACCGCCAGCGCTTTCTCCCGGTTCTCTGGCGGAGCTTCCAGGATCGCACTCCACGCCTTCATCAATTCACTGTGCGTATCCAAACACATCACACGGATGATAAAAGACATTTCCCGAAACAGCGTTCCCGTCCAACTCGCATGATAGATCAACTGATCCCGGGTGTCGAAGGGCGCATCAGCAGGATCGCTCCGCAGCGACTTCCACGCTTCATTTTGATAAAAATCCCTACGGACAGGTAGACGTCGCAGCGCGAATCGCTCGGGACCGCCTTCCGTGCCGGGACGAAAGTTCCACAGCTTCTGTCCTTCCATCGAGAGACAAAAATCGATGAACGCCTCAGCCACGACTCGGTTGGGAGCACCACGAAGCAGAGCGACCGGATCGACTGAGCTCACCGTCCCACCGATGGGCGAAACATAGCCCACACGATCGCTATTGTCCCGCCTGCGTACCGCTTCCTCCTGCTGCCGCCCATAAAAGTCGATGCACATTCCCACCGCACAATTCCCCGCCGCCACGTCGATGGGCGGTTTTTGCGAGGTGTCAGTAAAGTAGCGTGCATTCGCCCCAATGAGCTGCAGCAGACGCATCCCCTCCAGCCATCCCTCGCTCACCGCCCGGGTTTCGATCTCCTTGGCATCGACTCCCGGTGAAGCCGCTCGAAGCTGCGTCCAGACGCGCTGCATCTGCTGCTGAATCACGTTCTCGAACGCTTTCGCGATGGATCCGCTTTTGGTGGGATCCGCGAGCGCCACCTCCGCTCGAAGCCGCGGGTCTTTCAGTGACTCCCAAGAACTCGGCTCCTCCGTGAGACCGAGCCGCTTCAACGAATCGCGATTGAAAACGATGCCATACGCGCTCAGCACGGTGCCTACCCAACGCCCTTCTGGATCCCAGTAGTCCTCGCCAGCGAAGCGTTGAGGAATGACTTGATCCAAAAACCACTCGGGGTGGCGTTTCAGTACCCCGCTGTCCACCAAGCGACCCGCTTCAGCTTGGCGGATAAAATCGTAGGTACCCCCACCAAAAAAGAGATCAATCCTGCAGCCCACATTGGACTCAAGGAACGCCTTCCTCGCCTCATGAACAATCGCCGGTGCGTCCTTCGGCAACCGCCCGTTTGCAAAGCCCGCCTGGACATCGTTGCTCCAGGGCTTGCCTAGCTGGTTTCTCCAATAGTTCTGGAATGAGGCCGTGTACTCCCCCTCCAGAAAACGGGCAATCTCGCTCGTCCCTCCGATCACCCGCCAATCCACCACCACGGATTTTCCAGTGCGGGCATGGTACCAGGTTCGAAAGGCTTGCCCAAACTCGTGGCGAATCGCCTCATTGTGCGGCGTGATGATGACCAACGTTTCCTCCGCGCGCTCGCTGACCGCTTTCTTTGGGCGAAGCAAGAAGGGCAAGGCAAGGGTGGCCACCAGGGCGAAGAGGATCAGGCCACGCTTGAACATCGGCTCAATCAATCCCTACACGTTATGAGAGCAAGATCACGACGTCCTGCGGGTGGACGGTTGCGTAAAGCTCACCCCGGGAAGCCTGGCCGACATGACTTGGGTTCAACTCGTAAATCTTAAGGAGATTCTCTCCCGACACGAAGTCATACTGCGCCACTTCACCGAGGTAGACCGACTCACCGATCCTACCGCGCACGCTGTTCTGAACCTGCGGTACGGTGCCCAACGACCAGCACTCAGGTCGCACGGAAACAGTGACAGAGGCGCCAACGTGCGGAATCACGAGAGGATCGCCCAGAATTCCTTGAAACTGGCCAAGCGGGGTTTCGACGGTGACTTGCTCTCCATCAAAACCCAAAACCTTCCCAGCAAAGAAGTCGGTGTCCCCAATAAAATGAGCTACCGTCTTGCGTTTCGGACGCCGGTACACGTCACGAGGCGATCCCACCTGGAGAATATGACCGCTCTCCAAAATCGCCATCCGATCAGAAATCGACAGCGCCTCCTTTTGATCATGGGTCACATACACCGTCGTCAGCTTGAATTCTTTGCATACCCGCCGGATCTCGGTGCGCATCTCCAAACGCAACTTGGCATCCAGGTTGGAAAGCGGCTCATCAAGCAAAAGGCAGCGCGGACGTATCACGAGTGCTCGTGCCAAAGCCACCCGCTGCTGTTGACCTCCCGAAAGCTGGTTGGGCTTCCTCTCGGCATAAGCGCTCATACGTACTGATTCGAGGGCTTCGCCAACTTTCTTTTTGATCTCCTCTTTCGAGACTTTGCGCTCTTGCAGTCCAAAAGCGACATTCTCAGCCACCGACATGTGCGGCCAAAGGGCGTAGCTTTGGAACATCATGCCCGTGTTACGCTTATGGGGTTCCAATCGCGTAACATCCTCGTCCCCGAAAAGGATCTTCCCCTCTTCTGGAATATAGAACCCTGCCATGCTTCGCAGTAGTGTGGTTTTTCCGCAGCCGCTGGGCCCCAAGAGGAAGAAAAGCTCCCCCGGTTCTATCGTCAGATCCAGGCCATGAAGAGCAACAACGCTCCCGAATCGCTTGGTAAGTTTCTCAATACGAATCGAAATCATGCGGGATCCATGGGCGCGCCAGAAAGAAGGTTTCACGCGAGCGCGAGTCAAAAGAAATAACCGCTGAAGAGCGCCACGACAACCTTGCGCACCACCCGCTAAATCGGCTTTTTTTTGAGGGACTCGCCTTATGTGTGCCGCTTCCCAACCGCCCGCCACCCATGCCGATCTGGAGACCATTCTTGTTTCCGAACAGGCTATCCGCCGTCGGCTCAAGAAGCTCGGCTCCGAGATCAAGGCCGTCTACGGTGACGAGGANNGGCGCCATTCTGTTCACCGCGGATCTTTTGCGCGAAATCCCCAATCCGGTGCGTCTGGACTGTATCCGCGTCTCTAGCTATCGCAACGAAACGAAGTCACAGGGGAAACCGCAGTTGGTGCACAGTCTATCGCTCGACGTGGCGAACCGCCACGTGCTTCTCATCGACGACATTCTCGATACGGGGAAAACCCTTTCTATGGTGGTGGGCTTGATCCGCAAACTCTCGCCCGCGAGCGTGAAAGTGTGTGTGCTACTGGATAAAAAGGGCCGTCGAGAAGTGCCTTTCGAGGCCGACTTTGTTGGCTTCGAAATACCCGATAAGTTTGTTGTCGGATACGGGCTCGATTTCGCGGAGCGCTACCGCAACCTGCCCTGCATTGGTGTACTCAAACCTCAGTTACAGAACCCGCCGGAATGGGCCTGACGATGGCGGAGGGATAGGCCAGCTCTTTCCCCTCTGAGACGGCTAGCGAGGCCTACCGTCGACGACCGGGAAATTTTTTCTTTCCTCCACTGTAGCTGCGCTTCTCCTGCGGCCCGCTCTTTCCTACCAACGCAGATTTTTTCCGGTAATCGCCCGACTTCAGGGCGTTGATCTGATCTCGGAGCAACGCGGCCCGCTCAAACTCCAGGCGCTCCGATGCTGCGGTCATATCCAATTCAAGTTCGGCGATCACCGCGGCAACGTCCTCCTGGCCCCCTTCCGCCGCCACCGCTTCTTCGTCTTCGCGTCCGCTCCCGTCGTAAACGTGCAAGCTCGCTTGCGCCGCTCGCTTCACACTGCGGGGCGTGATTCCATGGGCGGAGTTATAAGCGAGTTGTTTCTCTCGGCGCGCCTGTGTGATCGCGATCGTGCGGTTGATGGAATCGGTTCGTTTATCCGCGTAAAAAATCACCCGGCCTCGTTCATGGCGAGCCGCTCGCCCAGCCGTTTGGATGAGCGACGTCTCGCTTCGGAGAAACCCTTCCTTATCCGCGTCTAGAATGGCGACCAACGCCACCTCAGGCAGGTCGAGCCCTTCGCGCAGAAGATTGATTCCCACCAAAACATCGAAGTTCCCCAACCGGAGGTTACGCAGGATTTCCACTCGTTCAATCGCATCAATGTCACTGTGCAGATACTCCACGCGAATCTTGGCCTCTCGCAGATAGCTGGTAAGGTCCTCAGACAGTCGCTTGGTCAAGGTGGTCACGAGCACCCGCTCACCGGCTTCCACCGCCCGGCGAATCTCTGCAATGAGGTCTTCCACCTGCCCCTTGGTGGGCCGCACCGTGATCTCCGGATCCAATAATCCTGTTGGGCGAATCACCTGCTCTGCCACGACGGATGACACCTCTAACTCATAGGGGGCTGGTGTGGCGGATACAAAAAGTGTCTGTCCCGTAATGGACTTAAATTCTTCAAAGCTTTGCGGGCGGTTTTCCAAGGCCGAAGGCAACCGAAATCCAAAGTCGACCAGCACCTGCTTACGCGCACGGTCTCCATTATACATCCCCCCTNNTGCGTGACTCTCATCGATCATCAGTAAAAAGTCTTTCGGAAAGAAATCCACCAAGCAGAAAGGGCGCGAACCCGGCCGCCGCCCCGACATATGCATGGAATAGTTTTCAATCCCATTGCAGAACCCCATCTCCTGAAGCATTTCCAGGTCGTAATTGGTGCGCATACGAATGCGCTGAGCTTCGAGATAGAGCGCCTTGCTTTCGAAGTATGCTACCCGTTCGTCGAGCTCCCGCTTGATTCCGTCAATCGCTCCCTCCAGCTTTCCCTTGGTGGTCACATATTGATTTGCCGGATACAGATCAAACGTGTCCAACGTTCGGAGCACGGCCCCGGTTAGCGGGTCGAACTCGCTGATCGCCTCCACGTCATCGCCCCACAACTCTACCCGGATCGCCTGCTCACTGTAAGCAGGCATGATATCGACAACATCGCCACGAACGCGGAAACGGCCACGCTTCAGGTCGTAGTCATTGCGCTCATAAAGATTGTCTACCAGTCTCTCCAGCAACTTTCCACGCCCGATGTGGGTGCCGCGGCGGAGATCGATCTTCAGCTCTTGGAAATCCTCAGGCGAACCCAGTCCGTAGATACAGGAAACGCTGGCAATCACGATCACGTCGCGTCGCGATACCAGCGAACTTGTGGTGGCGATACGCAGGCGCTCAATCTCTTCATTGATCGACGAGTCCTTTTCGATNNGAGTCCTTCTCGATGAAGGTGTCGGTGCGGGGCACGTAGGCTTCAGGCTGGTAGTAATCGTAGTAGCTGACAAAATACTCCACGGCATTCTCCGGGAAGAAATTCTTGAACTCAGAATAGAGCTGCGCCGCCAACGTCTTGTTATGCGAGATGATCAGCGTGGGGCGATTGCACTGGGCGATGACATTCGCCATCGCGTAGGTCTTCCCCGAACCGGTCACTCCCAGGAGCGTTTGGTAGCGATTACCCTGACGAATCGAATTCACCAGAGCCTGGATAGCCTGGGGCTGGTCTCCGGTCGGAGCATACTCGGCGTTAAGCTTAAACGACATTCAAGAAAGACGACCACCCTCGACCAATTGCTGCAAATCCGCAACCGAGAGTTCGTCCAATCGATGCACGACATGGTCGACCTTCGGACGGAGCACCTCCGCCGGGTGCGTAGTCGCCACCCCGACCACTTTCATTCCTCCAGCCTTCGCTGCTTCGATTCCCGCAAATGCATCTTCAAAGACGACACAGGCTTGCGGCGGGAGTCCTAAACGATGAGCGTCCTTGAGGAAGACCTCTGGATGCGGTTTGCCGTGCGTGACATCCTCCGCCGTCACGCGCTCATTGAAAACGCCCTGCATTCCTAGCCGGTCCAAAACCGCCTCGATGTTGGCCCGGTGCGTGGACGAGCCCACGCAAAAGGAGATTCCGGCTGCGCGAAGCCGCTCTACGAAAGGGGCAACCCCAGGCAAAACGTTCAGGCCATCTCGTGCGACGACTTCGCGGTAAAGCGCCTCTTTCCGGAGCGAAAGGCGCGCGACGTCTTCGCTCACCGCTGTCCATTTCAGGAGGTTCGGGATGATCCATTCGTTTTTCTTCCCAAACCCGAGAACAAAGTGGTCCGGCGGCAACTCCCGCTGCACCTCTGCAGCCAGTAGCTCCCAACTGGTTTCATGTTGGCGAGAGGAGTCGATAATCACTCCGTCCCAGTCGAATATGACACCCAGCGAAAAAGATGCGTTCATTCCGAAGATTCCACCACAACTGAGCTCGATGATGAAAGCGTCAACATCAGCAGGAGGTTTATCTTCATAAAGCACTCTAAATAAATATCTTATATTCTATCTAAATCACAAATAACCGGGTTTTCGTCTCCACACCGTGACACCATAAGCCCGCCGAGGCTGCTGGATGTTTCTGCTTTCCTCCCGTGAGTCCGTCCTCTTCAGGGACGGTCACGTCCTGCCTTTTTGGCTGGAACCCAACTTTCCTTCCTCATGAGCACAACCAAGATCACTGCCATCACGGCCCGCGAAATCATCGATTCTCGTGGCAATCCCACGGTCGAAGTCGACGTTCGCCTCGCCTCCGGAGCCCTGGGTCGCGCCGCCGTTCCTTCCGGCGCCTCTACGGGTGAGCACGAAGCCCACGAGCTTCGCGACTCGTCCGCCCCTCAGAAATCTCTGCCCAAAGGCACGGACGGCAAGAAGCGCTACCTCGGCAAGGGTGTGCTCGCAGCAGTCAACAATGTGAAAACCGTGATCGCTCCCGCACTGGCCGGCTTTGATGCCGTCGACCAAGCGGGTATTGATCGCACCATGNNACGCCCACGCCGCCGCCGCCGCGCTCGGCCAGCCCCTCTACAAGTACCTCGGCGGGCCGAACGCCAAGGTGCTGCCCGTCCCGATGATGAACATCATGAACGGTGGGGCTCATTCGGATGCGCCGATCGATTTCCAAGAATTCATGATCATGCCTATCGGCGCGAAGTCGTTCAGCGACGGCCTGCGCATGGGATGTGAAGTCTTCCATGCTCTGAAGAAGGTCCTCAAAGAACGCGGTCTAGCGACCGCCGTTGGCGACGAAGGCGGTTTCGCTCCCAAGCTCGAGTCGGCCGAAGCCGCTCTCGATGCCATCGCTCTGGCCGTAAAAAATGCCGGTTACAAGCTCGGCAAAGAGATCGCCCTCGCCCTGGATGTCGCGTCCTCGGAATTCTACGTCGCCGATAAGAAGCACTACGTCTTCAAGAAATCGTCCGGCCGCATTTTGACGGGCGACGAAATGGTCGAGTTCTATCGTGAGCTCACGTCGAAGTACCCCATCATCTCAATCGAGGACGGCTGCGCCGAAAACGACTGGGCAACCTGGAAAAAACTGACCGACGCCATCGGTGATCGCGTTCAGTTGGTGGGTGACGATCTCTTCGTGACCAACACCTCGTTCCTCAAGAAGGGCATCGATACCGGTACGGCCAACTCCATCTTGGTTAAGGTCAACCAAATCGGTTCCCTCACGGAAACGTTCGATGCTGTGGAAATGGCCAAAGAGGCCGGCTACACCGCTGTCATTTCTCACCGCTCCGGAGAAACGGAAGNNACCAATGCCGGCCAGATCAAGACGGGTTCCCTTTGCCGCACCGATCGCGTGGCCAAATACAATCAACTTCTCCGCATCGAAGAGGAGTTGGGTGCCTCTGCCATCTACGGCGGGAAGCTCTAAGCCAGTCTCCTCGCTCTTTCACGCCGGGCGCGTATCACGCGCCCGGCTTTTTTGTGCACCAACGAGACCGCGTCGGCTCAGCCTGTTTGTTGAACGACAAATTACTCCTCGGGATCGGCCAAAACTTCTTGAATTTGCCGGACGATACCCGCTTTGGGCGTATCCTTTCGGATGAACCCATCAGCCCCTGCATTGACGGCTGCCATCACCGTAGACGAAGAGGCCTCGCAGGTCAGAATGATCGTATAGGTATNNCATCCGTGTCCACTGCTCGGATACGCTTGAGCAACTCCAAGCCAGAAGCGCCTCCAGGGAGGTGAATATCGATCATGACCAGTTCTGGTTTTCGCGCCTCGTATATTCGGAAGGCCTCTTCGGCATCCGCAGCCAAAAGCGAGGTTTCCACCCCGATTTCTTTCATGATGAGGGACACGAACGTCCGAACGTGAGCTTCATCATCGACAATAAGAGCAAGGCTGGGCGTGGCCACGGGAATGAGGGATAATTGAAGTGGAGTTGGAGAGGATGCGAGCAGGGTCTATGCCTAGGNNCCAAGCGACTTCGCGTGAAATTCAAGAGCGTCCTTCACATGGAGATCCCAGTAATCCCAGGTATGCGCACCTGCGTGCTCCAGGTAGGTGTGGGCAATATTCGCCGCGGTCAGTTCTCGATGGAGGTGACGGTTGTCGCCCAAAAGATAGTCGTCCACACCGCAGTCCATGAGGATCCGCGGAAGGTTGCCCGCCGCTTGAGCCTTCTGCGCCCACGACACGAGGTCGTGATCGGATCCGCGAGGCGATTCGCCGAAAATACGGATCATCTCGCGGACAAACTCATCATCCCAACCGCGGGCACGAGCGGCGTCCTGATATCCCTCAACTCCAAACTTTCCGCCCCACCCCACCGCTCCAGAGTGGCTATTGATCGAACAAAAGCGATCGGCATACGCCAACCCCACCCGCAACGCTCCGTAACCTCCCATCGATAGCCCGCCAATCGCCCGTGCCGCACGTCCGGATCTGGCTTGGAAATGTCGTTCAATCACCGCCGGTAATTCGTCACCCATGTGACGAGCGAAAGCAGGACCGTTATCGTGATTGGTATAAAATCCGCGGTAGCCATCGGGCATCACCACGATCAACGGGAGCCCCGCCAAATAAACTTCGATTCGACTGCGCCGAAGCCACATCGTCGCATCGTCCGACAAGCCGTGGAGAAGGTAAAAAACGGGAAAGGGCGGCTCGCCGCGATCGGGTAGCAGAATCTCCGCCGACGTCTGCTTTCCAATCACGTCACTGCGCCAATGTAAGGTGGTCCAAGCCATAGCAAATGATCGTCCTTCCGGGAGGGAACTTCACTTAATCTACCCGAACGAGATACCCCCGAAGGTACTCGCTTTCAGGCATGGTGATTAACACAGGATGATCTGGAGGCTGGTGGGCAAACTCCACCACCCGTACCTTGCGCTTCGCGTCTGCCGCCGCTTCCGCGAGCACGGACCGCAGCTCCGCGTCTTGCATATGGTGAGAGCAGGTGTAGGTGGCCAGCAACCCACCTGGAACCAGCCGCTGCATGGCACGGAGATTGACCTCCTTGTAGCCGCGTAAGGCTCCTTCCAACGCACTCTTTGACTTCGCGAACGGGGGTGGGTCCAAAACAATGACATCCCACTTTGCCTCGGTTTCCCGAGACGGGTGATTGAACCAGTCAAAAACATTGACCACGGAGAAGCTCGCTTTGAGCTGAGCGCGCTCGGCA
>DKKJ01000303.1:0-11317 GCA_002455175.1 Opitutaceae bacterium UBA6669
CAATCGCTTGAGGCGAATCATCTGCGGATGCTTCTTTCGCACATCGCCACCCTGTAGCTCCCTACCCTAGGAGGTTCGCATTTTTTTCATCCCAGGAGTTTAGGCTCTTTCTCCGCTCGGAAAACCAGCAGAGTAGGAAAATGCATTTGCTCGGCTGTCGGCACCGGGTCATCGCTAGTCGATACCCCAGTTTTTCGGTATGGGACCCCTCACGAATAACGCCATGCCTCCCGATCCCAGTTCCTCATCTGAGCTAAAGCAAAGCCGTTGGTTCACAGAGGAAGTCCAAGCGCATGAACCCGCGCTGCGCGCCTACCTACGCAATCGCTTTCCCAGTGTTCGGGACGTCGATGACGTGGTTCAGGAATCGTACATTCGAGTGTGGCACGAGCGTGCAAAACGGCCGGTGGAGTTTGGAAAAGCCTTCCTCTTCAAGGTCGCTCGTCACCTGGCCATTGATGTGGTACGTAAGAAGAACCGCTCTCCGGAAGAAGCGCTACCGACCTGTGAATTGGACGATCTTGTCCAGGAGGGAAGCAGTGTCGCCGACGCTGTCAGCGACCAAGAAAAAGTAAACCTACTCGCCGAGGCCATCGACCACCTGCCTCACCGCTGCCGCGAGGTGGTCGTCCTGAGAAAGCTAAAACTCCTCTCGCAAAAGGAGGTCGCCGCTCAATTAGGCCTCTCTGAAAAAACCGTCGAAGCACAACTCGCCCGAGGAGTGAAACGGTGCGAAGACTATTTGCGTAAGCGCGGCGTTTACCACTCCTACTTCGATGCATCCCTCTAACCCCTCTTCTCCAGAGAAGTCGGATCCGCCCTCGGCGCTGGATTGGGCTCAGCGGGCGCACCGCACCGAAGACGTCCTGACGGCCCTCACCTTGCGCACGGCCCGACGGAGGCGTCGGCGTCGGCAATGGGTCGCCACTGCAGTCGTGGCCTGCGGCGTCTTTCTCGCTGGGGTTACTTACTGGTGGACGCCGTCTGCCGCCTCAACCGCCATCGCGGCCGCAACCATCGTTATCGATGGCCCCCCTCAGCAAGTCTTGTCTGACGGTAGCAAAATCGATCTCAAGGATCAGGTTTCTTTCAGTGTCGACTATGCCCCAGATGTCCGGCGCATCCGTCTCCATAAAGGCACCGCATACTTCCAGGTTAAAAAAGACCCCCGCCGTCCTTTCATTGTCGAAGTGGACGGTCTCCAAGTCCGGGCCGTCGGAACCGCCTTTAGCGTGCAGTCTAATGCAACCGGGGTTCAAGTATTTGTAACCGAGGGCCGGGTAGAGGTAGCCGCAGGCGCCACTCAGGCAACCCACACCATCCCGCCTCCTGCTCTCGTGGATGCCGGTCAGCGTGTCGCTGTGCCGAGCCTAGACTCGGGTTCGCCACGATCTGCTTTTGTAGTGGAGTCACTCCCCACCCAGCAGCTTAAAGAGCAGATAGCGTGGCGTGCCCCACGTCTGAAGTTTACAGGCACTCCGTTAGCGGAAGCGGTCGTGATGTTTAACCAACACAATCACCGCCAACTGGTGATTGCCGATCCGAGTCTGCAAGATGCGCAAATTAGCGGAATCTTGAGGGCGGACAACGTGAACTCTCTGCTGGAACTACTTNNGTTGGACGACCCGGACAAGATCATGCTCGAGCGGTCCCCAGAGGGTCATTGAACGACCTAAAAAAAATTTCTCCGAATTATTGTAGGGATTTTCTCGGTTGTTTCGTCAGCGCAGATAAGCGAGGCCTTGTTCCATGCAAGCGCCCGCGCACGCTGACCCATGCTTCTCGCGACTGCTCAAAACTGTGATCACCCCCTTCTTCGNNATCTTCGTCGGGCGGTGGATCTGCAGATTCGCAGCTGGGTTGGCCCTACTGATGTCCTCGCTGTTCTCGGCACCGACACAGAATCCTGCGCGTCAAACCTTCGATTTGCCTGCGGATACCGCGGAAAAGTCGCTGCTGAGGCTTTCCGTTCAATCGGGGCAGGATGTTCTGTTTGCGACGCATGTCGTCGCCGGTGTGATCACTCGACCGGTCCACGGGGAATACACGACCATGGAAGCCGTCAGCGCACTGCTGGCGGGTACCGAACTCGTCGCGACCCTGGACCCTCAAAGCGGCGTGTTTTCGGTAAGGCGACTTTCCCCGCCTGCACCTATGAACACCCACCTCATCACTCGACTACGTCGGGCGCTCCTGAGCGCTCTCTTCGGAGCCAGCGTTCCTGGCGCGCTCTCCGCCCAAACGGCACCTTCCAATTCGCCGAGAACCAGCGGCAGCGCCGAACGACCGGACGAGGTCGTCACGATGTCAGCGTTCACGGTCAGCAACACCCAGGGTAAGGGATACCTCGCCAACGACGCAGTTTCCGGACTTAAAACAAAACAACTGCTGCTCGACATCCCCCAGTCCATTCAAGTCATCCCGCGCGACATCATCGAAGATTTGGGGCAGTTCAATAGCACGATCGATACGATTAAATATGTATCCAGCGGCGTAGTCCCGTACGGATACGGCGAAGTCGTCTTTCAACGCGGTTTCCGCTCAGGCAGTCCGCTAATCGACGGCCAGTTGGACCTTCCCACCGCTGCAGACTCAGTCTCCTACGATTCTTACGAAGTTCTCAAAGGCCCCGCCGCCGTCTTGTACGGTCAGCGCGCGGACCTCGCTGGTATCATCATTAAGCACACCAAAAAGCCACTCTCGGTCGCCCGCCAATCGGTGCGCGCTGCCGTTGGTGAAGGTGGTTTCTACCGCGGTGAAGTCGATGTAACTGGTCCGCTCGGGTCTATCGGCTCGGTGCCCGTTTCCTATCGCTTCATCGCCGCCTACCAGGAAAGCGACGGCTTTCAACCGGTTGACTTCGATGATCGCACCGTCTTTTCCGCCGGCCTGAAGTTTGACCTCTCTTCGCAAACCACCCTTCTGGTTCAGGGCGACCTCTTCAACAACGAGAACAAGGGGATCACTGGCAACTTTCAAAATGCTACGGCCACGGATGTGTACTATGGTCCAGGATACAGCAAGGGCTACAAATCCCGCTGGAGCTATTCAAAGTACGAACGTTTGTGGACAAAAGTAACCCTTTCTCACCGCTTTAACTCGAATTGGGAAGCCATCGCTACCGTCACGGGTAGCTTCTACGACCGGGAAGACCGCGAGGTGCGCAACGCCGGTTTGCCCGACTTCACCAACAACGTCATTCCCCAGTACTTTTTCGGCTTCGACTTCAAAGAACGCCTAGCCGCGCTGCAAACCGACGTCAGTGGTCAATACCGCATCGCCGGTCTAAAGAACCAAACTAACTTCGGATTCTCCGCCGACCGCAGCCGCTCCTATGCCCAACAGTGGCTTCCCGGAAATTTGGTGCCAAATTTCCTCACCTCGATCACCAACCCCACGGTCATCGATCTCGCTCGTCCCGCTTACCTGGAATCTCTAGGCAGCGCCCCGACGCGCAATCAGCGAGTCAACGCCTACGGCTACTACATGCATACTTTGGAGGTGATTGAGGATAAACTCTCTTTGGTGGCCGGTATCTCTGCAGCCTATCTCAACACGTCGGATCGCAATCTTCGTACAAACGCAGTGCAGGACATCGTCCAACACGGCTACCCTAAGCGCTTAGGCGTAGTTTATAAGCCCATTCTGGGGCTGTCCCTTTTCGTCAATAACTCCACCGCGTTCCGCGGTCAGGGCGCACGCACCGTTGCCGGCAACTTATTCCCCGCCATCGAGGGCGAGGTGATTGAAGGCGGCTTCAAGACGAGTCTCGCCGAAGGGCGCATCTCGACCACGGTAACCTACTTCGAACTAGAAGTGTCCAATCTTCCGGTTCCCGACCCTGCCAATGTCGGCTTCTCCATCCCCGCCGGCGTCCAGGAAAACAAGGGCTTCGAATTCGATGTCGCCCTGCGTCCACTGGACAACTGGTCGATCATCGCTTCGCTCTACTCGGGCGATATCATCGGGGTGGATGGCAAGCGGATGGCCAACTCGATCAACAAGTCGGCGAGCCTGCTCACAAAGTATGAGTTCAAGGACGGCGCGCTCAACGGGTTCAGTTTGGGCGCCTCGGCTTTCCATTGCGGGGACCGTGTGGGTGCTCCATGGAATGAATACACCGTCTACGGAGCCTTTGTCGGGTATACCCGTACTCAGTGGCAGATCATGGTCAACGTCGACAATGTAACCGACGAGCGTTATTCCATCAGCGGCTGGGGTGCGCAGTACATGGACGTTGGTGCTCCTCTCAATACCAAGGTCACCTTCACGTACCGCTTCTAGTTTTCTCATACGAGCGCGGATCTGTCCCGATACTCGTTTCCCCTCAGAAGCCCGTCGCCCCAAGACGGGCTTCCTTCTTTATCTGACTTCTTACCTCGTACCCGTAACACGTGTAACCACACGGCGGGCCGCCGGGCACGCCTGCGCACGGGAAAAGCGCCTCAGCAGACACTAGACCAGATCAACGGAGGAAGCGGCTTCCTTTCCGCGAAACCCATGCTTTTGCTCAAGCCGGCGGGATCTTCTTCTCCGCCGCTTCCACCTCGCTGGGGCTGTGCATCGAGGTACGCGCAGGCGTCGGTTCGTCCGCCGCTGGGCCTTCTACCTGTACTGGTTGTCGTCCTCGCAATCGGCCTTGCGTAGCCCCTGCTCCCGTACCTCGAAAAAAGTATCCCAGGAGAACTGCCGCGATAATTCCGCCAAGTGCGATGAGAATAATGTAACCCATAATCCAATAGCGTACAACTCGAGGTCGNNTCCGGAAAGACACCTGTCAAAGAGCGGAATCACCGCAGACACGTCCGCTTTTAGAGAAGTAGCCGGTTTCGAGAGAGACCGTAAAAAAGAAGTGAGACTCTCTCTTCCTCTCAGGCTTCTTTGCTCGGCAAATGACATCCGGGTACATCGCCTCAAAGTCTGCGCCGAGAAAGCACTGGAGAAAATCGGCTGACCTGACCACCTTCCGTCAGCCGCTCCAGGTATGACGCTTCCTTCCGCAACTCCGCCTCCACTGGGTCCCCCTTCCGACGAACAAAACCTGGGTCGCTATCGCACCCTGCTCCACCAGGCCGCAGTCGGCATTACCGAAGTCGATAGTGAANNATCACCTATCCTGAAGACTTGGCCCAGAGTGATGAAAAACGCCGGGACTTGCTAGCTGGGAAAAATTCTGTGGAGTTCGAAAAGCGCTACCTGAAAAAGGACGGCTCCATAGCAGAGGTCTTGCTCAATGTGACACGGATTGAACATCCGCATAGCCCTCATCCTCATTTTTTTGCGATCGCCTTAGACATCACTGAGAAACGCCGAGCGGAACGTGCTGCTCTCGCAACAGAAACGGAGTACGAGACACTGTTCAACTCGATCGACACCGGCTTTTGCGTAATCGAAATGGTTTTCGATGAGCAGGGAGATGCGCAGGACTATTTTTTCATCAAGACAAACGCTGCTTTCGAGGAAACGACCGGCCTTTCCCGCTCGCCTCACTTGAGCATGCGGCAGCAGGTGCCCGACCACGAACAACACTGGTTCGACACTTATGGTCGCGTTGCCCGCACAGGTACGCCAATCCGGTTTGAGCACGAGGCCCGCCAGCTCCGCCGTTGGTATAGCGTCTACGCTTTCAGGACGGGAGACCCAGCTCTCAACCACGTCGGGGTTCTTTTTGAAGACATCACTGCCCGCAAAGCCGCAGAGCGCCGGCAACACTTTTTCTCAGAGCTGGCTACAGCGCTCGGCCCGGTCCGACAAGAGTCGACCCTGGTGCAGCTGATAACGCGGGCAGTCGGCGACTATCTGCAGGTCGATCGCTGCTACTTTCTCGAGTGCCATGAACGCGAGAATCGGATTATCATCGGAGAAAACTTCCGACGTTCGGGTGCCTCAAACCTTGCCGGGGAAGTGAAGATTACGGACTTCGGGAGCTTGGAACGCTGGAAGGGAAACCCCTCAGGCTACGTCAAAATAGACGACACCGCTACTCACGTCCTGACCGCCGACCAGGCGAGAATTTACGAACAGATTAATGTCCGTGCCTACGTCGCCTATCCTATTACCAAGGAGGACAACCGCACACATGTGCTGGTGGTCACGGAGAATCAACCTCGGGTGTGGACCGACGATGAGATTTCACTCCTAAAAGAGGTGATGTCTCGGGTCTGGCCTTTGATCGAGCGCGCGCGTAGCGAGCGCGCCCTTGGNNGTAGCGAGCGCGCCCTGGCTGCCGCGCGTGATGACCTGGAAGCTCGCGTGCTTGAGCGCACGGCAAAGCTAAACGAAACCATTAACGAACTGGAGACCTACTCCTACAGCATCTCCCACGATCTACGCGCTCCATTGCGTGCGATGCAGAGCTATGCGAGCATCCTATTTTCGGAAACTGCCGCCAAGCTTGGCGAAAACGAGCAAGAGTACCTTAGACGGATTATCACCGCCGCTGATCGCATGGATCGGCTCATCCGTGATATTCTTCTCTACAGTCGAGTCAGCCGAGATGCTGTCCCTGTACAGCAGATTGACCTAGCCGCGTTTATTGAGGGACTCGTCCAATCCTACGGCGGACTCCAAGCCAACGCTGCGGACATCGCAGTGATCCCCCCTTTGGGCATAGCGACTGCCAATTCTGCCTTACTCACACAATGCCTGTCCAATCTCTTGGGCAATGCCATTAAATTCGTCGCCCCAGGAATACGCCCCCAAATCCGGATCTGGTCCGAACGTCTCGTCCCAGGTTATGTGCGACTTTTCCTTCGCGATAATGGCATCGGAATTCCGCAAGAAGCCTTCGAGANNCCCGCGAGGGAACGGGCATCGGCCTCGCCGTAGTCCGCCGTGCCGCCGAACGCCTCGGCGGCCGTGTAGGCATCACCGACTCCTCGTCCGGCGGAACCACGTTCTGGCTAGAACTCCCAAGTCCTGGATAGCCCAAGGAATTTCAGCTTTCCGCTCTCCGCTTTCAGCGTTTGGCACCGCTGCCCATTTCAGCTTTTCCACGTTTCCCCATCTCTCCATTTCGTCTTGCGTGTTGTCCCTCGGCGAATTCCTCAACTATCTTTTCGTTAAACTGCGGGAGGTCATCGGGCGTGCGGCTGGTGACGATTCCTTCGTCGGTCACGACAGCTTTATCCTGCCAGACAGCGCCCGCGTTGGTGAGATCCGTCTTTACGGAAGGGTAAGAGGTGACCTGTCGCCCACGCACCACATCTGCCTCGACCAGCATCCATGGTCCGTGACAGATTGCCGCGATCGGTTTCCCAGACTCAAAGAATTCGCGAACAAAATCTACCGCTTTCGGCTNNAGACTCCTCCCGGGAGAAGCAACCCATCGAACGACTCCCCCGTGCATCATTTAGACTTAGGTCTACCTTGATCTTATCGCCTGGTTCTTCGTGGTGATACCCTTGGACACTTCCTTGCTTGGGAGAAACAATCACCGTCTCTGCCCCCGACTTCTTCAGAGCCTCCTGTGGGCTAGTAAGTTCGATTTGCTCAAAGCCATCAGCCACCAGGATAGCAATCCGTTTTCCATTTAGATTCGATTTATACCCCACATCTTAGCTCAGCCCGATGCGACGATCCATGGGGCCAGGACCCCAACTCCCCACCGGACGCGTCGCTTCAGGAAGCCCAGCACACGTCTGTAGGGAAGCACATCAGCGCCTACTGCCGAAGCACTTTCTCTAAGGCTTTGCCCTTTGCCAATTCATCGACCAATTTGTCAAGATACCGAATCTCCCGCATGAGGGGATCCTCGATTTCCTCAATGCGCACTCCACAAATCACACCGGTGATTGCGGATCGTTTCGGATTCAACTTCGGAGCTTCTTTAAAGAAGGTTTGGAAATCTTTTTGCGCCTTAATTTGTTTAGCGAGACCAGTGACGTCATAGCCGGTAAGCCAACAAATCACGGCATCCACCTCTGCCCGTGTTCGCCCTTTCTTTTCAGCTTTCTCCACATAAAGCGGATAGACCTTAGCAAAAACCATAGTGTAGATGCGATGCGGCGTGCCCATAACGTTGGATTGATTGATTTAAGTTTAGAGAAGTGCAGTGCGCAGGAATACCTGGAGCTTGGTCAAGACGCGAAAGGTCACGGCGGCAGGCTTACGGAATACTTTTCCTCCCACAAACGTTGTTCGGCGTGCTCCGCAGCGGGAAAAAAAGATAGAGAAGCAAAGCAACTCCACCTAACGGCATCCAAGTGATCAAAAAGTTGAATACAAAGGCACGAGCCACATGAAAGTTCCACGCTTTAAAAGCAAAACCGTAGTTGATGATGAGCGAGACGAAGCCAGTGGCTGTCAGCAGCCCGATCCAATTAAACCAACACCTCCCGTCCTGCCACAGGGCTAGTTGCCGTGACCTGCAGAACCGGAGAAACGCTAGTAAATACACCAGCGCCAAAATCATGAGCCCAACCACCGATCCAACGTACTGGAGCAGGCGAAAAACGCGGATTGAAATTCCATGGAGAGTAAAGACTTCGCGACTCAGCACGGGAAACCAAGACACTGCCGTACCTGTTCCGTGGGTAAAACTGTCGACAATGTTGTGAGAAAGGACTCCCAGAAAANNAAAAAGGACGAGGCCGAAAAAAGAGCTTCGCCCTTTGCCCGTGTAGAGATCCCACGTGGAAAGAAAGGTGGTGTGAGGATCTGGGATCCTGTCCACAAAACGACGAAAACCGACCGAAACGATCCAATAGACCACCAGTCCGATCGGCAACGAAATCGCCACTGCACCAGGCAGGGTATGCGCAAAGCGGGCCACCTTAAAGTCCCGCGTGAAATAAACAAAATCAGGCGCGAGCGACCCGGCCATCAGAGCACAAAGCTGACGCTCAGAAACCCACCGCTGAAACGGTAGCACAAACGCAGCGTGTGAGATCGTGAACGGCATCTTTTGACCCACTGACACTGCAGCCTCATCAGAGGACTTCAATCCCAGTCCGCATGCGCCCTCACGCTTGGGCCGTCGCTCAGAAACCGTTTACTCGCTTCTTTCTCCAGAATGAGCCTCCGTTATTCTCAACTCACTCGCATCGGAATTTGTAGTTCTGGAACCGCAGCGACTTTCGTCAGGATCGTAAACTCCCGTCCATCAGCAGGGCGTATAAAACAAGAGGCCTTTTGGTACCCAAGTCGTTCATACGTTTTTAGCGCTCGCGTATTGAAAGTAGCAATGGTCACCCGAAAGAGGCGGGGATGAAATCGATCCCATGCATACGCCATCGCAGCTGCGATCACATGTTTCCCAAGCCCCTGGCCCGTGAGGTCAGGGCGTAGACCACCACCCAGATCCAACGCCTCATCCTCATAAGCGCCACCAGCCACCCTGGCATCGACCCCATAACACCGAAAGGCGATTAGCCCACGGTTTTNNCGATAGTTGAGTTCAGGCGCAAGGAGCTGCGCTACCGACTCCTCTGACGTCGGCTGGAGTGAGCTATATAGTTCATACGGCGGAGGATATTTCCAGGAGAGCACGGCCTCAGCATGCTCTCTTTTGAATTGGACAAATTGCAGGATGGCTGGATGCAAAGTCTAACTTCCTACGGAAACCAGCCAGAGCTTCAGTCGTGTCCAAACGCCACCTTTGTCACGCGTAGTACGCGCCGCGAACCAGAGGGCTTTGTCTCTTTCACTGCGCTGAATCCATTTGTCCAGCCGCTCGAGTCCGATTGAAGCACAGGCACCAAGACAAAGTGACAGTGGAATCATCACGAANNCGAACGTAGCCATGTCATCATTCATGTCATTTTCTGGTCCAACAGTTCCAGATTTTCGTGAGATCTAGCCACAAAGCCGTTCAATTCAGCGTGTAGTCCGAGAACAGTACAGCCCCGTACAAGAGCAGCCTCTCCCAGGTTGTAAAACCCCGTCAGGTTCATTTCAGCTCTTCCGCCAAACCAACAATGATCCCCTCAGGTCCGCGGAGGTAGGCGAGTCGGTAAGCATCACCGTACCGCATTTCTCCAATAAGGTTGGCATTGTGAACTAGCATGTGCTCCACCATGGCATCAATATTCTCAACAGCGAACATNNTCCAAATCGAATGGCGACAGGGGTATGAAATTTGTCCAACTCAATGCCTTGTCCGTCGGGGGTCCTCAATAGGACAATCGTGGCACGAACATCTGCGAGTCCTATGAGTTTTCCAACCAGCGGGCCTTCCACGGCGGATTCTCCCTCAAGCGTCAATCCCAGTTCGAGGAAAAACGCTTTCACCACCTCGAGATCCTCCACAACGATGAGGATATTATCCATCCGCTTGAGTATCCCGCCGTGGCTCCGTTTGGAATTTCTTTGCATCAGAAAGTAGAGTCGTGTCTGAAAAGTAAAAACGAGTTTTAATCCACAGCCAACCCAAGAGGACTGGTTGCGACCGCCTCCTCAGCATGCTGGCCGCACTTCCCCTGTAGGCACCTGAGCTAAGTCAGCTCAAACCCCGCCAAGCTCATCTCCGTCAGTTTCGTCTCGCGACGTCGAATCAGCTTTCACCCTCAGCGGGCGATGCTCCAACAAATGCGCAATTTCAGCATCGAGCAGTGACCGGAGAATCTTTTGGAGCTCTGGATCCATCACGCCAAAATCATCCGGAACGTCCAGGACATCGATAAGCGGAAGATCGATTCCGCTGAAGCGTGTGGTGATCCAGCGTTTGTGCTCACGCTCCATGACAAACACCACGTCGGCCCATTTCAAATCTGCCTCACCCACTCGCCTCTTCGCTTCCGAGCGAACACCCGCTGAACGCACGTCAAGTCGCGCATCATCACAATACAGGCGCTCGGCTGTCACGCTTCGCTGCTTGTTCATCGCGCACACAAACAAAACTCTCAAACGCGGGTCAGGCATGGGCGCACATTCAACGGAAGAAATTTTTCCAAGCGAGCAAACGTTGAACGATGAGAGTGTGAGGCCTTCGTCAGCTAGGCATTGCTAGGAGCCACAGTCACCATCCAACCGACTCCAAAGCGGTCTGTAACCATACCGAATTTTGGCGCCCAGAAAGTCTTGGTAAGAGGCATTCCGATCGTACCTTCGTTCGCCAGAGCAGCAAAAAGGGTGTCTGCTTCGCCGTCAGTGGAGACAGCGATCGAAAGGGAGAATCCCGCAAACGTTGCGCCCTCAGCGTTACCATCAGAAACCATCACGCGGGAACTGCNNAAGAACCAGGCGGCATCGGCTCCGGACTTTCCCGGAATCGCATCACCATCTCCACCTCCGCGCCAAGCGCTGCGCGGTAGAACTCAATCGCTTCGTCACAACGTCCTCCGAAGAACAGGTAGGGTTCAATCTGTTTAGTCATAAG
>DKKJ01000303.1:11323-18336 GCA_002455175.1 Opitutaceae bacterium UBA6669
CCAGTATCGGTAGTCGCAACAACGACTATGTAGTGGACCTTTGGCGACAGTAAACATCAACATACTTCACTCGCAAACGACACCACGTCCACACCACTGGAAAAATGGCAAACGGGCTCTCCTTCGATCCGCTGAATCCCCGCTGCTGAAAGCATGCTAGACTCTTCAACGACTACTTCAGCTTTTTGCAACGATCATGGGGCATTAAAGATCGGAAACAACGGTGAAACAAGCGATATAAGCTAGCCGAACGTTCGTGGCTGGAGCTCAAACGTCAGCCATCGATATTAGGAGCTCGGCAATGGCTCTCTGAAGTGGAAGAGTCCCCAGCCATGACCATCGAGATCGATGAAACTGTGGGAGTACATTCNNCATAAAGCCTAAGTCTTCAGGTTTGTCGTAGGTAGAACCCCCAGCGGCGAGAGCTTCCACCACAAGACGATCCACTTCCCGGGGGCTGTCACAGTGAAGATTAAACAGCACTTCGACAGCCTTCGAGGTATCGCATATCGCTTTTGGCGTAAACTCGCGAAATTTGGAATGGGTGGTCAGCATGAGCGCAATCGACTCACTCACGACGATCATGGCGCCTGATTCGCTGGCGACCTGCGGATTCTCGGAAAAGCCGAGCTCTTTAAAAAGGGATTTGGACTTGGGCAAGTCAGCAACAGGAAGGTTGGGCAAATCTGTTTGATCATGGGAAATGGAGGTTGGATGGGTAATCAACGAACGACCCGGACAACTTCGGACACGACTGACACGACGTTGCGCCATTAAAACCCAATACGGCCGCCTCGAGGTTTTCTCGTCTCGATCCTCCTGAGGAGACGCCGGAAAGATCGACAACTTGGTCTTATGACGCGAACCTCCGACTGTGGAATTCGATGCCCCTCTCTGGATTATCGCGGTTCGTGCAGCCGGAGTTTTTCACCTCGTGACTCTCATTCTCGCGTGCTTTACACCCATACCACCCAATTGGGTGAAAACCTCGCCCAACTACCCGAGATCCACCGTCGCTTCGTCGTGGCACAAAACGTATTCGTCGGAGCGGTGATCGTCGTTTTCGGGCTCGTCACTCTGCTCCTTGCGCCACTCCTCGTCGAAGACACGACGCTTGCGCGCGTGATCTGCGCAAGTATCGCGTTGTGGTGGGGTGGTAGGCTGGTTGTGCTGCCGTGGCTAGGTGCACATCGGTACCTGCATACTCGGCTACTGCGCATTGGCTTCGCGCTGCTCCTCTGCGAATGCGTCCTCTTCCCTTTCGGATTTGGGTATCTCGCGCTTCGAGGATCTGGCTAAATAGACATCAAACCGCCTCCAAACAACTCGGTGCCATCGGAGGGTAGCGCGTTATTGGGATCCTTTCAGATACTTCCGCCAGGCATCAGACTCAGCCGTCACCTTCAGAACCGCATTCCGCTTCAGTATAAATCGGCGCATATAGCCCGCAAGGAATACTCGGTCCACGATTCTGCCCAGCACTCCAAGCGGGCTTCTAAACTCAAAGCGATCGCGCATCACGGTCTGACCGTCTCTTTCTTCGAAGTGATGATCATGCTGCATTCGACTGAATGCACCCTCGAGCATAACGTCACGAAAGTGATGCGGTCGGTCAAACTGGGTCATCTTCACACGCNNAGGTGCCGTGCCTCCCACGTGACCTCTTGATCGGGACCGAGTAATCCTGCAGTAACGCCCCCCACCGCGCGCTCGCCCGTGGCTTGGGTGCTGTCTTGATGTGCATCAATGCTACGAGCTAAATCGAACACCCTTTCTTTCGGTGCGTTGATCACGGTCTCTAATTCGATAACAGCCATCGTTGTCTTCCCAACGTCAAAGGTCGTGGTGAGCGCAGCGAGTTCGCCCCACAACCTTATCAGAGCTCTTGTTTTTCCCAATGCCTTCGCTAACAATCCGGGCTACAAACGCGCTCTTTCCCTCCGTGTAACGTTCGCGCTCGCTCTCGAATAATGCAGCGAGACTTCGTTTTAGGTCTAAATGNNTCGATCCTCGCGAAGTCGATCTCGAAACACAATCTGTGCCGTCCACAATGCACTACCATGAGGGACAAGGTGCAAATGATGCGTCCGAAAAGAAGGGTGTGGCTTACAGAACCAATGCATCACATCTCCGCGATAAGGCGCGAAGACATAGTTCAAGCCTTGCAGAGCCGAAATCGCGTCACGCGAATCCTCGAGGGTCCCGACGGCAGCCATAATATCGATCACCGGCTTCGCAGCGATTCCCGGTACCGCGGTGCTGCCAATATGCTCGATTGGACCATTGAGCCACGGGCTGAGCACGCGTTGTAACGCTTCTCGCTCTTCTTGGAAAAGCTGCGCCCATCGAGAGTCGTAAGCGACGATCTGGATAGGTGCGTTTCCGTCTGACATCTTATCTCCGCCAACGTTCAAGATGAGCCACGGCGCTGAAAACGACTGAAGTCAGACACGAAGGGGCGCAGTCCCTGAGTTGTTTTTGATTCGTTGCCTATCGCGTGGACGGCATCTGCACGACGCAGAGGCATGACTTGAATCCCAAAGAATTTCCCTGATGGCCGAACTGACAGCCATCACTGTTCCCTCTTGCTCAGTGTTCGGTTTCTTACTGCTTTATTGTCGAATTCACCACATCTATCGACACGCCAAGCTCCTTCTTGCGAGGAGCATAAAAGAATACGTAAAGATCGCCANNGGCTTCGGGGGCGGCCCGCTACATACGAAAATCGAATCGTGACCTTCCCCCGCATTCGGATCTATTTGCTCGCCGCGCTTCACTATGAAAAAGGAGTAGCGATATGAGCTCATGGCACCGCGGTTGCCCTGGAAGCGGATTAATTCCTTCTCGCCAGACGGCGACGCCAAACGGATCTGCTCCTCCCAGTGCCACGGAAANNGTGGAGCATGTAGTTGTAACCAATCCCGCAAAGGGAAAGGCCTCCCCAGATGGCCAAAAGATTCCGAACCCATTTGAGTACGCGCATAAGGTTTTTGCTCATCGTCAAAGATCAGCGGCGAGAGTAGCGAGTTCGCTGTACTGCTGGGTTAAGCTCATTTTTCTTTTTTCTCAGCAGAAAGGTCTCCGAGCCGCCTTCCATTCCTATGCGCGATCGACTTCAGCGGACTCATCAAAACGATATGCGCTTTCTTCACATATATATCGCCGACGTAGTTCTGCCTGTCTCCCGTGCCATATCGGACCACATAATCGATTTCTTCTTGAAAATCTTCCTTGGCTGGACGCGTCGCCGGCCAGAATACCTCTGTAAGTCGGATGAACGGCTGATTGTGCGTACCGTCGACGATGGCGTCGAGAACGCTCTTATCGATATCCCCGCAGTAGTAACCGAGGCCTCGATCATCTTCTTGGACTTCAATTTCGATTAGCATGTTTATTTCTTATCTTCTGCCGAACGTTCGGCTCCTTTTCAACCGTGCTGCGCGACAGAGGCCTATAAGCTCGAATCACCTGCGAGACAGGTAAACGCCGTCATCGCGATCATAACAGCAAGAAGCCGTTTCATTGCTTGGCCCAACGTTAAAAGTCAGCGACGGGCACCCTTACCCGTTCGCTATGCCGTCTTGTCGGACTCCTCATTTTTCAGGAAATCCAATCTTAGCCAGCCAAGTAGTAAACTGCTGTGACTTTTCACCCGCTGGAATCATGTAGGTCTGCAGGCCTTTCTGCTCACCAACTTGGAAAATCACAGCAATGATATGATTCGTTTTCGGGTCGAGCTTCTGTGCCGGATCACGCACCGCATTTTGACTAAAAACGGTAATGTCATTCAGGTCGTCCCAAATTTCTCTGAACTGCGCTTCGGTAATGGGCATCTGCTTGGATGACTTCGTATCAGAACGTGAGGTCGTCCAGGTCGCTTTTGGTTGGCCTTCAATCAGACTCAGCGTCGCATGATAGAATGTTCCGTTGGACTCGTGAGCATAGTCGATGACGAAGAGATTTCTTGAAGGCTTGTCGGCAGATTCAGGCTCTGCGCAGCTGCAAGCTAAACACACGGATAGAAATGCCGAGAGAAACGAGAGAGGTAGTTTCATTTGTCTAACGATTAAAGTCAGCGAGCGGCGCTCTGGCCAGTCCGCTGTACTGACCGGTTGGGCCTCTTCGTCAGGATTCGACAGCTAGAATGAACAGGCATGAAGATCAAACGTTCGCCCAGCGAGCGATTAGTAGATCTTGTCGAAGGACGTGCCGTTGAACCGGTAGACACCACCATCGCCGAGGCCGAACCAGAGCCTGTCGCGTCGGTCGCGATAGATGGTCCACACCATGGAGCTGGTCAGTCCGTCGCGTTGGTTGAAGTGAGTCAGCCGTTCACCGTCATAGCGCCACACACCGCTGTCGCGCGTGCCGAACCACAGGTTGCCGGCCGCGTCTTCGGCAATGGAGAACACCCGACTCAGGGATCCCGATGCGCCTTTGTCCTTAAGACTTAGGCCGTGCTGTTGGGTGAAATTGGACAGGGACCGACCGTCATACCGCAGCACGCCGAGGCCGTTGTTGCCGATCCACAGCACCCCGCGGCTGTCTTCGAAAACACTACGGACGTGAAAAGGCTCGTCTTCTGGCGCAAGGCCCAAGGTTCGGCCGTCTAGGATCGTGACGTTTCGTCCGTCATAACCAAACACCGCAGGATACGTCCCGAACCAGATCATCCCGTTGCGCCCGCGGCTGATGTCGGTGACGCGGTAGTCGCCAGCGGTGACGACATCGGCCGACACCGGGAAGGGCAGAAACTCCAGCCTTCGGCCATCAAAGCGATACACTCCTTGACCATTGAACTGGGCAGCTGGTTTTCCGCTATCGCCGAGAAACCAGAGATCACCGGCATCCTTGCGCCAGGTATGTCCCAGCGCGACGTTCCAATCGTCCTGATTTCGTCCGACATGGGTCGTGAACGATTTGCCATCGAAACGGCTGATTCCATGTCCGGTCCCGAACCACAGATCTCCAGCCGCACCTTCCTGAATCGTTCGGACCTGGTTTCCGCTCAAGCCATCAGCCACCGTGTAGTACGAAAACTCATGCCCATCCCAACGGCTCACGCCCTCATTATGGCTTCCGAACCAGAAGCGCCCCTGGCTATCCTCAAAAATAGAGCGAATCCCGGAGGTGAACCGGAGAAATGCCTTCGACGGTTCTGCCTCCGTGACCGTTTCGAGCGATTGGTCAATCCGGATCTCCCGTCTATTTTCATCAGATGCGCCCTGACCCGTTTGAGAGCCTATCGTAAACGCGAGGCTGCAGATAATAGAAATGTGTCGAGGGAGAGACGTGTTCATCTTCTTTCGCCAACGTCTAAGCTGCCCCACGCGCTTCGCGCGTTGGGTCGATCGACTGGTTAGCCTGCTTTATACGCCGCTCCTCGAAAAAATTNNCGCGTTGGGTCGAGCGCCTGGTTAGCCCTTTTTCTCATCGAATGCATACAAGATCTCGTTCTTCAGATCGTCGCTAAAATCCGCTAGGTCGTCCTTCTTCAGCATTCCGCACCGGATCATCGGAAGCATAAAGAGCCACATCTTGGATCGAGAATGACCATCAAGACAGTACTCCAGCACTTTGACCTCACGCTTCATCTCCTCCAGTGTGTCCCAGAAACGTTCCGTTTCGGTTTTCTTCGGATCGGTCAACAGTGCTGCAAGACGTGCATTATGTGGCGCAAGATACCTCTCTCGCAGCTTCGGTACCATCGCACGGAACTTCTTCCAGTCAGATTCGGCGGGCATAAATTTTACGGCTAACGTCTCAGGTCAGAGACGGCGGCGTAGCCGACGTTCTCTGTACCAGATTGTCAGCCCTCTTCATCTTCGACGTGGGTTGAATGCCAGTATTCGATGGAGCCTAGAATCTCAGACAGATGGGCTTTTCCCGCGAGCGCAGAAATATGAGGCACGAAATCCAAATCGTGACGTGAATGCCACCCATCAACGTGAACACTTTTCTCGGATGTGGAGATAATCCATCCATCGAGATACACATACTGCTTTCCAACTTTTATGCCCTTCAGTAGGATATTCATCCACGCGAGCCAGTTGGTGATTTCCTTTTTTGTCGGGCTTCCGTGGTTCGAATGCGGCATCACTCGCACCGCGATTTTCGTCAGTGGCTCGGCAATCTCAAAGGCTTCCGCAAACGTAAAGGCCTTCTGGCATCGGCTACAGATAAAGAGCCAGCCACACCCACACCACGGGCAGTCCATCTGCGCGGGGGATGAAATGAGCGCATCGGACTTTGAACATCGACAATGGCTCACGAGGTCGTCGTTCGCTTTTCGTAGATAGACGGGCATACCGGTCTTTCGTGGCTGATANNAAGCGCGTTCGCTGCGCCGCTGCGTTGGGCCTGGCTGTACGTACTAGTTTGTTATGGTACTTCTCCGTTTCAATCATCGTCGTAGAAACAATCGCAGGAAATCGCCTGAGCGCTGCAACGAGGGCACGGCTCCAAGTCGCACCCGATTCGGTGGATTTTTCCGCGTACCACGCCGCAATCATCGCACTTCGCATTCGGCAAATCGTCTTCTCCACTGCCATAAGGTATCCGTCCATATCTCTCTCCACTAATATAAAATTGGGTAGGCTCAACCTTCGGCCTCTTATCTCCATGCCAACGTTTTTTAGATTCACCCCAGGACATATCGTGCCGCCCAACGTTTTAAAGTAAGCCACGGCCGAAGGCCGTTGGCTCTGGTGCCTGCCTCGGCCCTTTTTTCATTCATCCAATGGGCCTAGTCGAGCAATGCCTTCCCAACCGATTTTCTTCGCAGATCCATCCATCGACCGACATTGTGACGCTCCGTGCTTCTCCAGGAACGCGACGGAGGCTGCGANNCCGCGCTTCCGACGGCCGGTAAAGGTCGAGGGATCTTCCCCTTCACTAATCAAAACATAATCTTCCACATGGGCTCCATTGTGGGAAAGCGCGGCTATCACTTCGTTATCGGTGAGGACATTCATTGCGCGGGCATTTTTACCGAACGTTTGAGGTCAGCGACG
>DKKJ01000292.1 GCA_002455175.1 Opitutaceae bacterium UBA6669
CACCTCAAGGCCTACGGTAAACAGGACGTGGAGGCGGGAAAAGAGATGCCCACCGATGCAATTTTTCGGATAGCATCCATGAGCAAGGCGGTGACCTCGGTGGCGGTGATGATGCTCTACGAGGAGGGCAAATTCATGCTGCACGATCCGGTCTCTAAATACCTGCCAGCGTTCAAGAATTCGATGGTCGCCATACCCGCACCTGCTGACGCCCCTCCGGGGACGCCGTATATTACCGTCCCAGCCAAACGGCCGATCCAAATCCGCGATCTGCTTACGCATACGGCGGGGCTTACTTATGGTGACGGTTTAGCGGTCGACCGCTATAAGCAAGCCGGGCTCTACGGATGGTACCTTGCAGACAAAAATGAGACCATCGGCGACGCCATGAATCGCTTGGCCGCGCTTCCCCTGCATGGACATCCCGGAGAGTCGTGGCAATACGGATACGCTACCGATGTGCTGGGCTATCTCGTCGAGGTGGTTTCTGGTCTGCCGTTGGATCGTTTTGTTCAGGAGCGGATTTGTGGACCTTTGCGCATGCCCGACACCTGCTTTTATCTTCCCAAAGATAAAGCTTCCCGGCTGGCTCCGGTCTATGGGTACGAGCAAGACCAGTTGACCAAACGAGAAACCGCAGACGCGAGCGGNNACTACGTCAACGGGCCGCGCAAACTCTACTCGGGCGGTGCAGGATTGCTTTCAACCATTACTGACTATGGGCGGTTTCTCCAAATGCTCCTTAACGGTGGTGAACTCGAAGGGGTGAGACTTCTGAGCCCTAAAACAGTGGAGTTGATGCACGCCAATCATACCGGATCGCTTTACCGCCGCGATACGACCGCTTTTGGGCTGGGATTTTGGGTGAATGATGACCTGGGGTATTTTGGTGAACTGGGAACCGAGGGGGCTTACGGTTGGGGCAGTGCGTACTACCCACAGTACTTGATTGATCCCAAAGAGCGCTTGATCGCCATTTTCATGACTCAGCTGAGACCGTCTGGTGGCTTGGATCTCAACCAAAAATTTAAGGTGANNCCCCGTAGCTGCTGCCGTCAGATCGATGGCGATGCGCTCTCATTATCTGTGAAGTAGAGCTTTTCAATCGCGTGCGGTAGCGTATGGGGCAAAATAGGCTTCCGGATAAGTTTGTCCGCGTTAAGGCGCAAATAACCCGCCTCGATCTCAGGTGTGAGGTTACCGCTAAAAACGATCACTTTGCCGCGATACGGTAACTTCCGGACCTCGGCGATGAATTCCAGACCGTCCATATTGGGCATTTGATGATCGGTGATGATGAGATCTACGGCCTGAATATCCTCTCCGAGCACCGCAAGTGCCTCTAGACCGTCGCCTGCAAAACGTATTCGGTGTCCTAATCGGGAAAGCGTAATTCGCACGTAGTCACGCAGCTCCGCAATGTCGTCCACATAGAGTATACGTAGGGACAGACCCTGGTGTAGCAGAGAGATTTCTTGGTTAGGGCGGGGCCACTGCTCCATGTGCGAAGAAGTACCATAGGGCGGACCGGGGATTTACCTATGGGTTCATGGGAAAATCGCCCGAACCGGGCGTTTTGTCGAGAAGACCTAGGTAAATAGATTCGACTCGCGCCCGTGCCCAAGGGGTCTTTCGCAGGAAAGTCAGAGAAGATTTAACCGAGGGATTAAACATAAAACACCTCACAGGAACCAATTCTGAAAGACGATTCCAGCCGAGTCGTTGGTGGAGAACCGTCACAATCTCTGAGAGGGTGACCCCGTGTAATGGGTCTTTAGGATGGGAACGGTCGGGCGGGACACTGGAGTCCGGTGAAGTCATCAATGGCACAAAAAGCAGGGTCTTCTGCTCGAGGTCGAGCGTGTCCCTCGGTTGGCGGCGCTAAGGCTACTAATGGTTTTACTGAGCGCTAGCTCGTTCAACTGAAGACGTGTGCCGTTCGAACCCCTCTATTGGTGAAAACCCAATTGTTTTGGACTTTCATGGTATGGATGAGGGTTACGCTTTAACAGGGGGACAGAGGGCCCAGTTGCGTGACGGCACAAATAGGTCAGCTTGGGGTCGCATTTTCTTGACCCTTGCTTAGTGTGATCCCGTTCGCCGACCCCTTGAATCCGATGAACTACTTTCGAATCCCCGCTCCCCTTGCGGTTTTTTTGGCGACCGTGGCTCCCTCTTGGGCACAGACCTCCGAACAAGACGTAGCCACTACAGAGAGCATAGCGGCTTCTACGTCCGCAGTGGAATCGGCGCTGACGGGTTCGAATGGGGGAAGATGGACGGATGCCGAGTTGGACGAACTTCTGGCTCCGTTGGCACTTTATCCTGACCCCCTGGTGGCGTTGATTCTTCCCGNNCGATTTTTAGCTGCTCAACCGCAGTCGACTGCTTTCGACGAGCAAACCTGGGATGACGCCGTCAGGAGTTTGGCCCGTTACCCCGAAGTTATTCGCTGGATGGACGAGAACCTCGCGTGGACGCAGCGTCTCGGGGAAGCTTTTCTTCAGCAGCCCGCGGATGTTATGAACGCCATTCAGCGATTGCGCAGCAAGGCGAAGTCTTCTGGCGCACTGATGAGTTCACCGCAGCACACGGTAATCGACGAGCCGGGAGAAATTAGGATCGTCCCAGCCCAACCAGAGGTAATCTACATCCCAAGCTACGACTCTCGGGTGGTGTATTNNGCGGCGCGAGTTACCGGTCCGGCAGCTACCTTTCGTTTGGCATTGGGTTCCCGGTGGGCTATTGGTTGGCCTACGACTGTGATTGGCGGAGACGGAGTATCTATGTTGTACGTGCGCATGATCGGCCGAGGATCTGGCGAGAGTGTCGCGACCTAGAACGGACGGTTTACCAAGTTCGTTCTCCCCGCTATCATAACGTTCATTGGCAGGTCTGGAGCGCACCGCCGTCTCGCCGACCCGTTCGCCATTCCGGCTTTGTCGCCGCTTCAAATGCGAATTACGCGCATCGTTCAGGCGGAGCCTTCTCTCACGATAGTCGGTCCCGTGCTTCCGCCTCACGCGATTCCGTTCGTTCGGAAACGCGTCGTGACGGACTTCCTGCTAGTGACGTATCGCCGACCACACGCTGGAANNACCGCCGTAACCTTTCCACGCCGGACGTCACTACCTAGTGAAACGAGTAATCCCAACATGGACTTTAAACGTCGAGACGGCACTACGGGCCATGTCGTCGGACGGAGTGACACTGACGAGCGTACACGGGTGCGGACCACGGATGATCGCTGGAATCGGAGCGATCGGACCCCGCGCGACTCCAGTCAGGTGACAGCCGCACCCGCGGTGAGGACAGCTCCGTCTGCGCGAACCGCAGCACCCGCGGTGACGGTACCTCCCGCCACGACACGAACACAGATGCCTTCGCGATCCTCGACGANNGAGCCGGTCGGGGGACGGCCCGCGCCGTGAGGCGATTGATCGTGGCACCCGTCAACACGCGGACTGACGGGGACTCAGGGTGCCACCTCAATCGTCCACGGGCCACAGCTCAAGAAACGCCAATTGAGCGGTGCAGTCAGGGATGCCCGTCCGTGCTGGATCCTCCAAAAATCGACGCGGGTAGGCTGGCTCGATCGCGTAGATCGCGACAATTTGAGCCTCGATGCGGAAATGAGCTCTCCAAGCGCCGCAGCCAATTTCGTAGCCGCCAGACTTTCGCTTTCTTATTCGACGCGTACGATGAGGGTGAGGATCACGCGAAAGTAGCTCGGTGGCTCGCGGTTCGAAGTCGATGCCCCACTTTTCACGTAACCAGTGCAGTTGGCTTTGAGCCAGGGCTTCGAAAGTCACGGTGAACTGAGGCATCGTTTGCGCGGACGTTTCGACGTCGTTCCACCAACCGGTCTTTTCCCCCGGAAACGAGTCATAGGCGGGCAAATAAGGTTTGATGTCGAAAACCGGCGTGCCTTCAACGAGGTCACACGGCCCAAGGGAAAGGGTTAGGCCAGAGATACCGAGAAGGGAAACAGGAGTAATCCCCAAAGGATTTGGACGGTGAGGAGACCGAGTGGCGAAAACGCCTCGGCGTTTGGCCTGACCGCGTGGGGGGAGCACCATCGGCCTCCAGGTGGTGTTACGGTGAAACCACCAGATCAGCCAAATGCGCGAAAAGCCGGCCAAGTCGTGCAGGGCGGACTCAAAGTTTTTCCCGGGGAGCAATTCGAGGCGATTCTGCTCCGCAGCGGCGTCGACCGGTTGATGCAGGGCTTGAAACTTCGCCGCTTTACCAGTCCGGATGAAACCAATCGGCTCGATGGCAAGCGAGGTGGGAGCGCGGTTATCCATTAAATTTCAAGGTTGTCACCATCTTCGGTTTCCTGACGTTGCATCTGGCTTCGACACGGATCAACCGTGTTGTCTGTATGTGACAGGCTGTGCCGCCAGCTTGTCCGCGGTCAGTTGTGATGCGGCGACAACCCAAATACTACCATGAGTGATTCCTACATTCCCATGATCCCTTGCAACGTGTCCGGCCCGCTCGGCGTGTTGCACCTTCCTCGCCTTTGGCTAAAAGTGTCCCTTGAAGCCCGTGGCAAACTAGCTGCCGGTTATCCCGGAATCGGCGGAGGATATGACTCCATGGTCATCGCCGGTTTAGGGCTTTCTGCTGACGCTGTGCGCAAATTCATCACTGAAAAGCGTCCCACGTACGCTGAGTTCGAAACGTGGGTAAAGGGTCAACCCGGTGTGAAATTGGACCGTGCTTCTGTCTACAAGCTCAATGCGTCCATCCTCAATTATCATCACGACGATGAAACCCGCACGGGTATTTTGAAGGCGACGGGTTATCCCGACAATGGTTCGGTGCTAGGAGCAGCGGTCGAGCTCAATGCTTTGGACGACTGGAGCGCTTTTCACGCGAGCGTTTTGAAATAAGCTCTCGACGGGTTGGACGTCTNNACCTTCTGCCCGCCACGCTGGTGGCGGGTTTTTTTTGCCCGATGAGTGACGTCCAGAGCTTCGATAGATTTTGCCACAGACTAAAGCAACTGAGATGAGGTAAGTGAGGTGTCAGGCTCATCGGGCTTAGCGCTAGCCGCGATCCCTGTCCTCGGAGTCCGTTCAAGCGGCTTGGCGCCTTGACCGGTGGGGCCAATTCGCGAGAGTCATCGGCCTACCATGCTTACTCTTCGTGGGTCCTCCGCGCTCTCGTCCTTTAGACGCCAACGCTTGTTGGCCGACCTCGGTGCTGCGGGTCAGCCGGTGCGCGATGTCAGCGCGAATTATGTCCATTTGGTGGAGCTCAACGAGGAGGCTAAGACGGGGGGGCTCACACCTGCAGAGCACGAGGTTTTGCAGAAATTGCTGACCTATGGTCCCACCCAGACGTCGGAAGCGGTGACTGGGGTGAGCTACGTGGTGGCTCCTCGTCCGGGGACGTTGTCTCCGTGGTCGTCAAAAGCCACCGATATCGCAAAGATCTGTGGACTGACAAAAATTCGGCGAATCGAACGGGTGATTGCCTACACGATTGCAGAGACGCCCGCAGGAGTTTCCGATCGCGCGGCAGTAGCGGCGAAGTTGCACGACCGCATGACTCAAGCCGTGTTTGCCAAGGTCGAGGACTGTGCGGTGCTCTTTCGCCAAGAGGCGCCCAGGCCTATGGCAAGCATTCCCGTTTTGACACAGGGACGAACTGCTTTGGAGGAAGCTAACCGCACGCTGGGGCTCGCACTCGCTGCCGACGAAATTGATTACCTCGTCACCGCCTTTCGGGGTCTGGGTCGCGATCCCAATGATGTGGAGCTGATGATGTTTGCGCAGGCGAATTCCGAGCACTGCCGTCACAAGATTTTCAATGCAACTTGGGATCTCGAGGGTGAACGGCAGGAGCGTTCGCTGTTCCAGATGATAAAGAACACCTATCAAATGCACAGCGACGGCATCCTGTCCGCCTATAAGGACAATGCGGCCGTGCTGGTAGGGACTCGAGGTGGACGTTTCTTTCCCGACCCGCAAACGGGGGAATATAAAGCTCAGGATGAGGATATCCACCTCTTGTGTAAGGTGGAGACGCACAACCACCCCACGGCAATCTCACCTTTTCCAGGAGCAGCGACCGGGTCAGGGGGTGAGATCCGCGACGAAGGAGCGACAGGACGGGGTTCGAAACCCAAGGCCGGTTTGACGGGCTTTACTGTATCTAATCTCAGGATACCCGGTTCGCTTCAACCTTGGGAGAAAGATCAAGGAAAGCCGTCGCGAATCGCTTCGGCTCTCGACATCATGATCGAGGGACCGCTCGGAGGGGCTGCCTTCAATAACGAATTTGGTCGGCCCGCTATCAATGGTTATTTTCGGACCTTTGAGGCGGAAATGCCTGGCCCCGAGGGCGCAGAGCTGCGCGGTTACCACAAGCCCATCATGTTGGCTGGGGGATTGGGGAATATCCGTGATGAGCATGTGAAAAAAGGTGCCATCAACCCGGGAGACAAGTTGGTCGTGCTGGGTGGGCCCGCCATGTTGATCGGTTTGGGTGGTGGTGCGGCCAGCTCAATCGCCAGCGGGGCAGGGCTGGAGGATCTCGATTTCGCGAGTGTGCAGCGCGATAACGCGGAGATGGAGCGTCGTTGCCAAGAAGTGATTGATCGTTGCTGGGNNGCTTGGTGCGGACAATCCTATCGCCTTCATTCACGATGTGGGAGCGGGAGGGATCTCCAATGCCTTGCCTGAGTTGGTCAATGACGGCGGTCGCGGAGGTCGATTCCTATTGAGGGATGTCCCCAATGATGAACCTGGGATGAGCCCGTTGGAGATCTGGTGCAATGAGTCCCAGGAGCGTTATGTCCTGGCAATTCCGTCAGCCAAGATGGAGCAGTTTGCGGCATTCTGTCGCCGGGAACGGTGTCCGTTCGCCGTCGTAGGCGAAGCGACGGAGGAAAAAAAATTGGTTCTCGACGATGCCCACTTCCGGAATCGTCCCATCGACCTGCCTCTGGAAGTCCTGCTCGGCAAACCTCCGCGCATGCACCGTACAGATCGCAAGGTGACTCGCGCGCTACCGGCATTGTCCTTTGCCGGAGTTTCCCTTTCCGAGGTCCTCAACCGAGTGGTTCGACATCCAGCAGTGGCAGATAAGACCTTCTTGATCTCAATCGGTGATCGCTCGGTTACGGGGCTGGTCACGAGAGATCAGATGGTGGGCCCGTGGCAGGTACCCGTGGCAGATTGTGCAGTCACGNNAGCTAGCGATCAATGATGCGGCGGCATCTGCCCGTCTTGCGGTGGCGGAAGCGCTCACTAATTTGGCGGCAGCCGCCATCGATAATATTGGAAAAGTCAATCTATCCGCGAATTGGATGGCTGCGCCCGCGTTGGCCGGCGAAGGGGCCGCCCTTTATGCGGCGGTGAAAGCGGTGGGGATGGAGCTATGTCCGGCGTTGGGAATTACGATTCCCGTGGGCAAGGACTCCATGAGTATGAGCACCGTGTGGAAAGATCGTAGCGGGCAAAAGCGGATGACGGCTCCTGTCTCTCTGATCATCTCGGCCTTTGCACCCTGCACTGATGTACGACGCACGTTGACTCCTCAGTTGCGGTACCGTTCCGAGGCAAGCGATGGTCGTGCGGTGGGATCTTCGCTGCCGGCACTGGAGGATAGCAGCCTACTCCTGGTGGATTTAGGGCGTGGAAAGAATCGTTTGGGCGGATCAATCCTTGCGCAGGTTTTATCCCAAGTGGGACAGGCTCCCGCCGACGTTGATAGCCCCGCTGACCTGTTGGCATTGTGGAATGCCGTGCAGCAACTGAACGCCGAGGGGAATNNCGTACCATGATCGCTCAGATGGGGGCGTAGTCACCACGCTTCTGGAAATGGCCTTCGCTGGTCATGTGGGAGTCGATATTGATGTCAGCGCATTGCCAGGCGCGCCTGCCGACGACGAGTTGGCAGTGTTATTGCCACCACTTCTGGCAGAAGAGATCGGTGCGGTCCTCCAGGTCCGTGACTCTGACCTTCCGGCCATTTTCTCCGTTTTGCGTCATTTTAGTTTGGATACCTGCACCCATCGCGTAGGACGCTTGAATCGGAATCAGGTTTTCCGACTGCAGCGTGCAGGACGTGTGTTGCATGAACAGTCTCTTTCTGAGTTGCGCGGCCTTTGGTCAGATGTGAGCCATCAAATCGCACGCCTCAGGGATAACCCGGCCTGTGCTGACTCTGAGCAAGCATTGCGCTTGGACTTTACCGACCCGGGCATTCGGCCTCACCTAACGTTTCCTTATCCACTAACTCCAACGACACGTTCCAACGCACGGCCGTCGATCGCCATTCTTCGCGAGCAAGGGGTCAATGGCGAGGTGGAGATGGCAGCCGCTTTTACGCGCGCAGGCTTTCGTGCGGTCGATGTTCACATGACAGATGTGCTCAGCGGGCGCATTTCTCTAAAAGATTTTCGCGGACTCGCTGCCTGCNNGGCGTCTGCAATGGCTGTCAGATGATGAGCAATCTCCACTCAATTATTCCAGGAACCCGTCACTGGCCTCGATTCGTGCAGAATCAGTCGGAGCGGTTTGAAGCGAGGTTTGTTTCTCTGCGCCTTGAAAAAAGCCCGAGCATTTTCTTCCAGGGCATGGAAGGCTCTGTCATCCCGATTGCCGTTTCCCACGGAGAGGGCTTCGCTGAATTTCGCGATGCTGCGGCGGCACAGGCTTGTAGTGAGTCAGGATTGGTGGCGGCTCGTTATGTCGACCATCACCATCGCATCACCGAAACCTATCCGCTGAACCCCAATGGTTCTCCCCATGGCATTACCGCTTTGACGACTGAAAGCGGTCGGGTGACAATCCTAATGCCACACCCAGAGCGAGTGCACCGTACGGTGTCGCTAAGCTATCACCCCAACGATTGGGCAGACGAAAGTCCTTGGATGATGATGTTTCACCAGGCCCGGGCTTGGTGCAGGTAGGTATAGCCTTATCTCGAACGAGATTCGTTTGGAAGGGCCTCGGCTGACACCTCTCTCGCTTCAATATCAATTACTTCCCCGCCAGTCGGGGAAGTACGGGGCGGTGTGGGACGGGCGAAGGGAGTGGATTTGCCTGGAAACCGAACGACGCGAGGCCGCCGGCCAGAAATCAGGGCAAACACGGCCAGCACCAGCGTCGCCACCACGGCCGCTGCGAGAATGCAGGCTCCGATCAAAGCGGCGACGAGGATTCGAAGAAAACGCATAGGAGAGATGACACTGCAGATTCCGTGAAAGTTGCATCCAATCCGAGCGGGCGCAAGCGAGTGCCAGCTTTCGCGCCCGATCGGAGCAACGCTTGCCCGATGATAGAACTCCTTTACTGAATAAACGTAAACACGCCCTTTTTGTTGGCGATGGCGATGTCGGGTTTGCCATTGCCGTTGAGGTCTGCGACCGGGAATTGGCAACCCACGCCCGAATCATCGTCGATCAGGTAAGGCGTAAAGGTCGCACCCTGCGGACCCCCGCGGGACAGCTTAAACCAGTAGAGGACCGCAGCTGCATTGGGCTCTGGATCACCTTTGTCGCCATGAGCCCAATACCGTTTGCCCGTGATGACATCTTTCAAGCCGTCACCATCGAGGTCGACCAGCATGACTGCGTGGGGCTGGGAGAATTGCACACCTTGTAGTTTTTCATCTGCACCACGACTGGTGATAGCATGTTCCGTCCAGCTCCGTTGGCCGGAAGCATCAAGGGACTGTCGGAACCAGCTCACGCCGTATCCATGCGCAGCGATACTAGAAACCACATCGGCCAGTCCGTCACCGTCGACGTCATAGGCATACATTTGAGCACCGCCTGGACCGAAGGTCTGAGCATGAAACTTCCAAACAGGGTTGCCGCTGAGCGAGGAGGGCTGTTCCCACCACCCGTTGGCCTCAAGAAAGTCAGGACGCCCGTCTCCGTTGATGTCGCCCAGACCGATGCCATGAGTGTAGCGCTGCCATTTACCGGGCGGAGTAATCGGATGGAAAGTCCATGGAGCCTTGGAGTCTTGAGGATGGCGTTTCATGTACCCCAGGCGGCCACCGCTGCCAGCGACGATTTCAGCTTTACCGTCGCCGTCGACATCGATGAATCCTGGCGACTCGCTATCGACATTGAAGTACGCGAGGTGCTGGGGCCAGTCGCCCGTGGTCTGACCGGTGTTTTCAAACCAGAATGCTTCCTTGCCTGGCCAACCAATCACTAAGATATCGGGGCGACCGTCCGCATTGAAATCGTCGGTGAAGGTGAGAAAGTTGTTAGAGTAACTCAGGCGGTCAAAAGCGTGGGGTGAGCGGTAGACTTGGCTTTTTTTGAAGTCAGGTCCGAAAAAGACGCGCGGGCCTGCCGCAACGTCCGCGTGACCATCTCCGTTAAAATCGGCGATTGCGGCACCTTCGGCATAAAAGNNGGCCGTAGGATGCGAGTGGTGTGACGAAGCCGGCGAGAACGAGAAGTGAAAGGCGCATGGGGAGAGGGAGTGAGGAAAGGAGGGCTGAACCTAGTCAATCCGTCTAGGCCATGGAAAGGCCTGTTTTTTGTGCTCTGAGTATCGACTCTCGCCTTACGGAGCTCAGTCAGTCGCTCCGGGAGAGCTTTCCACTGCAAACCGTCCATTCATCAGNNGAAGGGGGTGATTGCGGCGTGTCGAACCCGTTCGGCCAAATCGCGCCGCAGCGTAGTGAAAAGGATCGCCAGGTCAGGCCTCTCCGAACGCACCTGGGTCAAAAAAGATAGACTATCGTCTGTCCCCACCCGCCCACGGGTAAACAGCAATTTCACTTCAGGTGAGCGCAGGCGACTAAACGCCTCCGTGGGGTTGGAAAATGCCTGCAATTCAACGCAGGGAAAGTGCCGACGGAGTAGCCTTTCGAGCAAGATGTGCTCATTAGGTTCTGCCGCGACGAGAACTGCTACTGGACGAGGGCTCATCGGGATCTTATTATAGGAGCCGCACCGCACCTCCGCCATCGCAGGGATTCCTCGTATCTCTATCGGGTGTTTCCCGGTGCTAATTCTTGGTAGGCAGGCTTTCGCTCCTCCTCTTGGACCTTCAACCTCGTAAGCCTTCCCATAAGTTAGACGAATACTGCGTCTGACGTCTCGTGGGATCTGCTGATAGCGACTATATGGGAGGGGATGGAAACGAAACCTCAAGCTTTCAAGGTCCCTCGTTCTGAAATCCTCTCGCGAGGGCTAGGCCTACGTTGCCCGAACTGCGGCGAGGGAAAGCTGTTTGCAGACCAGTCGTACTTCGCGATGGCACCCGCTTGCAGTCATTGCCAGATGCGGTGGGACAAAGACGAAGGGGCATTTCTCGGATCGGTAACCCTTAATTACGGGGTGACTGTTTTCGGTATTGTANNGTGAGCCAAGAGCTCAGTGTTTCGACGATTGTTGCCGTG
This sequence comes from Opitutaceae bacterium UBA6669, assembly GCA_002455175.1. Classification (GTDB taxonomy): domain Bacteria; phylum Verrucomicrobiota; class Verrucomicrobiia; order Opitutales; family Opitutaceae; genus UBA6669. The sequence goes on from DKKJ01000292.1 coordinate 11,386, forward strand.
GCGATGGTCTTGGCTATCGGGGTTCCTCTGCTTCTGTATCGGTGGTCCAAGGGGGCATGGTTTGCCTGCTACTACCTCATTCTCCCTCATCATTTGCCGGCAAACTGGAGTCAGAAGCCTGAGCTGGATCGTCCGCCGGACGAGTAGGGGTCCGCTGTTGACGCACCCGTCGATGGTCGGAGCCTTACGCCTAAATCTATGGGAGGAACAGACCTCACCTTCGGGGTCGGGACGCGTTAAATTTCGATTCCTGGTGCCGCCCAGAGCGGCTTGCCTAACCGGTAGGTGGCGAGGACATCCTCGGGCGTAACTCGTGTGAGGATGCTGGCAATCAGGTGTCGACTTGCTTTGAGGTGCGCCTGTTTAAAGTTCAACACGGCAAAACTCGCCGGGAGGCCTTTCTCTAAGTAACCGTAGTGATCTCCGCCGAGGACCGGACGGATATTGCAGGTGGCCANNTTTCAAGATCTCAGTCGGATTCGGCTGGAGAGCATCGCCAAACTGGGACTTCGCTAGCTTGTAAGTGAAGTCCAGCTCCGCCAGCATCGACGGCGAATTGAGCAGACCGTTGTCCGTTCCCAGCAGCAAGTTAGCTCCCGCTTTCAAAAGCGCCGCAACCGGAGGCAAAGGGAGACCTAAATTCGCGTTGGCTCGTGGATTGAGCACACCTGTTTTTTGGGTGCTAACGAGAAGCGCGATTTCTTCCGCATTGGCGACGGTGAGGTGTACGATGATATGCGGATCGTAGAGCTCGATGGCGCGAATCAGATCGCCTCGGCCGGTAATTTCCAGAGAGACGTCGCGATAGCCCGTATTTTCCAGGCAGTGAATGGCCCGCAGTNNCGCAGTTTGCCTAACTCCGTGGTCACACGGCGTAGCTCTCGCCAGGCCTCGTCCGTGAGGTCGTTCATCGTGCTCTCGCTGAACCCGTCCGCGACTGCGAGCAAGGCATCCAACTCTGACCGTGCTTCGCTGGAAAAGGGCTCACGGTTGGCGCGAAGTTGTTCGAGTGAGAACGGCACGCTATCGAACTGCCCGAGAACGACAGACTGCACTCCGGTCTGCTCGCTGGCTCGGCGGAGGAGGCGTGCTCCCGCTGGACCTTGCTCACGGAAATCCAAATGGCATNNCCTGTCCTGGCCATGTAGCGTAGGTGAGCGGCTACATGCGGCAAGTGCGTCTCCTCGGTCAGTTTTGCTAATTCGCGGTATTTGTAACCGTGGGGACGAAAAAAGCCCTGCTCCAGCGTCAGACCGGTCGCACCGTCCGGTAGAACGCTGTCACCCATGTGGGTGTGACTGTTGTACAATCCAGGGATGATCACCCGAGCACCGTCGCCTTGGGTCGGCAATTCACTCACCTTCTGACCGAGCTCGATGGCGGTCACCGTATCATTGACCCAGGAAAATCGTGAGCAGTGATGCGGAACAAGGTCAGGACCGTGCAGAATGATGCAGTCGTTGATCGAGGGCATGACAGGGCGGCGGACGCTAAGCGAGTAGGGGAGGGGCGAGACCGAGAGTCGACGTTGTCTCTAGTGAGAGGTTTTCAGCAATCAAGGGGTGGTGCACTGAATTAAGACACCTCGGATTCATCGTCTTTCTGTATTAGAAAGAGAAGGACAATACCCAAGCACGCGAACATGCGGAAAGCAGCATCTTGTCCATTCCACACCTTTGATTGCCACATGAGAAACCACTCCCCGCCGACGCTAATGAAAGCGACAAACCATTGGAGCATAGAGAGGGTAAGTCCATACACGCCGACGTTCTTAGCGAGGTTGAACGTTCGTGCCGGTGCGTGTCGTCTCATCCAAAGTTGATAGGTCCCGACACTGATCAGGGCTCCCGCAGCAGCCTCCCAGAGGATAAGGCCAGCGTAGGAAAGATGATGAAACCAGTAAGAGTTGTCCTGTGGGCTGGGATCGCGGAAGGATCGCCAGCTTTGAGCTTCTCCCGAGAACAAGCTATCCATGCTGAGAACGTGTTTTACAAAACCGTAGTTGGATGGGTAATCAAAGAGGTTGTTGAACACGACCAACAGCAGGAAAAATCCGACGCTGGCGAGAAGAGCGATTTTACAAAGGCGCATGATTTGAAAAGGTCAGAGTTAAGAAGCTTGGGTGAGCTCGCTGTAGCTGGGGATGTGTCGTTCTCGAAAGCTTTCCCCGTAAACGAGCCGCCGATGGGACGCGGGGCGCGCCCTCNNTCGTTTGAGCCGGCAGCACGATCATCCGCGCCGGACTTCCCGGAGCAATTTGACCGTATCCGAAGGTGTCCAGGCCCATCACCTTGGCGGGTCCCGTGGTTATCACGCTGATCGAATCGAGCAGCCTTGTATCCAGATGGGCAATGCGGACAGAGGCGTGGTATACTTCTAAGGCATCCAGATCACCCCAGGCATAAAACGCGTCACGCACATTGTCACTTGCACAGGCGACAGGCACTCCGGCCTCCATCAATTCGTGTAGCAAGGTAATGCCTCGCCAACGTGGCGTCAGGGGAGACCCAAGATCGCCGGACGGGGTGACAGGCGTACGCATCCGTCCCTGAAGATAGAGATTACAGAGAGGAAGGGCTACCACGTGGATGCCGGCTTCTCTGACCAGTTCGATAGTGGTCGCCGCGCGGGCGGGATCCTGGACCGCCAGAGAACAGGTATGTCCGCAGGTGACAGGGTACGGAATTTGATTTCTTAGCACGGCCTCAGCCGCGGCACGGAGGCATTCCGCTTGGACTAAACCGCTCTCATCCACATGAAGATCGAGTCCGATGCCCAGCTCGCGTGCGGCCGACATAAGTCGGTCATATTGCTGTGCCAGATCGGAGTTCGGTTGAGGAAATCCTCCCAACGCTGTGGCCCGATGTTCGTGGGTCAACGTGAGGATCCGATGGGCTTCTGCTGGAGAGGAGGCAAAGGCGGCCAAGTTGCAGAGGCTGATGGTCTGCAGCTCAATCCTCCCTGCCCATTCCGCCTTCAGTTGCTGAATGACGGCATGCGAGGTACCGCCCACCTCCCCGCTGGTATCCAAGTGCGTACGGATGGCCACGGNNAACGGCAGTCCAATGCCGAGAGTCCTCATGAAGGATTTTAATCGCGTCCCAAAACTCACCGCGAGGATTGGGAGCCCGCGACCAAGTATGCGCTTTATCGAGATGAGTATGCGCATCGAGCAAGCCGGGAAGGACCAGTGAGCCACCCAGGTCAGTGATCGCTCGGGTGTCTCCCGGCGTTTTGGCCGTGGAGTCCAATGCACCCACGGCATGAACAGAAACGATCCGTTCGTGCTCTACGGTCACATCACATTCTCGCCACGGCTCGATTCGCGGGTCTTGTCCCGCCGCACAGGTGCGTAACGCCAGCGGAAGGCAGGCAAGAGGAATACGTGCGCGACGAAAAACGTGCATGAGCGAACTGTTCTAGCAGATCGCGGGCCGGACGATTAAAAGACCGAGAATCGATGAGCGTTAGCGAGTTAAAGTCGCTTACGTTGGGAGCCACCCTCTCCGACGGGAGGAACGCGGTGGTGACCACCTGATCGACAGTAATTTTGCCCTTAGGAAGGATTTTGAGCTCCTCCAGCTGGTTGATCTGCACCTGAAAGCGCTCCTTACTCACGCGCCCAATCTGGGAGTTGCCGCCTCCTTGACGCCCCGTAACCAGTTTTTCGTCGATGATCATCTTTCGGGAGTAATTCATGAAATCGTCGGTGTTATTCGGATTCACCTGCTTCATGAGCGTGTGAGCGGGAGTGGGGTCGTTCGTTAGATAGTCCTCCCAACCGCGGATGTAGGCGGCCATAAACGCTCTGACTTGGTTTGGATTTTTTTCTGACCATGCTTTGTTCGCCATGAGCACGGTGTACGCGTCGAATCCCGCGTCCCACGCATAGAGAAATTTGGGCTGTTTGCCGCCCCCGCGGAGGATGTGGAACGGTTCGGCGATGTAGAATCCCTGTTGGATGAAATCTTTGTTGGTCACGAAATTCGCGACCGAGAAGTTTTGCGGGATTATGTTAAAATCGATTTGGTACTTTTTGCGCAGGTAGGGAAGGAAAGCCCACTCCGGGCGTGCCATGATGGTCTTTCCGTTTAAGTCCTCGAAGCGCTGCACGGGATTCTCTGCATGCAAGATCAGTACGGACGGATCGTTTTGAAATACGGCTCCAATGTGAATGAGGGGAAGGCCCTCCGAGATGGCCATGAGGACATTGGTGCTGTCGGCTTGCGCTACGTCTGCCTTCCCCGTTGCCACTTTTTGCATGACAAACGCATTCGGACCACCCGGGAGCAGTTCGACCTCTACGCCAGCTTCTTTAAAAAAGCCTTTGGCCTGGGCCTGGAAAAAGCCGCCATGTTCTGGCTCGGGGACCCAATCGAGTTGAACAGTGACTTTGAAAAGAGAAGGAGACGCCCCGGTCGTAGGGGAAGCAGTCGCCGACGCGTCTTTTTTGCCACATCCTGTGATCAAAAATGCGAGTAAACAGGAGCAGCCCATCCACAACCCGCGTGTGAAAAGCGAAGAGAAGTTCATTGAGCCGAAGCTTGTATCAGGCCGTCGGCGTGCTAGCAAACGCTGGTTGAACGATTTTTGCTATCCCCGTGACAGCTTTCCACCTGGCCCCTTCTGCCCCGAGGACTAACCCTACCGTCATGGCGGCCCGCGGTGATCCTCACCCTCCTAGAACGGGACTGCGTTTTGCGCTCCAAGGGGTTTTGGCGGTAGTTGGTTTTTATCTGGCCGCGCAAAGCGTCCTTTCTGGCATGGAGGTTCATCCGGATCGAGCGACTCCCTTGGATCTTGAGGTGACCATGGCAGGTGCGAACCCAGCTTCAAAAATAAAGGGGTATGTGCGCCGGGACGACTTGGTGTCTCTCTCACCGACGACGCAAAACCTGTCAGGTGTCTTCGGGCGCGGGGAATGGTCTATTCGATCGGTATCTCTTGAGTCGGTCTGGGCGGCGCTCTCTCCCGATCCGTCTGCCGACCTGCTGATCGCCACCTGTGCGGATGGCTACATCTCGGTTTTTCCGAAAGAATTTGTGACGAAGTACCAGCCGGTTTTGGTCCTGGAGATCAATGGCTGCGGACCTCAGGACTGGCCGCCACCCGGCCTTCGCTATAATCCTGCGCCCTACGTCATTCTCGTTTCGGATCAGATTGTGCCCGGGGTGGCTGATCTTCTGGACCCGATGCACAAACGACCGTGGGCAGTGACGAAAATCGAATTTGGCCCGCGCACGGATACGTTTGCCCAACNNCCAACTGTACGAAGGCAAAAGGGCGGCCCTTTCGGGTCCCGCACGTGAAGGAAGGGAAATTTGGATACACTCGTGCGCCAGTTGCCATCGCGGGCCGGGTGGGTCCTTTGGTGGGACTAAAAGCGACCGTCCGTTTGAGGTGCTTGCGGCTCACGCAACTCATAATCCAGAATTTTTCCGCCGTTATGTTCGGAATCCGCAAAGCGTCGTGACCGGAGCTAAAATGCAGGCGCATCCTCATTACACCGATCAGCACTTGGCTGCACTGATTGCCTTTCTGACTGCGGAACCGTGAAGCCGATTAGTTATCCCGAAAAATCCAGTTTCGGGAGGAAATCGGCTGGGTGATGAAACCCATGTCACGGCAGGCCTCCTGCATCTCGTCCCATTTGTGTGAATTCATCGGTGGCAAAGGGGCGGCGCCGCCAGGCATGACATATGGTTCCAATGCTCGTAGTGAGGACCGGATCGCTGCGGATGTCATCGCCTTTTCTGCTGGGATCCGTCGGCGGACCGCTTCAGTGGCGATATCCGGCGCTCGAAATGCTTCTACCCACCCTTGACGCGTCGCGGCGACGTAACGGCGAAGGACTTCGGGAGAGCGCTGCTGCTGCAGACGGGTGGTGAAGAGAACCTCGGAGTAGGCATCGAATCCCAACTCCTTGAAACTAACAAAACGGGCTTCACTTCCTACGCGTTCTTTCAGTCGTTGGTACTCCTCGATCGTGTAACCTTGTGCGGCTTGCACTTCCCCTCGGAGGAGCGATTCGACGTCGTCCTTGACGAAGATCATCGTCGCATCCGTTTCCTTTAACCCGGCACGAGTGAGAAAGAGTCGGTAGAGCGGATCGGCATAAGCGTGGACACCAATCCTTTTCCCTCGGAAGTCGGCGGCGGAACGCACCGGCGTGGAGGCCAGCGACATATAGCCTGCGGGACTCTCTTGGAGCTGCGCCGCCAGTGCGACCAGGTCGATGCCTTTGCCGCGTTGTTGCAGGAAGATGTACCCTTCCATCGCTCCTACGGCACAGTGATCAGTGGTGGCTTCTATCAACGCCGGATGATTCATGCCAAAAGCAAAAGGCACAAAGGTCACCTCCAGCCCGGCTGCCTGATAGTAGCTTTCGTCGGCCGCCACATAAATGCCAGCGAATTGGGCGCCCGGAAACCAATCGAAGTAAAAGGTCAGTCGATCGCGCTGCGCGGCTGCAGGAAGCGAAGCGCCCCAACCACACAAAAGAATAAGTAAAATCCGAAGCACGCTCATCTCGGCTCTGTAAGCCTAAGTCGGACCAGTTTCCTTCAAGGCTGAGTTTTCCTGTCACCGCGCTATTCGCGAGGGAGTCGAAGGATCGCTTTGACTCCGCCTTCAGGCCGGTTTGCCAAAAGGATTTCTCCGCCGTGAGACCGAGCAATGGTGCGGGCTATCGCCAACCCCAGGCCCACACCGCCCGTGGTACGATTTCGAGACCCCTCAAGCCGTACGAAAGGAGCAAAGACGCGTTCGATCTGGTCATCCGGGATGCCGGGACCATCGTCTTCAACTAAGATGTCCAGTGCATCCGTTCCCGCCGTGAGGCGGACCCGTGCGCGCTCACCGTAGCGGACTGCGTTTTCAATCAAGTTGCGCAAGGCCCTCCTGACCGCGTCGGGGCGGCAGCGCCAGGGAATGCGTTCGCCATCGACGAAGATTACATTCCACCCGATGTCGGCCAGATCTTCACACAAGCTTTCGACCAAGGCGTCCATATCGAGAGTCCGAGTCGCCTCGACGTTTGCTTCCTCGCGCGCGAAGGCGAGGGCCGACTCCGTCATCGCCTTCATTTCATCCAACGTGGCGATTAACTTTTCCTTTGCTTCGGGGTCTTCGATGAACTCCGCCCTCAAGCGCATCGAGGTGATGGGCGTCCGTAGGTCATGGCTGATCGCGGCCATCATGCGCGTGCGATCTTCCACGAAAAGCCGTATCCGAGACTGCATACGATTGAAGGCCACCGCGGTTCTGCGAATATCGTCGGCGCCTTCTTCGGGTACCGGCTCGGCGTCCTCACCTCGGCCGATGCGTTCGGCTGATTCGGCCAGACGTTGCAACGGACGAGCGACGCGTCGGGCTACCAAAACCGAGATGAGGCATAGGGCTACACCGGTCAGCGCCACAACGATGTAGTAATAAGCGGGAGGCTGGGCTACCACATCGGGCTTGGCGTACGCTAGCTGCAGCCAGAGGCCTGGCCTGATCTGCACAGCGAGCCCGAACCCGTTCCAGTTCTTCAGCTCAATTAACTGTGCCGGTCGATCTGCAGACCAAGCGTCCGAAGCCAAGGGTTCCCAAAAAGCATCAGGAATCGGGACGAGATTGAAATCGACGAAACGAGGATTGGGGACGTAGTCAGGAATTTCCTCCATCGATTTGGCTTCACTCGCCACCACCCCAATCGAGTGCGTGCGCAGAAGGTGTTCGCGTGCCTCGCGCTGCCAGCGGAGAGGATCGGTCGGTGCGTCGGAACTGAGCCAATAGCGAGCTAACCACGTGCTCGCAGCCCGGAGAATTTCTGGATAAAGTGCCGGATCGGTAGAATCAAAGAGACGAGTAACCGAAGCAGCACGCGCAAGGAATTCATCGCGACGAACATCACGCATCGAGCGAACCCGTTCGCTTCGATAAATAAGAAAGACTGCCACCTGGGAGAGAACCAGAGAGAGCAGCATGAGACCGATCAGTTGACCGGTCAGNNAGGTACGCATCCAAAACCGTTTCAAATGCCCTCCACTTTCGCGGTGAAGCTGTATCCGCCACCCCAATGCGTGGCAATTAGGACGGGGTTGCGTGGATCCCGTTCAATTTTGCGGCGCAGGCGGCTCACTTGGTTATCAATGCTCCGATCCCAGACATCCGCCGCCTTGCCGCTGGTCAGGTCGAGAAGCTGGTCGCGACTCAATACCATGCCTGGCCTCTCGAGAAAAACGCAGAGCAAGCGAAACTCAGCCGTGCTGAGTGGAATGGCGACGCCATCGGTCCCCATGACTTCGCGCCGGCTGACATGCAGGATCTTGTCGTCGAAAGTGACCTTCTCCACTTGGAGTGTGCCGCGTTGATTGGGGACGTTGCGGGTCCGCCGGAGCACGGCTTAGCNNTTCACGGGGGTTGAAGGGCTTGATCAGGTAATCATCCGCGCCCATTTCGAGCCCAACAATCCGATCGGTATCCTCGGCGGCAGCCGTCAGAAAGATAATGGGAAGCGCACGGGTGGCGCGGAGTTCGCGGCAGAGTGTGAGCCCATCGTCTCCTGGCATCATGATATCCAAGACCACCAAGTCCGGTGCGCTGCGATCTAGCAGACGACGAAAGGCCGTGGCATTTTCGGCCGCAGTTACTCGATAACCGTGGGAGCCCAAGTAACGAGCGACCAACTCGCGAATTTCCTGATGATCGTCGACTACGATGATATGCGGAGTGGGATCCATGACGATCAGCCGTACTTGGGTCCGCACCGATGATGCCGGTCCCCACACTTGGAATCTGGGTTTCCAGCGAAGCGAGGGATGAGAAATTCGAAGCAGACAGGGTGGAGCATGAGCCAACGAGGACCTACAGACCTTACGTTCAACTCCCGGTGGAGCCAAGCTGCAGGGGGACGAAAAATTGTAACAAAGTGTGTCAACCTGTGGGGTGCGTGATACTTCGCCACAATAAACCCGTGGCCAAGACAAGCATTTGTCGAGGGGACATGCTAACCTGGGTGCACGTTATGGGTTCTCGCAGAAAAGCACTTGTTGCCGCTTTGGCTGTTTCCAGTCTGCTGTCCGGCTGCGCCGTCGGCCCTCGCTATGAACGGCCAACGACGGCTCTTCCGGGTGCATTTATTGAAAAAGGCCCTTGGAAAGACGCTACACCGCGAGACCACTTGCCCAAGGGAAGGTGGTGGGCGATCTATCAGGACGGCACGCTGGAGCAATGGGTGGAGCGTGCGAATGAAGCGAGTCCTACGCTACAGGCGGCAGTAGCTCNNCGATGGACCGTGCGAATTTGTTTCCTTCACTCTCGGTGAATCCCTCAGCGGACCGCGGTCGCGGCCAGACTCGCAACGCTTCTACCGGGAGTCGCACAGATAACGCGTTTTCCCTTCCTGCCAACTTGAGCTACGAACTCGATCTCTGGGGTCGGGTGCGCAAACTCGCAGAAAGTGGCCGAGCCTTGGCGGAAGCCAGTGAGGCAGACTATCACAACGCGCTTCTGAGTGTGCAGGCTGATGTCG
>DKKJ01000143.1:0-40770 GCA_002455175.1 Opitutaceae bacterium UBA6669
GCCAAGCTTGCTCCAGGCCCTGGACTTTCCCTGATTAATGCCCCTATTCCCGAGCCGGGCATCAATGACGTCATGATCAAAATCAAAAAAACGTCCATCTGCGGTACGGACGTACATATTTACAACTGGGATGAGTGGGCGGCGAAGACCATCCCGGTCCCGATGATTATCGGCCACGAGTTTGTCGGCGTAGTAGAAAAGGTGGGCAGCAACGTTCGAATAGTTCACCCCGGTGACTTGGTCGACGGCGAAGGCCACATCGTCTGCGGTGTGTGTCGAAACTGTTTAGCCGGTCGTCGCCACCTCTGCGCTCACACCCAAGGCGTTGGCGTCAATCGCGACGGCGCCTTCGCGCAGTACCTCTGCCTTCCCGCCACGAACGTGGTGCGCGTCGATCCCACCATCCCACTCGAGGTGCTCTCGTGTTTTGATCCGCTGGGAAACGCCACGCACACCACCCTGCAATTTGACCTCGTAGGCGAAGACGTGCTCATCACTGGCGCAGGCCCGATTGGTTGCATGGCAGCCGCCATTGCCCAACACGCGGGCGCGCGAAATGTGGTCGTGACCGATGTGAACGCCGCGCGCCTCGACCTAGCCCGCCGCATGGGTGCGACCCGCGCTGTCGATGTCAGCCGAGAGAAGCTCTCCGACGTGCAGCACGAGCTCGGCATGAAAGAAGGCTTCGACGTTGGCCTAGAGATGTCAGGAAACCCGAAGGCTCTCAATGACATGATCGACAATATGGCTCATGGGGGACGGATCGCTTTGCTCGGCATCATGCCCGAGCGCGCCTCCGTCGACTGGAATAAAGTGGTCTTCAACATGCTCACGATCCGCGGAATCTATGGACGAGAAATCTACGAAACCTGGTACAAAATGACCTCTCTCATCCAACGGGGGTTGGACATCACCCCCGTGATCACGCACCGCTTTCCTTACACGGACTTTCAGCAAGCCTATGAACTGATGCGCTCGGGCAAGTCTGGAAAAATCATCCTCAACTGGGACTAATCCACGTCCGCTGCAATGACACCCCATTTCAAACGACACTTAGAAAACACCCTGGCGGAAATTGAGGCCGCGGGATTGACCAAGCACGAACGCGCGCTCACCACTCCCCAGCAAACACAAGTCGGGCTGAAAACCGGCGAGCAGGTCATCAACCTCTGCGCGAATAACTACCTCGGTCTGGCGAACCATCCCTTGTTGATCCAAGCTGCACACGATGCGCTCGACCGCTGGGGTTACGGGCTGGCCTCCGTGCGTTTCATTTGTGGAACCCAGATTATCCATCAGGAGCTCGAACAGGCCTTGAGCACGTTTTTGGAAACTGAGGACACGCTCCTGTACTCCTCATGCTTTGATGCCAACGGCGGAGTATTCGAAACGCTTTTGTCAGCAGACGACGCGATCATTTCTGATGAGCTAAATCACGCTTCCATTATTGACGGGATTCGGCTCTGCAAAGCCAAGCGGTACCGCTATCGCAATCGCGACATGAACGATCTGGCGGCAAAACTTCAAGAAGCCGCCGCCGCTGGCGCCCGCCACACACTTATCGTCACCGACGGTGTTTTTTCGATGGACGGCTTCATCGCACCTCTCGCCGAGATCTGCGCGCTCGCCGAACGTCACGGAGCCCTGGTGATGGTCGATGACAGTCATGCCGTGGGCTTCATGGGTAAGACGGGGCGTGGCACGCACGAGCATTGCGGCGTCATGTCAAAAATCGATCTTCTTACCGGCACGCTCGGCAAAGCGTTGGGGGGCGCAAGCGGCGGATACGTCAGCGGACGTCGGGAAATCATCGCACTCTTGCGCCAACGGTCGCGGCCTTACCTCTTTTCCAATACACTCGCTCCGGTGATCGTGGCCACATCGCTCGCCGCCATCCAACTGATTAGTCATTCGACTGACCTGCGCGATAGCCTCGAGACCAACACCCGATTTTTCCGCCGAGGTCTAGAAGCCGAAGGCCTGACGTTGCAACCCGGTTCACATCCCATCGTCCCCGTCATGTTGGGAGACGCCGCAAAGTCTCAACGCTTCGCCCAACGAATGGGCGAAAAAGGCATCTATGTCGCCGGTTTCTTCTATCCCGTCGTGCCTCTCGGNNTCAGTGCCGCCCATTCTGAAGACGACTTGAAGCGAGCCATTCAGGCCTTCGCCGAGGTCAACCGAGAACTCTCCTGACGACTGATCACCGTCATACTGTCGATAACTCGCGACCACCCTTTTCCATTTATGTCCCTTTTCGCCTCCCACGGGTCAGGCATTGATCTCCGTGAAATCGAAGCCGCTGCCCTCCGCATCTCCCCCTTTGTCACGACCACGCCCGTAATGAGCAGTCGCGTTCTCAACCGCCAGTTTGGATGCGAGTTGTTTTTCAAATGTGAGAACTTCCAGAAAATTGGCGCCTTTAAAGCCCGCGGAGCGCACAACGCCGTCTTCTCTCTAAGTCCTATGGAGGCTTCACGCGGAGTCGTCACCCACTCTTCCGGTAATCACGCCGCGGCCCTNNCGCGGCCCTCGCTCTTGCCGCCAGAAACCGAAAAATTCCTGCTTTCATCGTAATGCCCGAAAACGCTTTGAAAGCAAAAATCGCCTCCGTGGAACGTAATGGGGGGATCATTACATTCTGCGCCCCTACGCAAGCTGCCCGCGAAGAGACCGCTCGCTCTCTCTGCCAGGAAAAGGGCGCCCGCCTAATCCACCCATTCGACGACGAACGTATCATCGCGGGTCAGGCTACTGCCGCGCTCGAGTTCATCCGGGAGATTCCTTCCTTGAATGCGCTGATCGCGCCTTTAGGCGGCGGGGGACTGCTCGCGGGCACTGCCCTCGCCTCTCACGCGCTAAATCCGAGCCTCAAAGTCTTCGGCGCTGAACCCGCCGGGGCCGATGATGGTGTGCGTGGGTTTCGGTCCGGAGTGCGCCAGCCGCAGCCAAATCCCCAAACCATCGCCGATGGACTTCGCACCGCGGTCGGCGAGCGCAACTTTCCTCTCATTCGTCAACGCGTCGCCGACGTCATCCCCGTAGAAGAGGCTTCTATCATCGCCGCCATGAGGCTGATTTGGGAAGTGCTCAAAATTGTCGTCGAGCCTTCAGGCGCAGTTCCCTTAGCGGTTTTGCTAGAGAACAAACTGCCGCCTGGACTTCAGCAGGTCGGGCTGATCCTCAGTGGAGGAAACGTGGATCTAGACGCTCTGCCGTGGTCCTCACGGGGATAAAGCCTCAAACACGTCGTACGCGGGCCAAGTGCTCACGCGCCTCGCTCCAGGGCACCTCGTGTGGAACCCGGCCGGACGTAGCTGCCAGAGCAGCGACGACTCCCGCGGCCTCGCCCATAGCCACGGCGTTACCGGTAACGCGATAGCTAGCGTGGGCGATATAGTCGCCGCTGATACAGCGGCCTGCCATCATGAGGCCATCGACATCGCGTGCCAGCAATGCACGCAGCGGAATGTCGTACGGCTTGGCCTTCACACCACTGCTCGTATAGCCACCCTTAGCGTGCTGCCGGTCATAAGCATGAATATCGACCGGGAAACGTGCGGTCACCACGCCATCATCCTGCGCCCGCCCGGAAGCGACGTCCTCGCGTTGTACAATGTAGCGCCCGCGGATACGTCGACCATCCCGCACCCCGATTTGCTCAGGCGTGGCCACAATCTGCAAGCCGCTCCACGGACCACCGAGTCCACGAAGTCCGCGTACGATCTGATGAATCTCCCTTCGTGCCCGCAGCGTCGCCTCGGTCACCTTCTCCATATCGTAAGGAAGAATTCCATACTCGTGATTCATCATCGCCAACAAGAGATTATCTTTGATGGGAAAGAGCGTCGGCATCGCATAGGAAGGCGTCACTCCGCCGCGCTGGATTTCCGCTCGGAAGGCACGCTTGGTCACCTCGACATTCGTATCGGTCGCGCGATGGATAAACGTTTTGAGAGCCGTGTGATCCCTTACCAGCAATAACGCGCACATCGACATGGGTTGGCAGGGGCAATCGGCACTCTCGCCGATTTCCCATTCGCATCCTGCCAGCGCGCCCAAATCTCCATCGCCGGTCGCATCGATGAAAACCGGAGCGCTCCAGGCCTGCCGTCCGGCTTTTGATTCCGTCATGATCGTCGTCAGTCGGCGACCGCTTCGGTAAGCAGCGACGATGCGCGTGTGGAGTTGCAACCGTACACCTGCGTCGAGGCAGAGATCATCTAGAATAACCTTCATTTCTTCCGGCTGGTAGGTCATCGCGCTGCGTGTCGGAATGCCACGCGCGTCACGCTCATCCAAGAGCTTGACCAACTCCTGATTGAAGCCCGGTTTATCGAAATCGAGCAGGTACCCCAAAAGGCTCGAGGTCCACACGCCGCCCAAGGCACCTTGCGCCTCAAAAAGACGCACTCGCGCTCCTGCTCGAGCCGCATTGATGGCAGCCGTAACTCCCGCTGGTCCCGCCCCGCACACAATCACATCGACATCCTTCACACAGGGGATCTCTCGTCCAGGCTCGGTGAAGACACTGTCACGACGCGCGGAAACTTCGGCTGACGTCGGTTTTACGCCTAGAGCAGAAAGAGAGGCGACAGAGGCCGCAGCCCCAAGGAAACGCCGGCGGGTGAAGGAAAGACTCATAAGGGAGGCGGTTGAGGGCGGGATGTAAACGGGGAGGTGGACTACCTGACCGAGTTCAGAATTTTACCGTGGCAGTGAGTGTCATCTTGCGGGGATCGGAGATCCTAAAGAGCTGTGGCGTCCCTGTCGCGAGCAACGAGGTGTAGCGGAAGTTCTCTTCGTCGGTGAGATTGGTCACGTTCAATTGCAAACTGCCGGTGGTTTTTTTCCACTTACGTTCGTAGCTCAGGAGGGCAGAAAATGTACGGTAATTTCCGGAATAGTCTCGTGGAAACCCGGGACGGAGTGCCATGAGACGCCGGCCCACCACGTTCATGCCGCCCCCGACAGCCAATCCTTTGACCACGCCTCGGGTGAAGCGATACCGTGTGAAAAGGTTAGCCACGTAATCGCTCTGGTTGACGCGAGGCAAACCATCCGCGTTGCGATCGAGGATGACATCAATGTCCTGGAGATTTTGACGCACTTGTTCCGCCGCCGAATTGGCGGGATTGGCCGCATACGCTTCCCAGGCAGGCCTGTTCTCCTNNTCTCCGAGAGATAGCGCCGGTAACGAGGAAGCGAGTTAGAGAGAACCGACTCCGGAAGACTAAAATTGGCCGACAAACTCCACCCAGGGCGCAGATTTGCGGTGACATCAAACTCGTAGCCCGTGGCCGTAGCGTCCTGTGTGTCGTTGAAAATGCTGAACGTATTTCCGGCCTGGAGCCCCATCAAAGTCCGAATGGCGTTGATTTCCGTGCCGATGTCTTGGCGACTGGACGAAGCATTGGTTTCCTCCGATTTGTAGTAACCCAAACTGCCGGAAATGCGCCCCTGCCATAATGTAAATTTCAAACCAACATCCCGACCTTCTCCGCGACGCAGGGGGAGAGGTTCATCCTCGAAGCTAAAGGCCAGGCCGCCAGGAGTGGCGATGAACGTTTTACTGGCGCCAGCGTAGAAGGAGAGTCCCGGAAGGGCCTCGACCACGATTCCTACACTGGGCGAATCCACCGTACCTTCGGTGTCACCGGTGATCAACCCGCTGGCCTGCGCATAGCGGAGTGTTCTCACGCNNCACGCGATCGCCTTCGAACCAGGAACCATTGGCGAAACCCTGCCAGGACTCCGAGTGGATGCGCGTTTTGGTACCCGTGCCGACGAAATCGGCGAGGACCCCGCCTGGCAGCTCAAAAGGTCCTTCGCCGTACACAAAGCGTTCTTGAGACAAATGACGACCCTCAGGGAGGTAGGTTCGGAAAAAGAGTTGATTAGCGCGTGCCGTGACCGAGGGATTCGTCCCATTGATCCGGCGCAAATCCGCCGCTCCGATTGCAACCAACTTCTGGTTACGCAGCGACGATACCACCCCCAGACGTTGTCGCGTCCATTTGGTCTCGAGTAGGTAAACCGCCGACACCCGTGCTTCACTAATGGTATTCCAACTCGGAAGAGCGCGCAGATCGAACGTACTTGAGCTCTCATTATACGGGTGGAGAAAATTGGGATTACGATTGCTCCCATTAATCAAAACCCCTGCAGGGAGGAACTCGTTCACATCAATGTAGACGGAGTTATGGCTCGATGGCGTGTAGAGGATGTTGTGTTGATTCTGGATCGTCCCGGCTGCTTCGAGAAAAAACTGGCTCCCGATTCGTTTCTCCAAGAAGAGACTGTGCGCACGGTATTCATTGCGACCACGATAGGACGAGGCATTTACGGCGTAGCCATAGTCGGGAACGTAACGGAATTCACGCCGGCCCAACGCAGCGGCGGCATCCACGGGCACTGCCGTGTAGCCACCCAGTGAGGCAATGTGTCCGGGGAGACTTGTTTCCAGCGAGCTGGCCAGACCGTCGGTGCGCACCGAGCCCTGCCAATCAAGGAACCCCAGCTCAGGACGCGACAGATCCATGACATTGTAAGGCAAATTTGCGTTTGCCCCCGTATCNNCTCCCGGCGGGAGGCGCCTGATTCCCGGTCAAACGCGATGGCAAAGTATAGGTCCCATTCCACGCCGACGTGCGATCGCGCAAGTACAACGCAGGGGAGCGTCGATCCACCAAGCCCCACTCTGACTCGGCACGCACCTGAAAGGTCGGATCGATGTCAACCGTGACCGCTCCGTGAATTCCATCTCGCTCGAGCTCAAAATAATCGCGCCAATCGCGCGAGCGCTCGCGCACCCCATTCACACGGACAGCTACCGCGCGCGTGGCTGGAATGTTGCTGTCGAAGCTACCCCGATAACCCCCTTCATCCGTTGTCCTCGCTTGAAGCGTATTAAAAACACGCCCGGGACGCGCGCGCTTCGTTGAGACATTCACGACGCCACCAGCCGCAGCGTCTCCGAAAAGCATGGCGTTCGGTCCCCGCGAAATATCGATGCGCTCGGTATTGTAAGCGTCAGAATTGACGAACCAGGGAAAATAATTGCGCGCGATCGTCGTAGAAAAGCCACGGAGCGTCACCGCATTGCCGTTCCCTGCCATTTGCGGTTGGCCGTTGACCGAGTTTGAAATGGTGGCGTCCGCAGAGACATCGGCATTGCCAGCCGCGACCGAATTGGGAGCCCATTGTAAGGCCTGCTGCACGTCGCTGACGCCCAAGTCGTCAAGGAATTCACGGGTCAGCACGCTGACGGCCGCCGGAGTCTTCTGCAGATCTGTCGAGAGCCGTCCGCCCGCCAGAGTATTGGTCGCCGTGTAACCATGATCCTGTGACGTCGCTACTTGAAAGGGTGAAAGCGTGACCGCTTCTTCGGTGAGACTCACGTCACGTGCCGCTTCGCCCGACGGGTTCGCCCGTTGGGCATAGGATGAAATCGGTATCGTAAGTCCGCTCAAAAGCGTGAAAAAAACGCCTCGTATCCGCAGAAACGGAACCGAACCAGAAAAGCTGGAGGAAGACATAGGGGTAAAGAGAGGAAACCCAGGAGACAGGCCCACGTACCGACACCGTGCCCGGCCGATCTGAGGCTTCCAAGCGTCTCGCTATTGACATCGTTTAGTAGCGCTGAGTCTGCTGCGTCACTCATCTGCGTCCCCACCCTGATTCCCACTATGAAAGTCACCATGGCGGACGTCGCCCGCGCTGCACGTGTTTCCCGTGCGACGGTTTCCCTTGCTCTACGCCATCGCAACGAAATTCCCGAATCCACGCGTCGCAAGGTCCATGCTGCCGCTCAGCGCCTGGGTTACGTTCCTCACCCGCTGGTCTCCGCGCTCATGGCGACCCGCCGAGGGAAGAATCGCGCTTTCCAAGCTTCTCTTGCATTTCTCACGGCCTTTCCCACCAAAGAAGGTTGGCGCACCGTCTCACAAGCGTACGCGGCGTTGTTTGCTGGTGCTCAAGCCCGAGCCCAGCAATTGGGCTATGCGTTACACGAAGTCTGGCTGCGGGATCCCCGCGTAGACCCGCGCCGGCAATCCCAAATTCTGCAGGCTCGCGGAGTCCAGGGGCTGCTAGTGGCGCCGCTTCCGGCAGAGAATGCTGTCACGCCTGCGATAGCATGGGAGGCGTTTAGCGTCTTGGCCGTCGGTTACTCCGTGCGAGAGCCTGCATTTCACCGCATTTCCCATGACTACTTTCATGGTATGTCGCTCGCGCTGCAGCAGTGTCGCGCCAAAGGATACCGTCGCATTGGATTTTTTCTCGATCGCCGGGTGAGCCACGTGATCGCCCACCTCTGGCACGCTGCTTACTTGGCGGAGCAGAACACCACTCCAGGCGTTGAGGCCATAGAGCCTCTATTGGCAGAACGGTGGGACGATCCCCAGATCCTCCGCTGGTTGAAACAGCAGCGACTCGACGCGTTGATCTGCCTCGACGCCTGGCGACTGCAAGCCATTCACCATGTCCCCGCCAGCCTTCCTCTCATCTGCCTTAATACAGATGAGTCGCCGCATCCCTTGCCGGGGATCCGTCGAGACTTTTCGCTTATCGGACATGCCGCGATCGACCGACTCGTATCCTTGGTCCAAACCAACCAACGAGGAACGCCAGACCGAGTTCAGACGGTACTTTTGGAGGGAGAGTGGACTCACGGCGATCGTCTTTCTCGAAAGGGCCAGCCTCTGGGTACTTTGAGCCAACGCGGTCATTGACGAGATTGCCAGCCACGGCTCCGCACTGGCAGTCTAGCCGAGCCACCTCCAATCGCCCAGTGAGTCGATGACCTCATTTCCACCTCGATGAACGCTCTCCGTGCCCATTCTTTTATCACCACATCAAGCTCCCCCCTGCGCCAGGTGGATGCCTGGCCCACTCTCCCTGCTGGCGTTATCCTGGATCGTGTGGCTGGCGTAGCGGTGGACTCACGAGGGTATGTCGTGGTCGCACACCGCGGCGCGGCGCCTCTGCTGCGTTTCACGCCCGAGGGACAACTCGATGCGGTCCTCGGCGCCGATCACGTGAAGACCAGCATCGCCTACGATCTGCGCGGCCCCATTCCGATCCCTCTCCCCGCCCGCTTTTGGATGCACGGGCTTCACATCGATCGGTGGGACAATATTTGGCTGACCGATGTCAGCCGACACATCGTGATGAAACTATCACCCAGCGGTGAGCTCTTACTTGCGCTGGGAGAAGACGGAGTTGCTGGATGTGACCCTCAGCGCTTCAACCAGCCTACGCACATCTGTGTCGTACCCTCGGGAGAAATCTACGTCACCGACGGTTACGGAAATTCTCGGGTCGTCAGATTCAGCCCTGAAGGCAAGTACCTTGGCGAATGGGGCTCACGCGGAACGGCACCGGGTGAATTTCACTCACCGCACGTGATCGTTCATGATGCTGACGGCTACCTTTACGTTTCAGATCGAGAAAACGATCGTATTCAAATTTTTGATCAAAAAGGAGCCCTACAAGCAGTCTGGCCTGACCTTCACTCGGTCGACGGTCTGTGTTTTTCTCCTGACGGGACGCTGTACGGCTCGGCCGGAGTGGACAATGTCATCCTACGCCTAGCAAAGGACGGAAAGGCCACCGACATTTGGGGCTCGCCCGGACAATTCATCTATCCGCACGCACTGGCCTTCGCTCCCAATGGCGACCTCTATACCGCCGAAACGGGAGATCGCTGGATCGTCACCGGACCACTGCCCGCCGAACGGTATTCAATCGACAGGGCAGGCCCGNNGCAGGCCCGGAGGGGAGCCAAGTTCAGCGGCACACCTTCGTACCGTCAGAACGCTCCCCATCCTATTCCACTTAGCAGTTCAGTACACGGGAGCGCTCCACCGTTACGCGGCTACTTTTTCTCATCAGGCACGACCACCGCTTCGCCAATCTTCACTTCCGCACGTGAATCGGTGAACACCTGCATGCCGGGAGTGGTCTCACCCCAATGAGCGGTGGCACTCCGAATTAAGGTATCCACCACGGTAGCAAAACTTTTTCCACTCTCAACGGGAGAAGCTACAAAGGTAGTCCAGAGTCGCTTGGCGCTTTTACTCTTCGTCTTCAGCTCCTGATAATCAAAGGCGTCGATCACAATCAGATTAAAGTTACGCGTATTTCCATACTCTACGCCAGTAGATGCTGAAACACTGACTTGAGGAGTGGTACCAGCAGAAGCCCCTGACTGGGTACTTCCATAGGCCGTTCGTGTGTTAGTTTCGTTTTTTCCTGCGGCCGCAAGCGCGTCGTANNTTCGCACGAGGCTGCATTCCATCCCGCCACGTTAGACTTTCCGTGCGCACTTTCGGTAAGCGCCACGTCCGCACACCAAAATTGACGCGCAGCACGAGTTTGATGGCCGAAGGATCCTTGATTATCCCGACCTTATCCGCGCCGTTGATGTAGTTCTTCGCTGCAAGAGAGGGCGTGAGCAGTTCGCAAATCTCTTCGTAGGTGACATCACTCTCATACACCTCACCCGGCATGAAGACAAACTTGACCGGCTCTGAAAGCGGCTTGATGTCGAGTGTCGGCGGATTAACGGCATTCTTGCCTTCGACTGATTCCAGGATGCGATCACGAGACGTGGTCGCATAGTTAGCAGAGGAGACAGAAACCGGCGCAAAGCCGCGGATGTCGGCAGCCGACTGACCAAATGCGGAAGCCGACAAGGTCAGGCTCGAGAATAGAATAAATCGGGAAAGCTTGAACATGAGCGTAGTTGAACAGTTTTGAAGGAGACGAGTCATTCAGACCCCGTTGAACCGACGATTGGATTCGCCGGCACGTACTTTTTCAAGAAGGCATCGACGCGTTTGTAGAACGCAATGGAATTTTCTTCATCTCTAAACCCATGACCTTCATCATCATTTATGATGAGTTCATAGGGTTTTTTATTCCTCTTCAATGCGGACTCAATGTCGTACGCGTGGGAAATCTCCACCCGTGGATCGTTACGTCCGTAAGCCATGAGCACAGGAACCCTAATATTTTCTGCGAAGTGTACAGGAGAAGTATCATATACTCGTTTTTTCTCTTCAGAGTTCCCCAGGTCTGCGATCCGAGTACGGAACCAGTAGTTATCATCGCGTTTTAAAGTCTTAGGTAAGAGATCCATGATGTTGGTCACTCCCACGTAATTAATGCCGGCCGCGTAAAGTTCAGGCGTATAGGCCAACCCGGCCATCGTCGCATAGCCACCGTAACTCGCGCCGGAAATCACCACTCGTTTTGGATCTGCAATACCCTCCTTTATTGCCCACGCGACTCCATCGCTAAGGTCATTCTGCATCTCTAAGCCCCATTTTTTAAATCCAGCAGATTCAAAGTCGAATCCGTACCCTCCCGAACCACGATAGTTGATTTGAAGAACGGCGTATCCACGGTTGGCATAAAACTGAACCTCGGGATTATATCCCCACTCATCTCTTATTCCGTAGGGGCCACCGTGGGGATGAATGATGAGAGGAAGATTCTTTGCTTCTCGGCCAACCGGCAACGTGAGGTAGGCGTGCAGCTTCAATCCGTCTCTCGCTAGATAGGTGACAGGCTTCATGCGCGCCATTTGCTCTGGATCAATCGCTGGTACGCTCACGGCAATCTCTGAGACCCTTTTCGCAGAGCGATCATAGAGATAATAGACTCCAGGGTCCCGATCGCTATAAGAACGAATGATGACCTTTGAACCATCCTCAGACACCTGAATGGGACTGTGAACCGTATCGGGTAAAGACGCTTCCATCGTATCCTGGACCTGCTTCATGCCCTCATCTAGCCAGACAAAACGCTGCCGATCGCCGCTGTAGGTTACCCCATAAACCTTCCGCTTTTGGTCAATAATCACAAGCCCATCTACTTCGTAAGTGTCATCCGAATACACGAGCTCGCCCATAGTCAGGGTGTCTAGATCGTATTTGTAGATCGCCGCGTTGCGGTGCCCCAAAGTGGACGTCACAAAAAGCGTCCGATCGTCGGAGTCGATTGCGATTGGCATCCACCCAGGGCCGTCTGCCTGTTTGGAAGCGATCTCAGTCCATGGGGTGTTATTTTCCTTTCGGTGGAGAATTTTGTTAGTCTCTCCGTCTCGCAGAACTGCGATTCTTACCTGATCCTTCGAATCAACGAGATANNCCGAGTACCCACCCTCCCGCCGCTGGGCGAACGGGCGATCGGTGGAGAGAGCTTCCCAGTCTTCAAATTAAGATGGGTGACATCCAAAGAGTCACGATGGGTAATATTAGCCATGACGAGCATGGTCTTAGCTTCCCCTCCTAAATTCTTCAAAAATGTAAAGCCACGGTCGGGCCTGAGATTGGAGGGATCAGAACCATCGCGATTCACAGCGTAGACGGAGTATTCCTCCTTTCCGTCTTTATCGACCATGAAGAGAATTCGCTCGTTGCTCGCCCAAAAAGGCTGAATGACGTCTTTGTCTTTAAAGTTAGAAAGAAGGTTTTTCGTGCCCTTCTCCAAATCTATCACCGCAAGGTTTTGCCGGCGTTCATAGGGAACCAAGCAGAGGATATACTTCCCGTTCGGTGAGAATCGGAGGTTTGTCAGCGCTGGTTTGGAGAAAAAAGTTTCAACTGGGAGCTCTCTGACTGGTGCCGCAGCGGCGTGGGTCGGCTGGGCTGAAATGCAAACAAAGCAGATTCCTAGAAAAAATAGAAACGAGCGGCTCATAAACATCTTTCCGTAGTCAAAAATTTAGAGATGGGCAAAAAAGAGCGAACCCCCTTGGAAAAGAGGGCTCGCTCTCAGTATAAACAGCTAGATTGAGGTTAGAATTCCTTGCTAACGCGCACCGACACAAAGCGGCCCAGTGCACCAGCTCCATACGTGTTGGGATCAAATCCCGCAGTATCATAGCCATGAGCTGGAGGCAGCTTGTCGAAAAGATTATTCACTGTTAGTGTAACCGTGCTCCCCCAGAGGCCTGCATAGCTGACTTGCGCCGAAATCAACGTATAGGGATTTTCTCCCCAGCCAGCGACGGTATAGGCATCGTTGAAGTACTTACCAATGTAGTCAGCAGACATTGACGCGCCGTAATCCTTGTAANNCCCGCCATTTGGGATTGTTGTATAGACCCACATTGTCGAGGTAGCCCGCGCCTAAGCCCGTGTCGTTTCCGATCTCAAGGATCTTAGTACCTTCCGCCGTAAAGAGGAAGTCTCCAAAGCGGGTGTTACGAAGGTTGTATTTGAAGCCGACATCGAACCCACGATAAAGTTGGAAGGCCGCCGGATTATTCGAAGGCACCGACTCGATTCGTAGGATAGGGCCTGGGTTACCCAGGGTGCTGTCACGAACAATCGCGTTAGGGAACTGCGCACGACCTCGTTCGGAAAGGAGGAAGGTGGAGGACGGAGTGACGATAACCGAATCGATTCGGAATTTGAAGAAGTCCAAGTTGAAGGACAACTCCTTGATCCCAGGGATATCGACCACAATACCTCCGTAGTAGGACTCCGATTCCTCGGGCAGCAGATTGGGATTCCCACCCGTGATGATTCTCAATTGCTGGGCCGGATCTTGTGGACGTAGCGGATCCTGCAGCACTGTAGAAGAAAACGCAGTGGTTTGTGAAGCGTAGAGCAAACCAAGCGCAGGCGCTTGGAAGGACTCCGAGTAAGATGCCCGTAAGATAACGTTGGCTATCTTGTTCTCAGGGAGCCGAACCTTCGCTGCGAACTTGGGCTTCGTTGTCGTGCCAAAGTCGCTGTAGTCTTCGTGACGAACCGCCGCCGTCAGCTCGAGCGACTTCACGATGGGAGCCGTTGCCTCAACGTAGAAAGAATTCACATCCCGCTCGCCACGAAGGGGCAAACCACCACCTGAACCGAGATAAGCCGCCGTATCTGGATTAGTGGTCAGCACTTCATTACGGGCTTCGGCACCAGCAGCAATTCCGAGATCTCCGCCTGGAAGCTCAAACAAGCTGCCGCTGATTTGAGCGTCGAACTGAGAGCCTTCAGATTTGGCGGTGGCTGTTGACGTTGTGAACAGACCGTTGATAAGCGCCTGGTTCTCAGTGGGTCCAAATGGATTGAGAGCCGTGGCGCGTGTCGTTCCGTTTAATGCGGCTTGATAGACGGACGCACGGATTGCATTGCGAGAAATCGTGGTCACGCGGTTAGAGCCATAGGCGGCGCCAACTTCCCAATCCCAGCGGTCAAGAATCGTTCCTCGAAATCCCCCCAAGAAATTCGAGCCTGTGTTATCGACGTCGAATTTACGCACGGGACCGAAGTTCGTACGTGTGGTCAGGGTGGTTAGGTTTACGCCAAACGGATTGTAAGGATTCGTCGCGGGCAACACCAAGCCTTCCGTGGGAAAGTTGATCACACCAGGCGTAAAAGCGAGGTAGGTGTTGTTAGCAAAGAAAGTAACTTCAGCAAAGCCGGTGAGCGTTTCCGAGAACTCATGCTCTACTTGGTTATACGCGCTGATGTAGTCGTAGGCTGGATAACGCTGGTAGGTCTCGGCAAAATTGTAACGGTTCTGATTCGCGATCAGAGCAGCGTTCGCATTCGCCGGATTTTGAGGAGCCGCCTCGAAGCCAGCCAGCGTGGGGCTGGCTTGCAACGCGCCACCTTTTGGCACGAAGCTCCAACTCGTGACCGATGCTGCAACTCCAGCTGGGAAACTGAGCCCCATGCTTTCAGCCTGAGCGCGAGTGAGCGTCAGGTTCGCAGGGAAATTGAGCGTAGAGTTCTGATTGATGCCCTTCGGAGCTAATCCGCTGTAATCGGTCGTATTGACGTCGTAGTCGCGGAGGAAGTTCGAGTTAGCCGTTTTGAGACTGATCGCGGTCATCAGCTTGGTCTTTCCTGTACCATGACCCGCAACAATGCTCGCTTCAGTTACTCCCGTGTCGTGGCCCAGCGTGTTTCCATACAAACCCGAGAGGTAGACGCCGGAGAAATTCTTCTTCAGCTTAACGTTCAAGACCCCCGTGACGGCATCTGCACCATAGATCGCAGACGCACCATCTTTCAAAAACTCAATGCTATCGATGGCTGCCGCTGGAAGACTATTGAAGTCGAAGACCGAGCGATTGCCGCTATTCGTCAGCGCATAACTTACCCCACGCCGGTTGTTTACAAGCGTTAGGAACCTTTGCGATCCCAATCCACGGATGTTTACAGTAGCCGCACCGCGCGTAAAGCTAGCCGTCTGGTAGATGGAGTTTGCAGAGCCTGTGTTGAACGGGAGGCTTTGGATGAAATCCCCGATGTTAACATATCCGCGGGAGTCGATTTCCTCAGAGGTAAATACCACCGTGGGAGCGGGCGTCTCCGTGTCCAAACGCTTAATTCGAGATCCCGTAACTTCGAACTTCTCGAGCTTAATGTCCTCACTCTTCTGATCGCTCTTAGGTGCCTGGGCATGAGCACTGGCTCCGGCGGCTAAGACAAGTGCCAGGACCGTTTTAGTAATGTTTTTGCTGTAACGACCGGTGCTAGCCGCAAATCCTGAGGACGGACGGGCCACCACCAACTCCGACGTACGGATGTTGTTCATGTAGTAGTTTAGGTTGTTTAGTAGTCAAATATGCCAAGCGATTCAGAAAATCGCCTTGGCTTTATTTTGGCGGGAGTGTGAACAAAACGTGACGAAGTGCGCAATAAATAAGTCGAATGGCGCCAGAGGCGCGACGAAACGCAGAAGGGCTAGTAACTGAGGCTACCAGGATTATTAATTGCAATAATACTCCTTCGCATGACTTGCGTTACCAAGCGCGCGCTCTTCGGCCTATTTAGCTGATCGCTCTAGAGCGCAGGCATTCGCTCACGATATCGTTCGCAGCAGACTTTTTTATTTGTCGAAGCGAGGAGTCTCGACGTCATCCGTTACCGCCAAACCATCTCCCTCCATGAAGGAGCTCCCTGCCATCGTCGCCCAACTTCACGAGAGCAGTACGTTTCCCGCCGCTCTGGCCACGTTGGTCCATGTATCCGGATCTTCTTACCGCCGGCCGGGCGCGCGACTCCTTTTGTCCTGTCAGGGAAAGAAGTGGGGATCCATCAGTGGCGGGTGTCTCGAGGAGGACGTTCTGCTTCACGCTCAAACCGTGATTCAGAACGGTATTCCGAAAACCATCACCTACGATACAACCGAGGAAAATGACCTGGTCTGGGGAGTGGGACTCGGGTGCCATGGTGTCGTCCAAGTCTTCATCGAACGGCTCGAGGGTTTGCCGGACTGGGCGAAAGCCTGGCGTCTGCACCAGGCGTCGCGAGAGGATACCACGCTCACCATTCCCTACCGCTCCGACCGCTTGGATGAACAGAAGACGACACGTCTTCCCACAGCTCTACCACCACGCGAGGGCGTCTTCGTTCAGTCTATTCCTCCCGTTCTGGCCTTGACGATTTTCGGAGCCGGCGACGATGCCGTTCCCTTAGCACGGTTGGCTAAAGAATTAGGCTGGTTCGTGAGCGTGTTGGATCCACGACCGGCTTTTGCCACCGCAGATCGATTTCCCTCCGCCGATGTGGTGCGAGTACAGTCGACTGGTTTGGAGCCAACAAGCCTCGTGACCGGGCCACACGCCGCTGCGGTGGTCATGACACATCATTACGTTCACGATTTGCCACTGCTTCGATCTCTTCTCCCGCTCCCTCTCTTCTATCTCGGCTTGCTCGGGCCGAAAAAGAGAGCGGAGAAACTGCTCGATCAAATCGCAAGCGAGCCCGCCGGACTGCCGGCTGAACAACGCGCACGTCTCTATGGTCCGGTCGGCCTCGATCTTGGTGGAGACAGCCCTGAGTCGGTCGCACTGGCTATTCTGGCGGAAATTCAATCGGTGTACACCGGACGCGATGCGCGCCCGCTCCGCGCGCGCGCACGTCCGATCCACCAGTAACCGTGACGCCTGTCGATCCACCCACTCATCCGTCATCGATCCGGACAGGATTGATCGTGTTGGCAGCGGGAGCATCCACGCGGATGGGCCGACCCAAACAACTGATCGAGATCGATGGCAAAACCCTCCTGGTCCGCACGGTCGAAGCCGCTTTGCAGACACCTGTTTGGCCTGTGGTAGTCGTCCTGGGCGCACACGCGGCCGAGGTCAAAACACGTCTGATTCGCTATCCTCTTTTAATCGCAGAGAACGCCGCTTGGGTCGAAGGTATGGCGTCCTCTATCCGCACCGGTATGAGTACGCTCCACTCCTTTTCCCGCGCGGTGGACCAGGTAGTGATTTGTTTGTGCGACCAGCCGCATTTCTCCGCCGGCACAATCTATCGATTGCTGGAGGCTCGAGCGAAAAGCAACCGCTCCATTGTTGCCGCACACTACCGTAATCGATTGGGAGCGCCTGCGCTTTTCTCGGCCGCTTCGTTCCCTGCGCTCGCGTCTCTCAGCGGTGATGAAGGTGCGCGGCACTTATTGGTTCAAGCGTCGCTCACCGGAGACGTGGAGGCAGTCGACTTACCGGAGTTGGCCGTTGATCTGGATACGCCGGGAGACATTGAACGTCTCCTCCAAAGCCAAAAAGAGGTTAAGGAATCCTGAGCTCGGACCCGATCCGAAGATCATTCTCTGCCCTCATAATGGCGCGGTTGGCGGCGTAGATATCCCTCCATCGGGAACGATCACCATAGTAGCGAAGCGCTAAGCTCATCAAGGTATCTCCCTTGGCTACGACATGACGCCGTCCGCCGGCGACAACCGGCAAGTCTGTGGGACGCGTCGGTGCCGCTAAGCCGGGTGAGGGTGTCGGCGTGGGCGGATTTACGGGCGTCAGAACCGCCCGACTATCTCCTTGCAAGCGAGGATCCGCATCAACCACCGCCGTTACGGTTGTCCCGCTTGAAAAGACCTGAGTCCCCTCACCCAAGCCCCCTCGTGTATCCACAGTACTCCCACCACGAGCCGGTGACGGAGGCGGAGGACGATTGCTCATCTGCGTTCGCAACGTCGCCACCTCGGCTTTAAGCGCCTCATTCTCACGGCGGAAGCGCTCGATTTGATCAAAGCCTTCATAGCGGGGTACCACAGCATTATTCAGAGGATCTCCTGGCAGCGTACTGGCGAATTCGCGAGTGGCGCCATCGATACGCTGCCGGACCAAGTCCGCCTGCGGCGAGTTGGGTTTCAGCTCACGGAATTTTCGGTAGTGATAAATTGCCGCGATCGAGTCCTTGATATGAAACTGATAGAGCAGGCCTGCCTCCAGATGCGACTCGGCGGCGTCCTCGCCGCGCTTTTCAATCACTTTGAGAAAAGCAGAAAGTGCTTCTTGGTTTCGCCCCTGCCGGAGCAGGTCTTTACCACGGCGATAGCCGGGATCATCCACTTCTGCTGTAATCCCCACGCGTTCGCCTGGTTCACACCCGGTGTGAACAAGCAATGCCCCCAAGGCTAACAAGGAGAACAAGAGAAGGCGACTGGTCATCGATCGGGAAAGTGATTGAGTGGAAAAACCACAGGAGGTTACGTTCACCTATTCACCTTCTGACTCAAACGAGAAATGGCACTCATCGCTAAAACCACCCTGGCGCGCGCTCGTGGGTGCATTCGTCTGGAGATGGAAGCCCTGCAGGCGACCGCTACTGCGTTGGACGGCGCTTTCGTCGAAGTGGCACGCGCCATTGAGGGCGTCGTAGCAGCGCATCGGAAGTTGATCTTTTCCGGAGTCGGAAAGTCTGCCCATATCGCGCAAAAACTCTGCGGTACGTTTAACAGTACGGGGGTTTCCTCGTGCTTCCTCGATGCCACTCAAGCCCTTCACGGTGATCTAGGACTGGTCGATGAGGGCGATCTGGCCCTGCTACTGAGCAATAGCGGGCAGTCGGAAGAAATCATACGACTGGTTCCCCAGTTAAAACGTTTCGGGGTAAAGATCGTGGCTTTCACCTCGAATCCCACGTCCGAACTGGTGAAAGGCGCAGACTATCAGCTTCTCTATCAGGTTCCGCGAGAAGCCTGCCCTCTCGCACTCGCACCCACGGCCAGCACAACAGCCGCCCTCGCTTTAGGCGATGCTTTGGCAATGGTCCTGCTAGAATCACGAGGCCTCACTCGCGATGACTTCGCTACGTTTCACCCCGCTGGAAATTTGGGACGAGTGCTCCTGCTTCGCGTACGCGACATCATGCGTACCGCGGATCGATTCCCCATCGCACGCGACTCGGTATCCGTTCAAGACGCCATTCTCGCCATGACCAAAGCCAAAAGCGGATCAATTGCATTGGTAAATGGGAAAGGTGGTATCCTATCAGGCATCTTCACCGATGGGGATTTTCGGCGCAATGCATTGACCGCGGGTGCGGGTTTCCTTCATGAGCGTGTCGCGCAGTACATGACTAAGTCCCCCAAAACCATCCACGAAGACGCCCTGGGAGTCGATGCATTGCGTTTGTTTGAGGCACACAAGATTGATGATCTCATCGTGATTGATCGTCGGGGAAGGCCGGTGGGCTTGGTTGATGGACAAGACTTGCCAAAACTGAAGATTGTGTGAGTGCCGCCATCCGTATCGGCATCTGCGGGATGGGTGGGTTTGCTGCCTCTCACCATCAAACCGTCCTGAAACTGGAGGAGCGCAATCACGCACGCCTGGTCTGCACCTGCGATCCCAATCCTAACGCTTTCCTCCGCGATCAAGACGCATGGAAATTCTCGCGGCGCGGCGTCCGGGTTTTCAGCGACTACCGGGAGATGCTGGCAACATGCCGCTCTCAACTGGATTTGCTGGTGGTCCCCACTCCCATCCCACTCCACGCCGAGATGCACCGCGCCGGCATCCAAGCGGGACTCGCCGTCTACTTGGAGAAGCCCCCCAGCCTGGATTTCGTCGAGCTTGAAGACATGATCGCCCTCGATCGCACGGCGCCGAAAGCGAGCATGGTGGGCTTCAATTTTATCATCGAAGCGACGCGACAAACCTTGAAGCAGCGGTTGCTCACTGGAGAGTTCGGAGCGGTCAAGGAAGCTCGCCTGGTCGGGCGCTGGCCAAGACCAACGAGTTACTTTCAGCGCAACGACTGGGCAGGCCGCCTACTCACGCCTGGAGGCCGGATCATCCTCGATTCGTGTTTGGGCAATGCGATGGCGCACTTCGTCCACAACCTCTTCTTTTGGGTGGGCCAAGATGAATTGATGTCGTGGGGCACCCCAGCCGCAGTCAAAGCCGAGCTCTACCGGGCGCACACCATCGAGGGGGCCGATACCTTTTTCATCCAAACCCGCACGCGAGAGGGCGCAGAGCTGCGGATCGCGCTTTCACATGCCTGTATGGATACGCAGCCTCCGCTGGAGACGATCCATTGTAAAAAAGCGACGATTCGGTACGCCATCGGCGAAGAAGCTCAGGTGACTTGGCTCAATGGCCGCACCGAACGCCACGTGCTGGAGCCTTTCGACGCATTGTCCGGCAATCATTTGGCGTACTACCGCTACTTGCAGGGAAAGGCGGATCGTCCGCCCAGCACCTTAGTCGACAGCCGTCCTCTGGTGGTCATGACCGACTTGGCTCATGTCTCGAGTGGACAAATCGTTACCTTGTCGCCTCCCCATGTGAGATCGCGGGTGCACCCGCAGGATCTTAAGGAGTACTTTGCTATCGAAGACCTTTCCGTGGCGCAAACGGACTTCCTTGAGAGCGCGACTTGGCCCAGTACCCGCGGATGGAGTCGGAGTGCNNACCGCCACAGAAGTCACTCCAGACGATTTAAACCGATTTCACAGTACCATCCGCGCGATGGCAGGAAGATAGTGTCTTTGAAGTCCCTTTTGAGGCCCTAATATGGTTCGGTGCCGGTTCTGATACGCCTGACAGGTGATGGCGACGGCTTGTCAGCCACTCAACTCTGTCCAGATTAGCGCCATGGCTACGCCTGTCTTCTCCTATCAAGATCCCTTTCCGCTCGGCCCCGATGATACGGAATACCGGCTTATTTCCACGGAAGGCGTCAGCACCACCACCTTTGAGGGAAAAGAAATCCTCAAAGTAGACCCCGAAGCCCTTTCGTTTTTGTCGCACCAAGCAATGCGCGACACGTCGTTTCTGCTCCGGCCCAAGCATCTCAAGCAGGTGGCCGCCATTCTCGATGACCCTGACGCGTCCGCCAACGACCGATACGTCGCGCTGACACTATTGAAGAATGCGGAAGTTGCCGCCGAAGGGATTCTCCCTTTTTGCCAGGACACGGGCACGGCAACCGTTGTGGCCAAAAAGGGTCAACAAGTCTGGACCGGCGCAAATGACGCGGAATGGATTTCAAAGGGTATCTTCGAGACGTACACGAAGGAAAATTTGCGCTACTCGCAAACGGCGCCCCTTGACATGTGGAACGAGGTGAACACCGGCACGAACCTTCCCGCGCAAATCGATCTGTATGCCACGGAGGGCGCTCGGTATGATTTTCTCTTCGTCGCCAAAGGCGGTGGCTCTGCGAACAAGACGTTTCTTTTTCAAGAAACCAAGGCGCTCCTCAATCCAAAGGGACTAGAGAAATTCGTTACGGATAAACTGTCGTATCTGGGAACCGCGGCCTGCCCTCCCTACCACTTGGTCTTCGTCATTGGCGGCACCAGCGCGGAAGCATGTCTCAAAACCGTCAAGCTCGCCTCAACGAAATACTACGATCACTTGCCCACGTCCGGGAATAAAGAAGGACGGGCTTTTCGTGATCTCGAGTGGGAACAGCGCATTCTAAAAATCGCGCAGGAAAGCGGCATCGGCGCGCAATTTGGCGGGAAGTACTTTGCCTTGGATGTCCGCGTCATCCGGCTGCCGCGACATGGTGCGAGTTGTCCGGTGGGTATGGGGGTTTCCTGCTCGGCCGACCGAAACATCAAAGCGAAAATCACCTCCGAAGGGATTTTTCTCGAAAAACTCGAAACTAATCCAGGGCAGTACATCCCTGCGTCCGAACGCGTCCTCAAAGACGATGGCGCGGTGCGTATCGATTTGAACCAACCGATGCCGGCTATTCTTGCAGAGCTCTCCCGGCATCCCGTGACGACACGCGTTCTGCTCAACGGCCCACTCGTCGTCGCTCGCGACATCGCTCATGCCAAGCTGAAGGAGCGCGTGGACGCCGGTCAGGGTCTCCCTGAATATTTCAAAGACCATCCTGTGTATTACGCGGGCCCTGCGAAGACACCGAAGGGCTATGCTTCCGGATCTTTCGGGCCTACCACAGCCGGTCGCATGGACAGCTATGTTGACCTCTTTCAATCTCTGGGAGGATCGATGGTCATGCTCGCCAAGGGCAACCGCTCTCCCGCGGTCACAGCATCCTGCAAAAAACACCAGGGCTTCTATCTCGGAAGCATCGGTGGCTCGGCGGCCATCTTGGCCAAAGAGAATATTCGTAAAGTAGAGGTGCTGGAGTATCCCGAACTAGGAATGGAGGCCGTCTGGAAAATCGACGTTCAGGACTTCCCTGCCTTTATTCTCGTCGATGACAAAGGGAACGACTTTTTCGTCAACGGCTGCGGGGCCTGCCTGCCGACGAAAAAGTAGCGATCACGCGCAGCGCCGCTCACGTCTGCCGGGCTTCACCCATCACGGTCACGACGACACGTCTCGTCGTCGGAGCCACACGGTGTTCCCATAAAAAAAGCCCCTGCCAGGTGCCCAGTTGAAGTTGCCCGTTCATGAACGGCACCGTCTCGCTGGTGCGGGTGAGGGCCATTTTGATATGGCTGGGCATATCGTCTGGTCCTTCCAAGGTGTGCTCAAACTCAGGGTCGTCATCAGGCACCAACCGATTCATCCACGCTTCGAGATCACGTCGCGCCGTTGGGTCGGCATTTTCCATGATGACGAGACTACAACTAGTGTGCTGACAAAACACCGACACCAAGCCGCGATCAAAGCCGCTGCGTGTGACCACCTGAGCGACAGAATCTGTGAACTCATGAGTGCCCGCACGCCGCGAATTGAGAGTCAGTGTTTCTTGGTAAAAGGCCATAGGCGAAAAAAAGAGGATCGATGAGCATTTACCTGGCCTTACCTCAGGTCCAGTCAGGTTAAAACTCTTACTCAGCCAGCACCTGCGCCAACGGCATCCGCCCGCGGCTCGGTCATCCGCCGAGGATCAAGCGCCCGATCAACCGCAGCCGCATCCAGCAACCCTCGTGCGAGCACCACTTCGCGCAGCGTTTTGCCGGAGGCATGCGCTTCTTTGGCTACGCTGGCCGCGGCATCGTATCCAATGAGTGGATTGAGCGCTGTAACCAGCATCAGCGAGCGATCAACCAACTCTTGGCAACGCACGCTGTCAACTTCCAATCCCTCAATGCATCGCTCGGCAAATACTCGGGTTCCGTTCGCCAGGCAGTGAATCGATTCGAGCAGAGCGTGGGCTATCAAGGGAAGCGTGACATTCAATTCAAAGTGCCCGTCCCGGCCGCAGAGCACCACCGTCTGCGTCAGGCCCTGGGAGTAGAGACACACTTGGATTAACATCTCACTCATGACCGGATTGACCTTGCCTGGCATAATAGAGCTGCCCGGCTGGGTCGCTGGGATTTTCAACTCTCCTAACCCTGCTCGTGGACCTGATCCCAGCCAGCGGACGTCGCTAGCAATCTTCGTCAAACTCGCCGCGATCGTCGCCAACACCCCTGCCACCTCCACCGCATCATCACGGCCTCCTTGCGCTTCAAAATGATTGGCCGCCTCGCGGAAACTCAATCCGGTTTCCTGGCTTAAGAGACGACACACTGCTGCAGGAAAATCGGGGTGCCGATTGATGCCCGTACCCACCGCTGTTCCCCCGATGGCCAATTCAATTAAAGCCTCCACACCACGTCGGGCACGCTCGATAGATTTGCGAGCTTGTCGCGCGTATCCAGAAAACTCCTGCCCCAACGTCATCGGAGTCGCATCCATTAAGTGAGTACGCCCGATCTTGATAACCTCCGTGAAGGCATCCGCTTTCTGCTCAAGCGAAGCCGTCAATTTTTCCAATGATGGGAAGAGCTGCTCGCTGGCGACGAGCACCGCGCTGACCTGGATCGCGGTCGGGATGACGTCGTTGGACGACTGACCGAAATTGACGTCGTCGTTCGGGTGAACGGGCCGTTTCGAGCCAATCGCCTCTCCTGCCAGCTGGCTCGCGCGATTGGCGATGACTTCGTTGGCATTGGTGTGGGTCGAAGTCGCCGAACCCGTTTGGAAAACATCTACTGGGAAGTGCGAAGTCC
The DNA here is from genome assembly GCA_002455175.1 of Opitutaceae bacterium UBA6669. GTDB lineage: Bacteria > Verrucomicrobiota > Verrucomicrobiia > Opitutales > Opitutaceae > UBA6669. Next base: position 24,199 of record DKKJ01000143.1, read on the forward strand.
ACTTCCCTTCCGCCACTTCTCGGGCTGCCGCCTGGATCCATTTCGCTTTCGTCGCCGCGAGAAGGCCGAGCGACTCATTTGCGGTGGCAGTGGCCCACTTCACCAGACCCAAGGCGCGGATAAAACGCTCTGGCAGCGGTCGACCACTGATAGGGAAATTCAGAACTGCCCGCTGAGTGGAAGCACCATAGAGGGCCTCCGCCGGAACCGGCAGCTCACCCATAGAATCACGTTNNAACCCCGCGTCACCGCGGGGTCGAAATCGTAAACACCTTGCTGCCGTTGCAGGAGATCGAACTAGAAGTTGAGACGTAGCCCACCACCAGATGCCCCCGCCACGCCAAAACGACTTGCGCTACTGTAGAGTTCGTCGTCGCTCATGCGGCTAATCGCACGCTCACGTGTGCGATCCGAGGTAGATGGATGTGAATTGTCCGAGCGAAAAGCCGCGGCCACATACGTTGCCAGGCGCGCACGTTGAGAGTCCGCTGGGCCTGCCACTTTTGCCAACGGTTCCTCCACGCGAACCACCCGGTCGGAGGACGAAACCAGTTTCAGCGTGGATGAGGTCGGAAGAGTTCCTATCTCCAAATGCGCATCCCGCAGGCCCACCAACGTCGGTTCCAAGGAACGAGTTACGCCAGAGACCAACGCAGTGGTCGAANNAGGGAATCATCCGGCTCAAATAGGGCGTACCCGAATCTTCGCGGATCAGGCCAGAATCGGACACAACCGCATAGCTTTTCGCCGGAGCAACAGCAGCGGGTAGATGTGCCGTTGTGGACACCACCCCGTCTTGAGACCGCTCAGAACGGTCAGCGACCTGCGCGACCATGACAGGAGCAGCCGTGACTGTCGGCGTGATCGCCTCAGACTGGTCAACGTCAGCCGAAGACCCCGCCGCAGTAGCAAGATCGATCGAAGCAGGCTGAGCCGGGCCCGAATCGTGAGACTGCCGGTACTCCCTCACCCCTATCAGGGTCAGCGTCAGGACAGCCGTCGCTCCCAGCGGAAGCTTGAGACGACTCACGGACGCTACCAAGCGGGAAAGATCAAGCTGCCACCAGGGGCGGCGCTCAACGATCGCAGCAAGCTGCTTTGCGCGCAGCTCCTGTTCGAAACGATCCCAAAAGACGGGCTCTGGACGCTCCGCCCGCTTGAGCCGCAACAAATCCTCGAGACTAACTTTTCGGGTATCCGGTTGTTGTTCTAGCATTAGGTACGGACGTAAACCTGCAGTTCTGATTGAAGAAGTTGTTTCGCGTAGTGCAAACGCGACCTTACCGTGCCCACGGAGCACTCCATGACCTCAGCGATCTCTTCATGACTCAGCCCATCGATTTCGAATAAAGTCACCACGGTTCGATGCTTGATAGACAACTTCTGCATCGCCTCGTTCGNNGCATAGCTTCGTTCAATTTTTCCTGGAGCTCCTTCACGAACAGCTCACGGTCACCCCCCTTTTTATCAGTGAGTTGTGAGAGTACCTCCCCGCCTTTGTCCTCTTCGTGAACCTTTTCGAAGCTAAAAAAGGTTCGGAGCCTATTCTTCCGCAGGTGTGAAAGGGTCCCGTTTACAGCAATCCGATAGAGCCAGGTAAAGAAAGAGGATTGCCCCTGAAACCGATGGATGGACTGGAACGCCTTAATGAAGGCGTCTTGCGTCAAGTCCGCGGCATCCTCCCGGTTGGAGGTCATGTTATAAACCACGGAGTAGACGCGCTCTCGGTATTTTCGGATCAGCGCATCAAAGTCGGCGACATTCCCGCTCTGCACCCGTTGGACGACAGCCCAATCCGAGTCCGCTTCCAGCTGACGCTCCGGCGAAGCGACCAGCGTCTTCGTCAGGGCTTTGGCTGCGGGATTCATGGCACCCCGACACTGATGAAAGATGGAAACGGCGCAAACGGATTTTGCCATCCGAGCCGCCCAACCGGCATTTTACCGATAGCTGACGACCAAGCCTAAGTCGCAGCTAAGGGCGAACGAAGGGCGAGCACTTGTTCCCGAAGCACATCACCTAATTGGCGCAAGCCTGCCACCGGCTTGAGTGAGGTGAAGCTCGACAATGCGGCTTCGCCACTGGACACCTCGGTTTCGATCGCGGCTGCCACCGAAGAAAACACGCCGTGCTCGTCCATCTTAGCTATCCACTGCGCCGGTTGCGGCACCCGTTCTCCACGCACTTCCGCAAATAGCTGCTCTCGTTCCACGGCGGAGAGGCGTTCCGACAAATGAAGGAGGGGAAGTGTCACTTTGCCGCTCACCAAGTCTGTTCCCAGCGTTTTACCAATACGTTTCTCATGGCCATAGTAGTCGGCCAGATCATCGTAAATCTGGTAGGCGATTCCCAACTGCCGGCCGTAAAGCCCCGCTGCTTCTACGAATGGCCCTGGTAACCCGCCTAATTCGCTGCCCAATGCACAGGAGAGGCGGAAAAGCTCCGCCGTCTTGAGGTCGATGACTCGCTGATAATCCGCAAGCGAGACCGCCGCACTGCGGCGCCGCAGGGTCTGGATAATCTCACCCGCACACACCTTACGTGTAGAATCGGACACCGCTCGGCAGACGTTCGGGGTGGGAAAAAGCGATGCCAAGTGGAGCGCATGCGCGAAGAGGGCATCACCGAGTAAAACCGCCGCTTCAGGTCCGTATTCGCGCGANNTCGCCGCCCACGTCGCAGGTCAGCCTCGTCCATGATGTCGTCGTGAACGAGCGTGGCCAAGTGCACTAACTCGACCACCGCAGCCACACGCACCAACTCCGGTGAAATCGCCCCATCGTCACTCCACCCACTCAGAAAAACGAGGGCGGGCCGAATGCGTTTCCCCGAAGTATCGATGCAGTAATCCGCCATAGTACGGATCTCCGGCTCGAACGCTGCGATCTGTTCACGGAGAAAGGCGTCCAAGGCAGCCATTTGCGGGCGCAAACGTGCAAACACGGAGGCGAAGTCCTTTACCGGCGGACGTCGATCTGGTGGTGCCACATTAGCCATAAAACGCCTATCATAGCGGTTTAGGTAGAAATGGCTAACCAATAGTCATGCGATCAGAAGGCGGTCGCGTCCGCTCACGTACCCATAGCGCTGCCAGCGCGACAGCGAGCGCTTGGCTACACCGCCGACCGAAGGTGAGCGCATACAATGCCGGCCGCAACCGCTACATTCAAGGACTCCGCGGCGCCATAACGAGGGATGGTGACACGACGCGTCACATGCCGGGCAACCGCATCCGACAACCCTCGCCCTTCGCTTCCCATAACAATCACCGCATCTGCCAACCCTCCTATTGTCCCCAACGGCTCACCGTGAAGATCACACCCCAAAATCGGGACCTGCAGTTTCACGTTCGCCAAGGCGTCTTTAAGATCGGCTACATAGGTCGGAACGCGATGGAAAGAGCCCATGCTCGCGTTGATAACTTTTTGCGAATAGAGGTCCGCGCAGTCGGCAGACATCACGACACGAGCGACCCCAAACCAATCCGCGATACGCAGAAGAGTGCCCACGTTTCCCGCATCCTGGAGGGCATCGAGTACGAGGGTGAGCCCTTGGTTCAAGAGATCGTGAGCAAGCGTTCTGCGAACGAGTTTTCCCACGGCGAGCGCGCGCGAAGGCGTAGGAAAATGACTGATCCGCGACATCTCCGCCGCGCTGATCAGCCGCTGCTCCACGCCTTCCTTTGACACAACCGACGCCTCAGTGACGTAGAACTCGTCGATAATTCCGCCTTCCGCAAGTAATTCTCTGATCACTTTCTCTCCCTCGACAACGAAGAGGCCCAACGTTTCCCGGTGCTTCTTTTCGTGCAGCGAGCGCAGACGCGAAATCTCGGCTTTCGTGAGTGGCATGAAGAAATGAGAGCAAATGGAAAAAGTGGCTAATGACAACTTATCGCTTCATTGCTGGAGACTTGCGCAAGTCTGTTCTGTACCGCAACGCTTCTCCCCGTCGGAAAATCCCCCAAACCCCTCCTATGAAAAAATACTTGGTAGAGTTCATCGGTACATTCTTCTTCATCGCAGCGATTGGTTTCTCTGTACAAAGCGGAAGCCCACTTGCCCCGTTAGCCATTGGATCAGTCCTGATGGTCATGGTGTACGCAGGCGGCCATGTATCCGGTGGTCACTACAACCCTGCCGTCTCCCTCGCCGCTGCAATCCGCGGAAAACTTCCTTTCGCAGAACTCATTCCTTACTGGATTGCTCAATTTGGTGGCGCCGCCGCCGCCGCCGGGGTCGTGGTTTCAGTCATTGGAAAACCTGTGATCGGCCCTGCCGGCTTTGCCCTCATGCCGTCCATCATTGTCGAGTTCCTTTTCACCTTCGCCCTCGCCTGGGTGGTTCTGAATACGGCCACGGCAAAAACCACGGCTGGCAACTCTTTCTATGGGCTCGCCATCGGCTTCACCGTGCTGGTGGGAGCCATCTCCGTAGGCGGAATCTCGGGAGGGGCCTTTAATCCGGCGGTGGGTCTGGGGATCGTGCTCTCGGGGTTAGTAAAAACAGCGCAACTTCCCGTCTACGTGCTCGCGGATCTCGCGGGAGGAGTCGTCGCTGCTTTCGCTTACCTCTTTGTGAACGGAAAAGAGTAATAGCGCTGTCTGCATCTCGTGAAAAAAAAGGCCCTCGCTACGGAGGGCCTTGTTGTCGATCGATTTTCAGATCGGTATCAAACCTTTGGTCCGCCCTGAGCGATATTTCGGGCGCGCAAGCGCAACCCATTTAGACGGATAAAGCCAGTGGCATCGTTTTGATTGTACCAGCTCTTGACGCCTTCCATGGAGGCAATGTGTGGGTCGTAGAGGGAGTACTTCGACTTCCGGCCCGTCGTGATGATGTTGCCCTTGTAGAGCTTCAAACGAACGGTGCCGCTGACATACTTCTGGCTCTCGTCCACCAAAGCCTGCAGGGCCTCGCGTTCTGGGGCGAACCAGAAACCGTAATAAACCAGTTCGGCATACTTCGGGATCAAAGAGTCGCGCAAGTGCTGCACTTCCCGATCCAGCGTGAGACTCTCGATCTGACGGTGTGCTTGCATGAGGATAGTGCCACCAGGAGTTTCATAGACTCCACGCGACTTCATACCCACAAAACGGTTTTCCACCAAATCCACACGTCCGATTCCGTGTTTGCCGCCCAGTTGATTGAGCGCCTTGAGCACGCCGGCAGGACTGAGTTTCTTTCCATTGACCGCCACGCAATCCCCCTTGAGGAACTCGAGCTCGATCTCTTCTGCTTTGTTCGGAGCCTGCTCAGGTGAAACCGAGAGCTTGAACATCTTCTGGTTGTCCTTGGACGTCGGATCGAACCAAGGGTCTTCCAGAATTCCCGCCTCATAGGAAATGTGAAGGAGATTGCGATCCATCGAGTACGGCTTCTTGAGCGAAGCTTCGACTGGAATCTTGTGCTCCTGACAGTAAGCAATCATCTCAGCCCGTCCGGGGAAGAGATCGCGAAACGCATCGATCTTCCAAGGCGCGAGGATTTCCAGGTTCGGCGCGAGCGCCATGTAGGTCAGCTCGAACCGGCACTGATCATTACCTTTACCGGTCGCCCCGTGAGCCACCGTATCCGCTTTTTCCTTCTTCGCGATATCGATCTGAGCCTTGGCGATCAGCGGACGCGCAATGGAGGTGCCGAGGTAATACTGGCCCTCATACACCGCGTTGGCACGAATCATCGGGTAGATGAAATCGCGGGCAAACTCCTCGACCAGATCGAGGGTGTAATGCTTAGAAGCGCCTGTCTTCCGCGCTTTTTGCGGAAGGCCTTTCAGCTCTTCCTCCTGGCCGATATCGGCCGCGAAGGTGACGATCTCTGCGTCGTAGGTTTCCTTGAGCCATTTAACAATGACCGAGGTGTCGAGGCCGCCGGAGTAGGCGAGGACGATTTTCATGGAGACTTCGTTGTGTGTGAAACGCCCACGTGAGGGGCAAAAAACTGCCGACTGAGGAGTTTGAAAAAGCGCGAAGATGCGCTCGAAAAATAGAGGTATGACCCAGGTTAAGTGCGCGACTGCACGAGCTTGGCCATAATCGCCTTCTGCACGTGGAGCCGGTTCTCAGCCTGATCGAAAATCACGCTCCGCGGGCTGCTGAGGACCTCTTGGGTCACTTCCTCGCCGGGATGTGCGGGAAGACAGTGCAGAAAATACGCGTCGGGTCGTGCCGCCCGGAAGAGATCCATGGTCACTTGGTAAGGAGCAAGCGTGCGGAGCCGTTGCTTCGACTCCTCCTCCTTGCCCATGCTCACCCACACGTCCGTGTAAACGATGTCAGCGTTTTTCACTGCCGCCACCGGGTCCGTCGTGAAGGTATACCCACCAGCAAACCCTTCTTTGGCGAGGAAGGCGTCAAATTCAGCGGTCGGACGAAAGGCCTCAGGACCGCCCAGAGAAATTTCCATTCCGAAAAGATTCGCGCCCAGAACCCACGAGTAGGCCATGTTGCACGCCGTATCACCCAGGAAGGCGATTTTGCGACCGCGCAGTGATCCCAGGAGATCACCACCCTTGGTCGTGCTCCAGCGCTCCGCAGCGGTGAAGGCATCGGTGTAAATTTGGCAGGGATGGAGGAAATCCGTCAGCGCGTTGATCACAGGGACCGAACCCGCCGCGGCCAAACGCTCCACATCCTGATGGTCGAACGTCCGCACGATGAGACCGTGTACAAAGCGAGAAAGGACTTGGGCGGTGTCTTCGATCGACTCCCCTCGTCCGAGCTGGATGTCGTTGCGGTTGAGGAAAAGCGGATTTCCCCCGAGCTCATGAATTCCTACTTCGAAAGAAACACGGGTCCGTGTGGATGATTTGGAAAAAATCATCGCCCACGTTTGCCCAGCCAAGACCGGCGTCGCTTGACGCCCTCGCTTGGCCTTAAACTCTCGAGCCATGGCGAAGACTTCAGCCGCATCTTGCGGTGAGAAGTCAGTCTCTTTGAGGAAGTGATTCATGTCGAAATAAGAAACCATGCACCTTGCCGGGAAAAAGCAGGCGGTGCGAGTGGAAAAGGCAGGGAGCCGCTCCCTGGGTACGCTTGCTTAAGGTCCCAAATTAGGCGCGATCTTTGAAAACCTTCCGGAGGATCTGCACGCTCTGCTCCAGCTCCTCCGGGGTCGCCGTCAGCGGAGGCAGCAACCGGATCACATTGCCGCCTGCCGACGGTACCAACATGCCTGCGTCCCGCAACGCCGCGAGGTACGGCGCAGGATCGCCGCTCATTTGCAGCCCAACCAGGTAACCGTATCCGCGCACGTCCGTGAGGTGCTGAGGAAATTCCGTGGCTAGTTTCTTCAGCTCGAGAATCCAAGGGATACAATTACGCCGAACTTTTTCCAGTAGGTGTTCCTTCTCGATAATATCGAGAACAGCCAAGGCAGCCGCACAGGCGAGCGGCGTTCCTCCAAACGTGGTTCCGTGAGAGCCAGGATGAAACAGGTCCGCTGCCTTCTCTCCGACCCACATGGCTCCAATCGGGAATCCTCCACCCAATCCTTTGGCCATGCCAATCGCATCGGGTCGAATTCCCGCGTGCTCGAAAGCGTAAAACGCACCCGTCCGACCAATGCCGCATTGGACTTCATCGAGCATCAGGAGGAGCTTGTGCTGATCGCAGAGCGCGCGCAGGCCCCTGAGGAACTCGGGAGTACAGGCGTGGACGCCGCCCTCACCTTGAATGGTCTCCACAAAAATCGCAGCGGTTTGCTCGGTGATCAAACTCGCGAAGCTCTCGAGATTGTTGAGCTCACCAAAGGAGAAGCCTGGTGTGAGAGGACGGAATCCCTTCTGAATCTTTTCTTGGGGCGTTGCACTCATGCCGCCAAACGTCCGGCCGTGAAAGGCCTGCTTGGCGCAGATAATCTGATAGCAAACACCCTCTCGCCCACCGGCTTTTTGTACCCCGTGCAAGCGCGCAAGCTTGATCAACGCTTCATTTGCCTCGGCGCCACTATTACAAAAGAAAACCCGGCCAGGACCGGCATAACCGATGAGCCGCCGGGCTAGCTCTGCCTGATTGGGATTCCGAAAGAGATTGCTGGTATGAATCAGTTCACCCGCCTGGCGTTGGACGGCGGCCACCCAGTGAGGGTGACAATGTCCTAACGCGCTGACCGCGATACCCGAGGTGAAATCCAAGTACTGCTTGCCTTCGTCATCCCAGACCAAGGCCCCACGACCACGAACCAGCGTGAGCGCAGCACGCGCATAGTTCTTGAGAACATGCGCATCATAGAGATCAGCAGTTTGAGTGCGAACAACGGAAGGTTGCATGGAAGGAAAGCCCCAGCCTCGTGGATTTCTCTGTCACGGCAAGCGCGAGATGCCAGCCCGCGCCAGCAAGAGCCAGCGCAGTGCTACGGTTTTCTCGAACCCAGCTGTCCTCCCCGACCAACGGAGACCTCACCCGTGGACAATCTCAGTTCCAATCCCCTTGTCGGTGAAGATCTCCAGCAGAAGAGAATGCGCTAAACGTCCATCCACGAAATGGACTCGCTGAACCCCTTCTTGGAGGGCGCGAATAGCACTTCCCACTTTCGGACGCATACCCTTGTCGATCACACCTTTTTGCTTCAACGCATCCACTTGGGAAATCTTGAGCGTGGAAATCAACGACGCGGGATCGGGCGGTGCCGACAGAAGTCCGGGCACATCGCTCATGTAAACCAAACGACGGGCATGGAGAGCACTCGCAACCCGCCCCGCCACCAAATCGGCGTTCACGTTGTAGGGTTTGCCATCGTAACCTTCAGCCACGGGGGAAATTACCGGAATGTAACCGTCGGCGATCTCTTTTTTGATCAACTTGACCTTCACTTCCGTCACCTCGCCGACGTATCCGAGATCGATGGGATTGCCATCATCGTCGTGGGTGAGCTTTTGGCAGACCAAAACCGCATCTCCGGCCAAGCCTTTGGGGCGACCCTTCGCCCGAGCAATGGCATCACAAACGTCCTTGTTGACCACCTCATCCAGGGTCTTCTTGACGATTTCAACGGTGGCTTCGTCGGTGACGCGCAGGCCATTGATGAATTTCGCCGCTTTCCCGGAGCCTTCCATCGCTTTCGTAATGGCTTTGCCTCCGCCATGGACGACAACGACATTGATACCGCAGGCCGCCAGAAACGCGATGTCGTAGGCGACGCGCGAGCGGATGACCGGGTCAGGGTCATCCATGAAGCNNACGAAAGTGGATCCGCGAAAATCCTGAATATAAGGAAGGGCCTCTAGCAGCACCTTGGCCTTGGCAGTGATTTCAGTAACGTTCATGAAGGTTCGTGCTGACGCTCTCTCGTGTGATCAGAGACGTGGAATCGGAGAGAAGACGGATTCAAGGCCAGCCACGGTATCAGCAGAATAAACCTAGCCATAACCGTCCTAGCCCGGGGCTTTCCATAAAAAACGTGAGGAGCACCCAAGTTTTCCGGGTTCAGAAATGACTAATTGCCGCTCAACGGCACCTCGGCGGAAAAGAATCGGCTTCACTCTGCCGGCTTCCACTCACAGGTGTGGACAGTGCCGAGTACGTCCTTGTCGTTTTCNNGCTAGCCAGCCAGGCGATTCTACCGGCCGGCTTTCGTGTCGGAACCACGCGTTTCGATTTCATGCCCAAGGAGGCGCCTAAGCCTGCACGCATGGGGCTAACGCTGCTCGCGCTCGATCAACCCTCCCCGGACTTTGCCGCGATGTTCACTCGCAACGCTTTCCCAGGGGCACCGATTCTGATCGGTCGCGAGCGCCTCAAGGAACCCACCCTGGGAGCGGTCATCATCAACAACAAGATCTCTAACGTGTGCGCACCCGACGGCGTCGCCACCGCCGAGCGTATCACCGCTGAGACTGCCCGGCTGCTACAGATCCCGACCACCGCGGTGCTCCCCTGCTCCACCGGAATCATCGGTTGGGGACTGNNGCATCGCCAAGGGCGCGGGCATGGTCGAACCCAACCTCGCTACGATGTTGGTTTATATTTTGACCGACCTCAAAGTCCCTAGAGAAACACTCCGCACGCTTTTGCAGCGTGCCGTGGATGTCAGCTTTAACACGATCAGCGTCGATAGCGACACGAGCACGTCCGACACCGTGCTGGCCGTATCCTCAGGGTTAACACCATGTGAGGATCTCTCGGCGTTTGAAGCGGCCCTCACTCAGATTTGCCGCGATCTTGCCGAGGACGTTGTTCGCAATGGCGAGGGCATACGCCACGTGATCCGAGTATCCATTACCGGAGCTCCGGATGTTGAATTGGCGCGACACTTGGGCAAAGCCATCGTCAACGCCCCGCTGTTTAAGTGCGCGATCGCTGGGAATGACCCCAACGTCGGCCGACTTATTCAAGCGATCGGAAAAGCCGTGGGAGCACGCGACATGACGGTCGATCTCTCGCGCCTGCGAGCAAAGATTGGCGGAATTGAAATCTTCGCCAACGGGGTCTTCCAATTGAACCCACAAAAGGAGTCAGCCTTGGTCAATCACCTCCGCCACGCCGAACTCTACACCAGCGACGCACCTAAGGATGGCGTGTTCACGCCTCCGATCGATTATCCCCCACATGAACGTTGCGTGGAGATCGATCTCGACCTCGGACTTGGACAGGCCACCACGGTCATTTTCGGTGGAGACCTGACCCACGAATACGTGAGCGAAAACGCAGATTACCACAGTTAAAGTTCCAATCGACGCCTCCCCGTTTGCCTACCGACCGGGGATGCGTGTCAGCGGGAACCGACTACACCAGTCCGGTCGTTTCCGGAAACCCGAGCCAGAGATTCATGATCTGCACCGCCTGGCCACTGGCCCCCTTGAAAAGGTTATCCTCCGCCGAGGTGATGACGAAGTTACGGGTCCGCGGATCGTAGACCGCGGACATGTCCACCCGGTTCGTGCCCACCACGTAAGCCGTGTCCGGAGTCTCTCCCGTGGGAAGGATCTGGACGAAGGAAGATGCCCCATAGGCTTCTCTCCAGGCGGCGTACACTCCATCAAGCGTCGCTCCCGTCGCCGCAGGCACAGTGATGGTCGTAGCAATCCCCCTTCGCATCGGCGCAAGATGGGGATTAAACTGGATGACCGCGCTGCCGCCCGTGTGCAGCGCCAGCTGCTCTTCAATTTCCGCAAGGTGACGGTGCTTCACTAGTCCATAAGCCTTCGCGCTTTCCGCACGCTCAACGTAAAGGTACATTTCGTCTACTTTCCGCCCCGCCCCACTCACTCCGCTCAACGAGTTGACGACGATATGCTCGCGTGAAACCACCCCCGCCTTCAACAGCGGTACTAGCGGAACCAATACACTGGTCGGGTAACAGCCCGGAGCCGCCACCAACTTAACTTCGTTCTTCCAGGCCGGAGGCGTGATTTCTGGGAGGACAAAACGGGCCTGCGACAACAATTCTGGCGCGTGGTGCTTTCCGTAGTAACGTTCATACGTAGCCAAATCAGCGATACGGAAATCGGCGCTGAGATCGATGACCCGCTTGCCCGCGGGAACCAGTACTTTGGCAAAGTCAGCCGCCGCCCCATGGGGCAAAGCCAGGAAAACGACATCCAGTTCACGTCCGGCAATCGCCGCCGGATCTGAGTCTGTGAAGGTCAACCCCCGATCCAGGCCACGCAGGGAGGGAATCACCTGCGCCAGCGCTTTGCCGACCTGAGAGCGCGAGGTCACTGTCGTCAGCTTCACGCGGGGATGTCCGAGAAGCAGCTTGACCAGAAGTTCGCCCGAATAACCGGATGCACCCACAACACCTACATTCATGATGGAAGAAAAAGTCAGTTGATCGAAAAGTCCGCTTACCAAAAAGGCCGGGGACACAGAAATGGCCGAAGGCTACAATAGAAGAGAACCAGCGAAAGAAAAGGGGACACCACCCCAATTCTCCGCACTTGGGCAAAAAAAAGCCGCCTTGCTGTGAAGGCGGCTGGAAAAACAGTGGAGCCGAATTAGCGCTTGGAGAATTGGAAGCGCTTACGAGCACCCGGTTGACCAGGCTTCTTACGTTCCTTCTCGCGCGGATCGCGCGTGATATGGCCCGCCTTCTTGAGGGCCGCGCGGTATTCCGGATTCATCTTCTGCGAGGCACGAGCGATTCCATGAGCGGTTGCGCCCGCCTGACCGGAAACGCCACCACCGACCACGTTCACCATCACGTCAACTTTGTCGCGGAGTTCGACCGTCNNGTCAACAAGGGAGAGTAGGCCTGCTTAGCAAAGTTTTCGTGGGAGAAATACTTTTCGAAGTCACGGCCGTTGGCGATCAACTTGCCGGAACCTTCAAGGAGACGCACCCGAGCCGTAGCCGTCTTGCGGCGACCCGTAGCGGTAAAAACATTGGTTGCAGTGGCGCTCATAGTCGGAATCAAACGGAGATCTTAATAGGATTCTGCGCTTCATGAGTGTGCGCCGTTCCAGCGAACACCCGCAGCTTCATCAGCATCTTGGCAGCGATCCGGTTCTTCGGCAGCATCCCCTTGACGGCGTGCTCGATCATGAACTCGGGACGACGCTCCCGTTGCTGGCTCACCGAGCGGNNTCGCCACCCACGAAACCAGAGAAAAACATGTAGGAGTTCTGCTCCTCCTTCTTACCGGTCAGCGCGACTTTTTCAGCGTTGATGATCACGACGTAGTCGCCGGTGTCCACATTGGGAGTGTAAGAAGCTTTCGTGCGACCGCGGATGATGTTCGCGGCCTTCACGGCGAGACGGCCCAGCACTTCACCCTCGGCATCGATGAGATACCATTTGGGTTGCGGCAAGGTCTCGTTTTTGGCGAGGAACGTTTTCATGAGAAAAGGGGCCAAGGGGTACATTTGCCGGAACTCGTGTCAACAGCTTTCCCACGAGAATAAAAACCCCGCCTCAAAAACTGAGGCGGGCGGCAGACAATTGCTAGTAATTAGCCGGGTCGAGGACCTATTAGAAACCGACGGTCAGACCGGTGGTGAACCACAGGTGATCGCCATCGGCTCCATCGAGATCGTTCGAGGCATATTGGACTCCCACCGCGAAGGTGGCCTTATCCGTCAGCTTGAAAGGCAGATTCACGCCGACACCCCAATAGAGGTAGTCATCACCGTGATCGGGCGAGACATTGCCCAAGGTAGCGGTGAAGTCTNNAGCGAGGTGCCCGAGGATTCCAGCGGAACGCTGTAACCCACCGAACCTTGAACCGTAAACGCCTTCAGATCAAAATCATAATACGCGTAGATCCCAGGGGTGAAGCCTTGGACCGTACCGGTCAAACCAACATAACCTTCGAACGTGTGCTCATCGTACGACGACTTGTCAGCTTCTGGGTAGTAGTAGAAGGTACCACCGACATCGAGCTTCCAAACGTCATTCAGAGGAATGCCGTAGCCCGCATAGAAATCGAATTCGTTATCGGTGTTGTTGGTGATTGGCTGATTCGTCCAAACGCCTGCATAAAAATTGCCAGAGGCAACTTCGATCGAGGGCTGGAGGGAGTCCTTAGCCAGTTCAACCCCGCGGAACACATACTTGCTAGCATATGGGAAGTCGACCGTAACGGAGTAGGAGAGCGTGCTCTCTTGTACCACCGGAGTTTGCGCTTGCGCGACGACACCCCCCGCGAGGAGGGCTAGGATTAAGGCAGTCTTTTTCATGTTGTTGTTGTTCTGTAGTTTCTTAAGCGCCGTCTAGTAAGGACGGCGAGCTGTCACCGAACAACACGAGGTTGTAAAACACAAGGTTTAACGTTTTCGTGTCATTCAGCGATAGCCCCGAGACCAGTGAAACTATTCATGGTTCCATAGCAGACGACGGGCCAAGCTGTCTCACAAATGAAAATTATTAAGACTATTGCTTCGATAGCCGGGGTCACCGCAGTGGGCTTGGGAGCGTTTGGGGCCCATGCGCTACGTAGCCAGCTCGTGGCTAACGGCCGACTGGAGGTTTGGCAGACCGCGGTATTATATCATCTAATTCATGCTACAGCGCTTCCCGCGCTCGCTTTCCTAGCTCACCCATCCGCAACGCTCGCGAATAATTCATCACCTCTTCCAAGAATATTCACGGTGATGGCGGTGTGTTGGGGAATTGGCACCCTGCTTTTTTCAGGTTCTCTTTACATCCTCGCCCTCTACGGGGTCCGAGGCCTAGGGCCGGTGACCCCCATCGGTGGACTCTTTTTCATCGTGGGCCGGATTCTGGTGGCGTTTATGCCCTCACGAAAGCACCCCTGAGCGATGCGTCTGCCGGACTCTCTTCGCGAACCCCTGAATGCGCTTCGCGTACGTGGCCGGCCTCGATTGGTCGGAGGATGCGTGCGCGACGAATTACTTGGGCTGGAGCCGAAGGATTTCGATGTCGAGGTCGGGGGGGTGGACTTCGAGCAGCTCCAGAGCGCTCTGGCTCCTTTCGGTGCGACGGATGTCATCGGACGCAGCTTCGGCGTGATCAAACTCCGGACCCGGGACGGCCATGACTACGATTTCAGCCTTCCTAGGAGAGAATCCAAAACCGGCGCCGGACATCGCGGATTCGCGGTTCACCCGGACCCGTCGCACAGCGACGCCGAGGCCGCCCTACGTCGCGACTTCACTCTCAACGCGATCTCGTGGGACCCCTTTGAAGACCGCTTGATTGACCCACTCGGCGGGGAGGCGGACTTGCGTCAACGGGTGCTCCGCCACACTGGCCCGGCATTTGTTGAAGACCCTCTCCGAGTGCTGCGCGCCATGCAATTCGCAGCTCGCTTCAGCCTGACTCTAGCTCCGGAAACCGCCGCCATCAGTCGGTCGATCGTCGACACCTACTCTGAACTTCCGGTCGAAAGGGTATGGGGCGAATGGGAAAAGTGGGCCACCAAATCGGAGAAACCCTCCAACGGCCTCACTGTCCTTGAAGAGACCGGGTGGCTCAAACACTTCCCCGAAATCGCCGCTCTTCGAGGCTGTCAGCAGGAACCAGAATGGCACCCCGAAGGCGATGTCTTTACTCACACGCAACACTGTTGCGATGCCTTGGTTCGGCTACCATCCTGGGCTAAGCTGCCTTTCGAACGCCGCCGCCTACTTCTCCTCGCGGTGCTCGCCCACGACTTCGGCAAACCCGCGACTACGGTCTACGCGCCCCGACGAGATGTCTTGCGATGGATCAGCCCCGGCCACGAGGCAGCCGGTGCTCCTGTCTCGAGTGCCTTCCTCGCCCGCATCGGGGCACCACACGACCTTGAACCCTATATCGTACCCCTGGTAGTCAACCACTTGGTTCACCACCATGGGCCCAAGAGCGAGTTTGGTGACAGCCAGGTTCGTCGCCTGGCCCGTCGACTAGCACCCGCCACGATTGACGATCTTGCGCTGGTGATGATGGCCGACACGTTTGGTCGCCCTCCGCTCTATTCGCCGCAGACGATCAACCTGATCGAAAAGCTCAAAGCCAAGTCGCGTCTCCTAGAGCTCTCCTCTCAAGCCCCTAAACCAATCCTCCAAGGGCGTCACTTGATCGCTTTAGGGCAATCCCCCAGCCCAAACTTCAAACCTCTTTTGGGGGAAGCCTTTGAAGCCCAACTAGATGGTGTTTTCACCAACGAGGAGGGTGCGGTTCGCTGGGCGAAAAACCAATTGCGACGAGGGGAACTAAGCCAGTAGGTTGCTGCTCGCTCGCGAGCTCTCGCTTGTCGAACGACTCGCTCTTCTCATCTGATCCGTTTTTTCTCCATGGCCACTCAACTCGAACAACTGAAGGCATTCACCAAGGTCGTCGCCGACACCGGCGATTTTGCCACGATCAAGGAATTCACACCGCAAGATGCGACGACGAACCCGTCGTTAATCCTCAAGGCCGCGGGCATGTCGGGATACGGCTTCTTGGTCGACCAAGCGATCAAAGACTCGGGCGCGACGGCTTCTGTCGGCACCGTGATCGACCGCCTCCTGGTGTTGTTTGGATTGGAAATCCTCAAAATCGTCCCCGGCCGCGTCTCAACGGAAGTCGATGCCCGTCTCTCATTCGACACTGAAAGCACGGTTGCGAAAGCTCGCGAAATCATCGCGCTCTACAAGGCGGCTGGAATTTCAAAGGACCGCGTTTTGATCAAGATTGCCTCGACATGGGAGGGGATCAAAGCCGCTGAAATCCTCGAAAAGGAAGGAATTCGCTGCAATTTGACCCTCTTGTTCTCGTTTCCTCAGGCTGTCGCCTGCGCTGAAGCGGGAGTGCAGCTGATTTCACCTTTTGTCGGTCGTATTCTGGATTGGTACAAAAAGAGCACTGGTAAAGACTATGCTCCGGCCGAAGATCCCGGCGTACGCTCGGTGGCTGCCATCTACTCGTACTACAAAAAGTATGGCTACCGTACCGAAGTCATGGGCGCCTCGTTCCGCAACAAGGGCGAGATTCTCGAACTAGCGGGCTGNNTGATCTCCTGACGATTGCTCCGTCACTCCTAGCCGAGTTGGCCGCCAGCTCCGAGCCGGTCACCCGCAAGCTTTCCGTCGCCGATGCGGCCAAGGACCCTCAAGCTAAGGTAACCTTTGATGAGAAGAGCTTCCGGTTTGCTCTCAACGAGGACGCCATGGCGACAGAGAAGACGGCGGAAGGCATCCGTACCTTAG
>DKKJ01000143.1:40796-40955 GCA_002455175.1 Opitutaceae bacterium UBA6669
TCAAAAAACGCGGCAGCTCGTCTTAACTGACGTGAGTTTCCTCCTGGATGGATGCGGTGGTCTTCCGTCCAGGGAAACGGCTTGGAGAGAAGAGATACTCTCTGTTCCCGTATCGCTCGACCGCGTGCGGCAAGGCTTAGATTAGGTTCAGTTGTCCTT
>DKKJ01000095.1 GCA_002455175.1 Opitutaceae bacterium UBA6669
CCAACTTGTGCATCACGGCTGGGTTTTCGCTGCCGAGTCGCGCGGTGATCAAACGCAGGTCCTGACTGGCACGCTCCGCAGAGATCCCGGGTTTGAGCCTCACCACGACTTCCTGTGAACCGAGATTTTTGGGGTTCATTTCGTTCGAGTTGAATCCCATCGGTTGCCACATGTCCTGCTCGTCGGGGAACCGGAACGAGGCGGGCATGACGCCGACCACTTCTGCCGGAGCTCCATCGACTTTAACGATCCGACCGAGAATAGCCGGATCGCTGTTGAATCGATTTCGCCAAGCGCGTTCGCTGAGAAGAATGACCGGAGCGCAGCCGGCTTTTTCTTCTTCTATCGAAAAGAGTCGGCCCATCAGGGGTTGGGCACCGACCAGACGGAGTGCCTCGCTGGAGAGGTTGGCGCTGAAAAATCGCTCGGTGCCATTTTCTGTCGCAACATAAGCCGAGCGGTAGAGACCCACCGGGGCGAAGTCGCTAAAGACCGACTGCTCTTGCCGCCAGGCGTCGACGATTTCACGAGAAGCGGGAAAGAGTCGGGCGGGGGAATTGGGTGCGATCAAACCGGCGTGATAAAAGTCGCCCGAAGGATCGTAGTGAGCGTTCTTGAGATAGATCGTATGAAACAGCGACCATCCCAGCAATGAGAGGGTGATGGAGACGGTGAACGTCAGGAGGAGGAGAGCTGGTTGGGTTCGAGCACGACCCAAGCGACGGAGCGCTAACAGGAATTCGTAGCGATACATGGGGTAGAGATACTACGACTGTGGCTTATGATTATTTGTGCCGTATCAAAATTTTATATGCGTCCAACCAGAGTTATCGCATAGGCCCCGATAGAGTCGTTGAATGGCCAACATGCCGGGACTTAACACCAGAGCCAAGCCGTCGTGGCGCAACTCGGGCCCGAAACGCTCGAGCCACGCTGGTGGCGAGCTAAACTGTGTTCATTGACCTGTCTGTCTACCTACACAAGTATTTGTTATATAGCGGTTAAATGCACCGACCGCCGTCGACCTCCATGCATACCCCGGTGACGAATCCGGAAAGGGGGTCGGCGAGGAAGAGCGCGGCATGGGCGACGTCGGTCGGCTGACAGAAACGTCCGAGGGGAATCGAAGGGAGAAACCGACTACGAGTCTCCGCGGAATCAGAACCACCCAGGAACGTTGGCAGGAGAGGGGTCTCCGCGAGCGCGGGATTGAGGGCGTTGACGCGAATTTTATCGGGTGCCAGCTCGACAGCCATGGCCTTGGTGAGGAGCGTCACGGATCCTTTGCTCCCGCTGTACCAACACAGGCCGGGCCTAGGACGCACCGCGGCGGTGGAGCCAATATTGATAAAGCACCCGCCGCCCTGGCTACGGAAGAGTGGGACACAGTGAATGGCGGAGTGATAGATGCTCTTCACATTGACCGCGAAAAGTCGGTCGAAGAACTCCTCGGACACATCGAGCATCGACTGATTGGGATGACTGATGCCGGCGTTATTGACCATGATGTCGAGCCGTCCAAAGGCACGAACCGCGGCCTCCACGGTTGCCTTCATGTCGGCCGATTGGCTGACGTCCGTACGAATGAATTCCGCCTTCGCGCCTTGGCCTTGCAAGGTTTCTGCCAGTTTTTGTCCAGCGCTTTCATTGAGGTCGGCGATGATCACGCGTGCACCTTCCTGCACGAAGGATCGACAGATGCTTTCGCCGAAGCCCGAGGCTCCGCCGGTGACGATGCTCACTAAGTTTTCGAGTCGGCCTGGTTTCATGATTTGGGATAGCGGACTATTTTGGATTAGGCCTAGGTGGCTGAGAGGGGTGATAACCGCACGGAAAAATTTTCGTAAGCCACGCGCCGTTTGTAGGTCGCTTCGACTTCGTAGCGATCGACGGTGGCGAGGGTTTCAATACAGTCTACCTTCTCACAGAGTAGTTTGAGGAGACTGCGCACGACCAGACGAGCATGGGCCGCGCCCAGGCAGAGATGAGGACCAAAACCAAAAGCAACATGCGGATTGGGGCGTCGATCGAGCTGGATTTTCTCTGGTTGGTCGAAGACGGATTCGTCGTAATTAGCCGCGGCAAAGTTGAGTGAAATCAAATCTCCTGCTCGAACGGGCACGCCGTGGAGTTCCGTGTCTCGTTTACAGAGTCGGGCGAGGTGGGTAGACGGCGAGAGCACGCGGAAGAATTCCTCGCGCGCTCCGATGATGCGTTTGGGATCTTCCCGCAGGAACGCGAAGTCAGAGGGGTGGGCGGAGAGGTGACCGATTACAAAGGCGATGGAGTTGATGATGGTATCGCGTCCGCCAGCGAAAACGATATTACAGAACCCGAGCATTTCTTCCCGCGTGAGAGGCCGCCCGCGAAAGCGCGCCTGAGTCAAAGCGCTGAAAAGATCGTCCCCGGGAGCTGCGGCGGCGCGGTCGAGCAAACCCTGGGTATAGGTTTCGAGCGCCGCGCCTTTGCTCGTGCCGTCGCCTTCACGGAAGATGTGCATGCCCCAGCTGATCCAGACGTCGGCCTCGCTTTGGGGGAGATTCACCAAGCAGGCCAGTGCGCGAGATTGCAGGGGGATGGCGAATTCGCGGACGATTTCGATCGAGTCGCGTGCTACCGCTTGGGTCACCAGTGTTCCTACCAGACCTTCTACCTGTGCAATGACCTCGGGCAAGCGGGCACGATTGAAGAACGGCTCAACGATATCTCGGTAATCCGAGTGCTCCGGCGGATCGATCTCCAGAGGCAATTGCCGTACCGTTCGCACGCTCTCTTCGCTGGGAATCGGGATGCGGAAAGGCGCGTCCGAGCTGAAGGTTTCCCAGTCCTTAGCCGCTCGACGCACCTCGTCGTGGCGAAGCAGCATGGGAATCGGTGTGCCTTGGAACGGGTTGATCAGTACGCCGTCCTTCCGTCGGGGTTCGGAAAACGGGTCAGGTTGCTTGTCGTGAAAAGGGCAGGACATGGGGTTTGGGGTGGATGAAAAGCGCCGCGATATCCCAATGAGTGAGTCTATTATTTTCAATCTACATGTGCACACAGCATGTCGCTTGGTAGCCGAGGGATGGAAGACCGTTGGAACCACTCATGCGATGGAATCGCAAGATACGTGCGTACGCGTTCGTGTGGTGTTCTTCCTAATAAGTGGGCGACCTGCGCAGAGTCGGCCTCCAAGGCTGTAGTTGCCACGGGATCGAGCCTGTTCAAGGTCATGCTGAAAGGTTCACCTCAGTTCGGGTGTGTAACCGCGTGGTGGTGACATCATCGTATGCTATGTGGTAGGGGCCCAAATCGATCGGACAGTTTGGGTACCCAAGTCGATGGAGAGGGTGCGTTCCGAAAACCGCTACAGGGTTATGGTCCAAACACCGCACCCATTATCGGACGATTACCGGGCCCCTGAAAAACGTCGGTTCGGAACTGGCGGCTCGGGATACGTACTCTCGCAGAACCGATTCTTCTCTCGTTCAGGGACTGTCTCAACTCAGTCACTACGCGAAACGAAAGAGCCGGAGCCCTGAGCATTTCTAAACCTCACTTCTTCATGACCTCACCATCGGCTACGACTTATAGTGCGCCTACCACTACCTATACTGCCATCACAGGTTCACGCCTTTGCTGGGCTGCAATCATCGGAGGGCTGACGGCGGCGTTGGCGTTTCAAGTGCTGTTTATGCTCCTGGGTGCCGGTCTCGGCTTCTCGATTTATAGCCCACTTACGGACGAACGACCGATTCTTGAACTCGGGGTAGGTGCTTTGCTGATTCAGGGAATCAGTGCGGTGTGCTCGCTCTGGTTGGGAGGTTGGGTGGCAGGTCGTTTCGCCCCCATCGGGACCCGGGGCTCGGGTTGGCTGCATGGTCTCATCGTCTGGTGCGCGGCGACGGTGGCAGGCGTACTTTTTGTCGCCGGAGGTGCGGGATGGATGATGGGAGATATGGCCAAACTCGTAGGCGGGGGACTTTCGGCTGCGGCCAAGCCAGCTGCTACTGCCACAGGTGGACTCGCTGACTTAGCCAAAGACGCGGCCAAACAAAGTGCTGATACTGTCAGCAGCTTTATCGAAGAAACTGCCGGTGCCCCTAACGATTCTTCCGCTAACGCTGTCCGGGCGCGGCGCGAGATTGGTCTGGCTCTGGGACGGTTCGTGAATCCGCTACAGGAAAATAGCCGTGCTGAAAATCGCACGGCCCTCGTCCAGGCAATCACCGCCAACACTGATCTTAATCAACAGGAAGCTGAGCGTGCCCTNNCCTGGATGCCTGGGTGGCGTCGTATGATCGCCTGAAGGCAGATTTGAAGGCCGCTAAAGATGCCGCTGAGCTCAAGGCCAAGGAGGCGGCAGAAAAAGCCGCCGACGCGCTGGCAATGTTTTGCTTGGGCACGTTTGCTGCATTCGTGGTCGGTGCCGTATCCGGAAGTTTGGGTGGAGCCTCCGGTGCTCGCGTTGCTACACGATACCAGGTCAGGAACCCAGGCATTCCTGTCTCCTAGAGAGTAGATTTTTCCGGCCGTCCTCTAAGCAGGACGGCCGGCTTTGCTGTCTACTGATCGCAAAGGATCGAGAGCTAAGACGACGTCCCTGAGTCTGTGCTAAGTCTGGCCAGGAAAATATCTGAGCTCAGGTCGGGACGGGCGCGGAGAGAGAGTACGTCATGGAGCTTTTCGAGCTGTCGCTCTACTTGAGAGAGTGTCGGGGTCGCTGCGACTTGGAGAAAAACGCGACTTTGGGTGCCATTGCCAACGGGCGTGCAGAGGATGGATTCGAGATTGTAGGCGCGACGCGCGAAAAGGCCTGTGATGTGGGAGAGCGTACCGGGATGGTTTCGGACGAGGAGTTCGATGATCATGGAGTATGCTTGAGAAATTATGGGTTCAGGCGGAGAAGGCCGCTGCCGTTTCTTGGGCAGGGTCGTTGTGAAGGGTTTGATGGTTGGCCGCGCCAGGCGGCACCATCGGAAGCACGTTGGCAACATCGGTGACTGCGATGTCGATCAAGCACGGGCCGGGCCGGGCGAGCGCCGCCGCGATCGATGCGAGGGGATCTTTGTCGCTAGCATCCACACGGTAGCCGCGAATTCCAAAGGCTCGGGCCACGGCGGAGAAATCAGGACCGGTAGAGAAGTATGAGGCAGCGTAGCGTTGACGAAAAAAGAGTTCCTGTTGCTGCCGCACGAGACCCAACTGGCTGTTGTTAAAAATCACCACGGCGACGGAGAGGTTGTGGTCGGCGAGGGTGGCTAGCTCTTGCATGTTCATGAGGAAGGAGCCATCTCCGCTAATGCAGACGACGCGTCGCTCTGGGGCAGCCAGCGCTGCGCCAATGGCAGCGGGTAAACCAAAACCCATCGTGCCCAGTCCGCCTGAAGTGAGGAAGGTGCGTGGTTGACGGAACGGGTAGCATTGAGCCACCCACATCTGGTGTTGGCCCACATCGGTAGTGATGAGGGCGTCAGCGGGAAGCACCTCGCCGAGAAAGGCGCAGAGATTTGTCGGGTGAAGCGGATCGGTCGTCCGCGGGGGCTGTCGAACGGGGTAACGCTGCCGCCACGTTTGAGCTTGCGCGAGCCATGCTGCACGCGCCAGGGCAGACTGATCATTCGGCACAGGAGTGGACATCAGCGCGTGCAAACGCGTAAGTACCTCCGCCGCGTCTCCGACGAGACCAAGAAACGGATTTTTGATTTTGCCGATCTCAGCGCGATCGATGTCCACGTGCGCAATAGTGGCGCGCGGGCAAAACTCCGCCACTTTGCCGGTGGCACGATCATCAAACCGTGCACCAATGGCGAAAACGACATCCGCTTCGTCGAGCAGGAAATGAGTGGCGCGCGTGCCATGCATACCGAGCATTCCCAGGAGATGGGGATCCTCGGTGGGAATGGCGCCTAGGGCATTCAGTGAACTTACGATCGGCGCCTGTAACCGGCGTGCGAGTTGCAAGGCGGCGGAACCGGCGCCAGAAGCAATGATTCCTCCCCCAAGGTAAAGGACGGGTCGATGAGCCTGAGAGAGCAAATCAGCGAGCGCGCGAATCGATGTCTCTGCGCAGGGTGAGGTCGGAAGGCGCCGACCCGGTTCCGGCAGGTCATCGTCAGAAAGTTCGATCGAGGCGGTCTGTACGTCCTTGGGGAAATCGATTAACACCGGACCCGGTCGGCCCGACTCCGCCAGCTGGAAAGCGAGAGGGACCACTTCCAGCAACTCGGCGGGTGAGCGCACCAGGAAGTTGTGCTTGGTAATCGGAACGCTCAGGCCATAGGTATCCACTTCTTGGAAGGCATCCGTGCCGATCAACGTTTGCGGAACTTGGCCGGTGATGGCGACCAAGGGAATGGAGTCCATGCGAGCATCGGCAATCGCGGTGATCAGGTTGGTCGCACCGGGGCCTGACGTAGCCACGCAGACAGCAGCACGGCCCGTGACCCGAGCCATGCCTTGGGCGATGAAGCCTGCGCCTTGCTCATGGCGAGCGAGGATGTGCTGGAGGGGGCTGTCATGAAGGGCGTCGTAGAAAGGCAGAATGGCTCCGCCGGGGATGCCGGCGAGGTATGTGATGCCCTGGCGTTCGAGCAGACGAGTGAGGAGGGTGGCTCCGGTGTAGTGCATAAGATAGGACGGTGGTTTTACACCCCCTCTGTCGTCGCCACCGGAATTCGAGGCCCAAAAAAAGCCCCCTCCGGCGTGACGCCAGAGGGGGCAAAGTTTCTGTTAGACTAACAGAGNNGACTACGACGACGGCGACGAGGCCGACAAGCGTGACGAGGGCGAGGCTGCGGGAGAGCTTCATGAGATAAGCAAGAGCGGTAAGGCTGATTTGTTCTCTGTCAACGCTGGAAGTATGGGAGAGAGGAGACGAAAAGCGGAAACACTGAAATGGAGAAATGCGGAAATTGAGAAAAGC
>DKKJ01000246.1 GCA_002455175.1 Opitutaceae bacterium UBA6669
ATGATGTATCTGGCGCTGAGCTACGATCATCGTCTCGTCGACGGCAAGGAAGCGGTGACCTTCCTCGTCAAGGTCAAGCAGGCGATCGAGGACCCAGCTCGTCTCCTCCTGTCGGTCTAACCGCAGGCCAGGCTCGCCGGTTTCACATCTCAAATTCCGAATCCTTAATCTCCGTCTTTCATGGAGTCCTTCGATCTCATCGTTATCGGCGCGGGCCCCGGCGGCTATGTCTGCGCGATCCGCGCGGCGCAGCTCGGNNCGCTCGCGAGCATGCCGCAGAGCACGGGATCAAACTTGGGTCGATTGAACTCGATCTCGGCGCGATGCTGAAGCGTAAGGACAGCGTGGTTTCCAAACTGGTGGGCGGCGTGGGCCAGCTCGCCAAAGCCCGCAAGGTGACCACTTTCACCGGTACCGCCTCTTTTAGTTCGGCTAACACGGTGTCAATCGCGGCCAGCTCTTCCGACGGGAAGGCTGCTGCTCCTACAGAACTGACGGCTAAGAACATCGTCATTGCGACTGGATCGGTTCCGGTGGAATTGCCGTTCATGAAGTTCGACGGCAAAACCATCGTTTCGAGCGACGATGCCATCGCCTTCACCGAAGTGCCTAAGAAGCTCGTCGTAGTCGGCGGCGGAGCGATTGGGCTCGAACTCGGCTCTGTTTGGTCGCGACNNCGATGACGTGGTGCGCACCTTCACGCGTATTCTCCAAAAACAGGGTTTGAAGATCGAAGTAGGAGCAAAGGTCACGGGTTTTGCTAAGGGGGTGCTGACCGCGGAACGCGACGGAAAGACTCTAGAGTTTCCCGCCGACAAAGTTTTGGTCGCTGTGGGACGTCGCACCTTCACCGATCAACTTGGCCTGGATAAAATCGGCGTCGCTCTGGACGACAAGAAACGTATCCAAGTCGATCATCACTTGAAAACGTCCGTCCCCGGCATCTGGGCGATCGGCGATGTGGTGGCGGGTCCCATGCTCGCTCACAAGGCCGAAGAAGACGGCGTTGCGGTGGCGGAATGGATTGCCGGCAAAGCGGGCCACATCAATTGGGATTTGGTGCCCGGTGTTGTCTACACTTTCCCCGAAGTCGCTTCTGTTGGAATCGGCGAGGACGTAGCCAAGGCTCGGGGACTGTCTGTGAACGTGGGCAAATTCAATTTCGCCGCGAACGGACGAGCCATCGCCGCTGGCGCGGTCGACGGATTCGTCAAGATCATCGCCGATGCCAAAACCGACCGCATCCTCGGCGCCCAAATCCTGGGCGCTAATGCCGGCGAACTCATCAGCGAGGTGGTCACACACATGGAATACGGCGGCAGCGCTGAAGACCTCGGACGCACCATCCACTCCCATCCGACGTTCAGCGAAGCGATCAAAGAGGCAGGCTTGGCCGTCTCGAAGAGCGCGATCCACGCGATTTGACGAGAGTTTTACCACCCTTTCACCCAAGCCACCACGGTCCGCCGCGGTGGCTTTTTTATCCCCAACCACACCTTCTCCTCTGAAGACCAGGCCGGATTCGCAGAAGGTGCGCGCAACCGCAGCTCAAGCCACGGGTTTGCGCTTCAATTGACCTTACGGACTGCCGATGAAAGGATGCGTATCTAACCCTTCCCTTGGTTGACCTTGTCTCACGATAAAACTATCTTCCTGGAGCTCTCTGCGCTCACCGTCCAGGTGATGAGAACAAGCGGACGGACGATCGAGTTTTATCGTTCAAAGCCGCGAGAAGACCGCACCGCAGTGAGTCAGATGATAGGCGACGCCCAAGCCGGCGCGCGGGGACATCCAGTATCCATTTTTGCCTCACTATCTCCCGCTCGACGTTTTGTCCATCTCGCCACCGCAGAGGAAGCCCGACGCTTACACACCGCACAGGAAATCATTTCCGGACTGCCCATGAAGCGTCCCGGGGTGGACGGCCTTTTGACTGCCGCTCTTTGCGGAACAGAGGCGGGTCAGCTCGAACTGTCTCCCGGTTCATCTGCACGCTGGTTACTGACCGGAGCCACTCAGGAAAGTCTCGCTGCCGATCATTCTGTATGCGCCGATCTTCAACTCGGCGAAACAATCTCTTCTGCGGCTCTCCCGTCGCATCTCGGAGGTTTGATCGCTGCATCCCGTGTTTCCGGCGCGCCCAGCTCCATGCTACTCTGNNGCCAGGAAAACTCTCGCTTTTTGGTCGTTAATCGCAAGGGGGTCTTGGCAGCACAATCCTGTCCCGTCGGGCTGGCTGATATCGCCCAAGCAATTCAAGCGGAAGGCCACTTGGATTCACCCGAGCGCGCCACCACAGCCTGGCTCAAAGGATCCGTCAATTTTTCAGCTACCGGCCCGCGGGTGGCCAAGCGCTTGGCGCCGAAACTACGCACCGCGCTGACATTGCTGGGAGGTCCACACTCCGCCTTTTTCTGTCCAGGCCTGACGCGCGAAAGCACCTGGTTGGAAACAGAGCTCGCCAGGCTCCTTTCCCTGGATCCTTGGAAACCGTCGCTCCCCGCTCTTGCCCGTGAGCTGGGACTGGAGATTTCTGACGCGGCGATGGAGGGAAAAATCGACTCCCAAGCGATTGGACTCCTCCAACTAGCCAGTGCGCGCACGGCTCAAACGGCCAGTTGGTGCCCAAGCTGGCAAATACTCAGCGACTCCGTCGCGCCACCACTCATCGAAGCCTCGCGACCCTCGTCGCAGCAGGACCCCTTAGACGAGGAGTCCGAGGACGATGACGTTGAAGAATCGGCCGCTAGCGCGCATTCCTCTCGTCCTCAGGCATCCGATACAGCCTCGCCGGAGCCCGTCGTAAAGTCAGATACCTCGTCGGCTTCACCCCCACGCAAGCCATCCGGGCGCAATCCATCTCTCCCTCGCTCGGGACAGCGTTCGCCAACCCAACCCTCTCCACCGCGGCGAACCGACATCAAGGCCATGCTGGCCTCCTCAAGTTTAGGGGCGAGCGCACCTTCGACAGTCCCTCCCGCTGATCCATCGCCAACGTTACCACCCGCTCCGCCTCCCGAAAATGAAGGCAGGCCGTCCGAAAGCGCCACAGATTCTAAAAGGAACGTCCAGGGAAGGGATCGCAGTGAGCTCGGAGCCCCTCGACCTGGGAAAGCTTTTATCCTAGCGATTGCCGGCGTTTTCGCCGGCCTCGCTCTGGCTTTTGGCTGGATCGCCCACACATCACGTCAAAGAGAGGCTGAGGCCGTCTCCCGGCAGATTCTTGCTGAACAACGCGCCGCCGAAATCCTGGCTCGCGCACAGACGTTAGAGAGGGCCGCGCAGCATGAGTTAGAACTCGCCAAAGAGCGTGCGCAGCGGGAACAGGAAAAAGCCATCGCCACCGCGCGCCAGCAGACCGAAGCAGAGATTCTTCGCCAAGTGGAAGCGGAACGGCAGGCCAACGCCCCGGGCATCCTTATCGTTCGAACCGAACCCAAAGGAGCACATGTCTCCATCGACGGTGCCATGCCCCAGGCTGCGCCTCTCAACCTTTCCCATCTGTCGATAGGCTCTCATCATCTTGCCATCAGTCTTCCGGGCTATGAGACGACGACCCGGACCATCGAAATCAAACGCGGCCAAACCACAGACTTGGGTTTGGTCGAACTGCGTCGTCAAATCGGAGGGATCGAAGTCCTTAGCGAGCCGGAGGGGCTGCAATTTGAAGTCCGTCCTGCCAACGCGCGCCCTGACGAAAAGGTGTTCCGACGGGGGGTAACTCCGGNNGAGACTACGTGATCACCCTGCTTCGGGAGGGATGGAAACCACTTAACACCAAAGCAACCGTCGCCTCGCTCGCTTTGACCCCCGTAGTGCCTCTGTACACCTCGGCCCAAGTTTACATCACGTCTGTCCCCGAGGGAGCCACTGTCATGAGCGGCGAAACGTCGCTCGGTGTGACTCCGCTGCTGCTTCCTGAGGTCACTCCTGGAGAGTTAGTCTACGACCTGGTGCTCTCGGGTCACGACACCCTGCGCATCCGAGGTCGTGCCGCCGCAGGGGGTGAGGTCGAGCTCGCAGGCACACTCAAACGTTTCGAGCAAATGCTCCAAAGCGCGGATATCAGCGTCGCGCCGGTGGCGATCAAAACCATTCTGCCTGAAGTGCTCTTCGCGGGCGCCGATCTCTCTGGAGAAGCACTCCTCTCGTGCATGATCGACACTCGCGGGGTCCCGCAATCCGTCCAAGTGGAACAAGCTAGCAGCGAAGCGGTAGGCGCGGCCTGCGTCGCCGCACTCAAACAATGGCGTTTTTCACCGGCCAAAACAAAGGCCGGTAAAGTCACCACGATGCGGGTCACCATTCCGTTTCAGGTGCCCGCTAAATAGGCGGCTCCCCGTTGGCGCCAGCAGCTGGATCAGACTTTTAACACAAAGATCTTCTTAACGACCGATATCGGCCAGAAACGCTTCCAGGGTCTGGTACTTTTCAAGCAGGGTCCGTGCAGCGCCGCAGCGATCAGCGGACGCCACGCCGGTCTGCTCAGCGAGGAATACCAAATAAGACGCGACATTTCGGACATAGTGCAGCCGCCCTTCATCGCTGATCGCGTAAAACCGGGCGCGTTGCACGTAGCCTGCGGGAGTATGATCTCCCAACGCACTCTTCTCCGCGCGACCTCCGGCCGCCAAAACGAAGAGGAAATTGTACTCGAACCAGAACATGTGCTCGGGACTCGGCGGGAGGGCCTCGATCAAGCGCCGAGCTAGAGCAGCGGATTCGAAAACATTCCCTTCTGGCGCAGCATCCTTCGACAGCGCATCCATAATAAAACTACGCGCCATCTTCTGCTCCGTCGGGTCGGCGCTAAACGCGCCTTTTAAAGCCAATTCGACGGTGAAGTGGTACCAATCATTCCAGAGCGCTCGATCCTGCGGATTCGACGAAGCAAACAAAGCCCGCCCCATCTCGTAGGTGTAGCGACCACTGGTTTTGATTTCCAGCCGCTGGCCGGTGACCTCGCCCATGACGCGATAGTTCTCAGCCGACTTTCCAGACCCGGAGTGGAAACCGATGCTCGCTCCGAACTGACGGCAAACCGCCCACTGCTTTTCGATCAACCCCCGGAGCGCCGTGTTGTCGGCGTAAGGCATGTTCTTCTGGAAGCCAAACGCCGGAGCGACGAAGTGGATTCGCATTCCCAGGGTCTCACACAGGGCCAGCATGATCGCAGTTGTTTCCGCTGTGGTCAGACCGGGAAGTTCATCAATCGAGAGCTCGCGCAAATAGGCCCGACCCACGGCGGTGGTGAATGCTTCCGCTCGCGCTGCTGCATACTTCTCATCGCGGCGCTTCATCTTTTGAAGCGGGGTCCAAACCGCGGCCAGCAGGTCGGAAAAGGCTTGGTCATCCAACGCCAATCCCGCCGCAGCAACACGCGCGCGCACGCGCGTGATCACCGTCGGATCAATCGAAGCCACATCGGCCCGCTGTCCGAGAGCCAGCTCGGGAGAAAGATCGAAGGTGATGTAGCTCGCCAGAATACAGCCCTTCACCAAGGCATCCTCTCGCGCATCGAACTTTCCTCCGATCGGTTGGTGGTCGGCGTTAAAACTCCACGCGATCCCCAGGTGNNTCGAGAGCACACATCCATGGCTCATCCCTTCGACACTCTGCCCCTGGTGCCCCTCTGGGACCTGGGTGCCAATAAAGGGGAAGGGAACGCTGTCCAGCCGACCGGCCAGCATGGCATCGACGTCGTAGACCAACTCTCGCGGAATAGAGTTTTGATTCGCAGTCAAACCCACGCCCAAGGCCGCCATCGCCCACTCCACGGCCGGCCAATGCAATGTAGTAAACCGCGCACCCACTCCAAGGGTCGTCTGCCCTAAGCGCTCGGCGGCAGTTGGAAAAAGGCTACTGGCGGGGTCATGCGCCTGCACCAAATTCTTCAAGTGCAACAGGTTTTCCCACGTTGCCGGATAGTAGGTCGCCGATGGAAGTACGAGTCCATGCGCGAGCTCTTCCTGCGGGACCACTCCAGCATTGGATCGAAGCTCCCAAGCACAATCGCCCGTTCCGAGTTCTTCGAGCAGACGCCACTCTCCCGCCGCCGTCCGAAAGCTGCTTTTTGGCCAGAGATGCAGCGTCTCCGGACGGTGGCGCAACGTGTCGGAGAGCGAGGACCAATCGAGACAAAAATCAGGGCTGATGCAGGGATTGGACGAAATCCTCAAGCCGTGCTGGAGGAGGAATTGGTTGATGGGGCGCATGCGGGAAAGGGACTGGAANNTCCGCAGGCAGCGAGGGGGTTTCGGTTGAGCGTTAACACAAAGGGCCACGCCCCGACGGGAGCCAGTTGAGCCTCACCCGAAGCTTGTACCAATAAAAAACCGGTCTCGTAAACGAGACCGGTGAAAGGCGTCCGTGGCGTTAAACGAGCCGAGGACTGGAATCAACGTTCCTGCTGAATTTCGGTTACCCGACCCCGCTCAAAAACCACGCGGAAACGCTCGCGGTCACGGCGGCTCGGCACGTTCAGGTAATAGGGATACAGAGGATCGTGGAAGGCATAGTAGCGGTGGTACCAACCCCGATACAGGTAGACGCCATCCGACCCTTCATAGGTCGTGTAGCTCCAAATTTCTTTCGTACCCGACGCATCGGTGCGGGTGATGAGACGATCAGGCTCGCCCAATGCGAGTTGGACCATCTCTTGATCGAAGCCGAGCGCGATCTGCCCTTTCTTGATCAAGTCCTGCTGCGCGGGAGTCAGGCGGGCGAAAACTTCAGGGTTTTTCTGAATACGACTCTGCGGGGTGGAACATCCAGCAAGAAAAGCCGCAAGCACACCTGCGACTACGAGCAAACTAAGACGAATGGGTTTCATGGGAAAAACGTAGAGAGAAGAGTTGAACTCGCAACTTATGACGCTGAGTCGAAGGCTTTGGTTCCTTGTGACCTCTCCAACTCCCCTGCTTCTACTTTGGGACATCGACGGCACCCTTCAGGTGTCGGGAGGCGCCGGAATGCGCGCCCTCAGCGCGGCGCTGGCCACCACCTTCGGCATAAGCCACTCTCTTGCAGATATCGAGTTCGCGGGAAGGACAGACCGGTGGATCCTCCAACAGATCGTCAGCAAATTCGGTCTCCCGCCCGAGCCGTCCGCGTCTGAACGGTTTTTCCGAGCTTATTTCAGCAAACTTCCCTCCGAGCTTTCTCCGGAAAGCGCCTACCTCCTACCAGGAGTCGCTGACCTGATTTCTGAGGTCCATGGAAAGTCTCATCTCACTCAGGGCCTCCTCACGGGCAACATGAGAGCAAGTGCCGAAATCAAACTCCGCTTTAGTGGAGTTTGGGACTATTTCCCCTTTGGCGCCTTTGGTGACGAGCATGAACGCCGAGACGACCTGGGACCGCTCGCGGTCGCTCGCGCGCGTGCTCATCGTGGGATTTCCTTCGCGCCCGAGCAGATCTGGATCATTGGCGATACCCCACATGACATCGCCTGCGGTCGCGCCATGGGCGCACGCACTCTGGCTGTAGCCACAGGTCGACATTCTATGGAGAGCGTAGGCCGACACGCCCCAGACGCTGNNCTGTACTTCCGAATCTTGCCGATCGCGAAGCATTCTGGGCCACACTCGCCCAACCCCGTTCGACCGGGACGAGTCTGTAACTCGGGCGCAAACGTCCCACGAGGGAACTGCGCCCACGGCACGTCAACAAGGGAAGCCCGTTCGCTCCATGCACTCAGCATAGAGCGAATGAAGAGCCCTCTACTTCTTTCCTTCGGCCTTCTGCTCGATCGACGAGACGCGATCGTTTTCGAACACCACGCGCAGGCGGGGTTCATCGGAGNNAAACACCCGTGGGATCACCCAAAGCGAGGCGAACCTGCTCGCGAGTGAAGCCCACGTCGATCTGTCCCGCACGGATCTTCGCTTGCACTTCCTTTGGAGCAGTGGCGTACGCCCGAGGATCACTTTCGATCCGGGATTGCGGAGAGGAGGAGCAGGCCGACAAGCCCAGCAGCGCAGCAGCAGCTACCATGGCGAATTGAATTTTCATAAAGATTGGCTTTGCGGGTGAAGCGGGATCAGAGCGATCTTGGAGACTGGACAGCAAAGCNNCTCCCCACCCGCTGTCCAAAGCGTCCTTTTCTCTTCGTCATGAAACTCTTCACCATCGCTATCGGCTCTGATCACGCCGGTTTTCGCTATAAAGAGGCCATCAAAGCCATGCTTCTCACCGCCGGTCACACGGTCCGCGACCTCGGAACGTATTCGGAGGAGAGCTGTGACTACCCGGATTTTATCCGTCCCGTCGCAGAGGCAGTAGCACGAGGGGACGTGCAACGCGGCATTGTCCTCGGCGGCTCCGGTAACGGTGAGGCCATTGTCGCCAATCGAGTCAGAGGCGTGCGGTGCGGCCTGTGTTGGAATGAACAAGTCGCTATTTGGAACCGTTCTCACAATGACGGGAACTGCCTTTCCTTAGGCCAGCGGACGGTGTCAGAAGCCGAGGCGCTCAAGATCGTCCAGGTTTGGCTCGAAACCGAATTCGAGGGCGGTCGCCACATCGCGCGTATCAAGAAAATAGATGCGTGAGGACTCCCGGCGTGATCGCACGCCGAAAAACTCCCACGGTTAGGACCCGGATAGCCTAGCCAGGATGAGTCGAACTTGCCGCCTATTCATACCCGCATAGCCCTTTAAAACCATGGCGCGCCCAAACAACGGACTGATCCTTCTCGTTTTCTTGGTAGGCTCTGTTGCCGCAGCCAGCTTGGGCAGTCTGGCTACGGCTTCGAGCGTGGATACGTGGTACGCCTCGCTGGTAAAACCGAGTTGGAATCCGCCGAACTGGCTTTTCGCTCCGGTGTGGACTGCCCTTTACGCGGCCATGGCCGTAGCCGCTTGGAGGGTGTGGAGGAAACGAGATATCCCCGGCACGGCCACGGTCATCCGGGTATATTGGATTCATCTGCTTCTCAATACCGCCTGGTCCTTTCTTTTCTTTGGTCTCCGTCAACCGGTCGCAGGCCTCATCGGGATTGTCATTCTCTGGGGCACGATCTTCTGGCTGCTGGGACAGTTTTGGCAACGCGACCGCTGGGCAGGACTTCTCTGGGCGCCCTATTTGGCTTGGGTAACCTTTGCTACCGCTCTCAATTTCGAAATCTGGCGTCTGAACTAGACCCACCTCGCCGGGAATGTAGCAACGGGAGCTGACGTGACCTAAAGGACGCCTCCTTCTTTCGCCGGCTGAAAGGGACAACTCCGTCGGTCACTCGCACATGCGACCGCTAAAGGCGCCGTACTACCGGTTACAAGAGCCCTAGCTCACAACTCCGCCCCGCCGGGAGTAAGCTTAAACCCAGTCGCCCCGGACTGATTGTGGAAACGTTTCCCCAGCAGACCCACACCTCTTCTGACTCGCACAGGCGACCATTTCGGGGATTTCAGTCACACGGGCGAGGCGATACCCCTGGCGGTGTCTCAGCGCCTATTTAAGCATATATAANNGCTTCGCTAAGTGCGTCCATCCGCAAAGCTGGAGTTGCCAAGGGACAAGCCGCGTAGATTAAATTTTATCAGCGTTTTACTTACGCTTCTCCCTATGGCCAATCATTCCCATCAATGGAAGTTCTACCGCATTGGCGGACTCGACCAAGTTGCTATTGAATCCGGTGCAGACCTCGTGCACCTGAAGGAGCTGGACCAAAAACTTTGGGTGGCGNNGCTGCCCAGTAAAAGGTTTGGAGTTGGACGAAAAAACCCTGGCCCTCATCGACACTGACAAGGACGGTCGCGTCAGAGCCCCCGAACTGTTGGCCGCGATTGACTGGGCCGCGCTCGTGTTGCGTGACACCGGCGAGTTGCTCAAAGATAGCGACTCCCTTCCCCTCGCTTCGTTCAACGAAGCGACACCTGAAGGCAAAGCGGTGCTCTCTGCCGCTAAAGAGATGCTCACGGGGCTAGGAAAATCAGACGCCACCGCGATTTCTCTTCAAGAAGCCCTGAGTATCACTCAGGTCTACGCTACCACCCAATTCAACGGTGATGGAATTATCACGCCTCACTCGACCACCGACGAGGGCCTCAAGGCACTGATCGCTGACATTATCGCTACCGAGGGTGGCGTGGCCGACCGTTCCGGCGACCTCGGTGTCGATCAGGAGCGTATTGATCGCTTCTACTCGGATCTCACCGCCTTTACGGAATGGAGCGCCAAGGCCGCGTCGTCCGACGTTCTCACCCTGCTCGACAAAACGTCCCACGCGAGCGCAGCGATCAAGGCCGTCCGGACTAAAGTCGACGATTACTTCGCCCGCACTCGCCTCGCCGCGTTCGATAGTCGCGCCATCGCCGCACTCAATCGTTCTGAAACCGAGTATCTCGAGTTGGCGGCGAAAGACCTGTCCATCACTTCCGAGGAAATCTCCGGATTCCCCCTAGCCCGAATTGAAGGGGGACGTCCCCTTCCCTTGAGCGAAGGCGTAAATCCCGCCTGGGCCTCCGCTCTCGCCACACTACAAAAAGACGCAGTCATCCCGGCGTTTGGCTCTGCTAAAGCCTCGCTGACGGAAGCGGAATGGGCCGAGCTCAAAGCCAAAGTCGCGCCTTATGACGCCCACCTCGCTCTTAAGGCAGGCGCCGCTGTCGAATCCCTAGGTAAAGCACGCATCGCCACCCTCCTAGCGGAGAACCAAAAGGACGCACTGACGCGACTGATTGTCGCCGACAACGATCTTGCCGACGAGTTTGCCGCTGCGGTCAGTCTTGAAAAAATTCTGCGCCTTTCTCGCGACCTCCGCACCAACCTCTCGAACTTCGTCAACTTTACCGACTTCTATTCGCCGGATCGCTGGGCGACGTTTCAGGCGGGCACGCTCTATCTCGACAGCCGCAGCAGCGAATT
>DKKJ01000219.1 GCA_002455175.1 Opitutaceae bacterium UBA6669
TCGGCCCAGGAGATCTTGCGGCCGTACTTTTGCTTGATGGGCCAGAGAAGACGACGCGCTTTGTCGAGGCTCACATTGTCTGGCCAGCTATTCAGAGGGGCAAAGCGCTGCTGGCCACGTCCACCTCCACCCCGCCCATCACCCGTTCGGTAAGTGCCGGCGCTATGCCAGGCCATGCGGATGAACAAGGGACCATAGTGTCCGAAATCCGCCGGCCACCAGTCTTGGGAGTCGGTCATCAAAGCAGCCAGATCGCGTTTCAAGGCGGCGAGATCGAGGGACTTGAACTCCTTGGCGTAGTCGAAATTTCCGCCCATCGGATCCGACTTCGAGGAGTGCTGATGCAGCAACTCGACCTTCAACCGATTTGGCCACCAATCATGATCAGTCGTACCGCCGCCAGCAGCGTGGTGAAAGGGACATTTACCTTCAGGTTTCTTTTCGGACATGATGAATATGATATCAGGTTGCGATTAAGATGCGTGACGCAAGCTCCACGTACGGACGAGCCAGGCGAGGAGTGGTTGAGTGGTATGGAAACAAGTGCGATGTCAGACCACCGCAAACGAGTCAAAGACCGCAGTCTAGGGAAAGATCGTAGCCAGTCAGGTCAAGGGTGCGGCACCTGGTTTCTTCGCGAGGCAGTTGCGCTGTCTTGCGTTTCCCATCACGACGGATTCTCGGAGATTTTACACGCCCAGTTATTCATCGATCTGAGTTTGGAGTCCTGCCCTTAGAAAGTTCGAAGCGAACCTGAAAACGACACCACCAAGCAGACATCCCATACCGCTCCCATTAGCAGCCAGGGGCTGGCGACGAGCGCTTAGCCTTTGGAGATCCCCAATAACTCAACGTCAAAGATCAAAGTCGCGTTGGGAGGAATTGCTCCCGGATATCCGCTTTTCCCGTACGCCAGTTCTGGGGGCAATGTAAGCTTCACCTTATCGCCCACCTTCATCCGAGCCACGCCCATGTCCCAACCCGAGATCACCTGCCGGGCACCAAGAACAAAGGAAAACGGCTCCTTGCGGTCGACGGAGCTATCGAACTTTTTCCCGTTTTCGAGCGTACCCGTGTAATGAACGGTCACGACATCGCCCTTTTTGGGTGAAGCGCCGGTTCCGCTGACAATCGTTTCAAATTTAAGCTCAGGAGCAGACATCGCGGATAAAAGGGGCAGAGCCGAAATTGCAGGTCAAGCGCAGGAGCTCGGAGTAGACGTGACGTGAGGCACTCCAGAACGGCTTCTGAAACGCATCGCTGGCGTTCGGAGTCCTGCTTTCAGGCTATTGGGTCACTTATGTCCTGAACATTTTCTTTCACCCGTGCCCTGAACTTATACCGGGCTTTTTCGGTTTGGATCGGCGCGCTCGATGGCGATTACAATCAAATCCTATTCCCGAGCTGGACGACCTCTTGCAAGGCCCGAGGCCGCGGCATCGTTGGGCTGTGTACAACTTAACTAATTCGATACAATTAGGATACCGAATCGGAAGCCATAGATCTTGCACCCGATAATCAGTCCCAAACTGATAGGATCCATCCCCATGTTGCATCCTGAGTCGAGTGCATCGGCCCCGTCTACCCCGGTTCAGGCGCGCAGATTGCGCGACCTTTCGCCCCTTCAATGGAAGTCGGGCATCGCCGCCTGGCTAGGCTGGCTTTTCGACGGGCTGGACATGCATTTGTACACACTGGTGGCAGCACCTTTCGTGTCACAACTGCTTCATGTAGCGTCGACTGCAGATCCGCTCGTCCGGGAGAAGAGCTCTTGGATCCAAGCTGCCTTTCTCCTGGGATGGGCCGTGGGCGGCGGATTCTTTGGTCGCGTGGCCGACTGGGTGGGACGCAGCCGCGCGCTTTCTCTCACAATCCTAACTTACGCGGTATTCACCGGGCTCTCGTTCTTCGCAGAAACTTGGTGGCAACTGATGATCTTCCGGTTTGTCGCGGCGTTAGGGATTGGCGGCGAGTGGGCCGTGGGCTCCGCTCTTCTTGCAGAAACCTGGCCGCGTGCTTGGCGCCCCTGGATCGCAGCCGTGCTGCAGACAGGTGTGAATGTGGGCGTGCTCCTCGCCTGCGGCGTGGTTTGGTCGGTCGCGGAGTTCTCGGGTGACTCCTATGAGCCCCGCTGGGTGTTTCTCGCCGGGGTCGCGCCTGCGTTCATCGTTTATTGGATCCGCAAAAACGTCCCCGAACCGGAAGTCTGGAAAGAAGCCAAACGTAATAACTCGGGAAAAACCCCCGGCTTCACCGATCTCTTCGCTCCAGGCATTCGACGCACCTCTCTCTGCACGATCGTGGTCTGCGCTTTTTCCCTCACGGGCTGGTGGGCCTTCATGTTCTGGCACGTCCAGCACTTGGTAAACTTACCCGAACTGGCGTCCTGGACGGCGGCTGCCAAAGCCAAACTGACGACCACCACCTTCTTTCTCGTGATCGGCGTGTCCATCGCCGGAAACTTTTTTGCCGGCTGGCTGGCGCGGCGCTTCGGCTATCGGATCGCCATTATCACTATGTTCGCTGGATTTTTCATCGCGCTCCAAGGCTCCTTCCTGGTCTCACGCAGCTACCAGGAACTAAGCTACTTCTGGTTCCCGTTAGTCGGCTTTTGTTCGGGTGTCTTCGGGCTGTTCACCATGTACCTCCCGCCGCTCTTCCCGACGCTTCTGAGAACGACCGGCGCTGGGTTCTGCTACAATATCGGCCGTGTTGCCGCCGCCGCCGGGACGATCGTGNNAAAGATCGGCGACTTCCGGTACACGCTGCTCTGCACAAGCTATCTCTTCATCATCGGCATTATCGGCACCTTGTTCCTTTCGGAGCCGTCAAACGAACAGTAGAGCTCCGCGATCCGTTTTACCCGTTTGTGAGGCTTGAGGCTGACGGTGCGCAGCTCAGCCCTACTCTGGCTGTACCATGATCAGCCTCGGCATCGACCTTTCCTCTCAATTCAAGAACACGGCCGCAGTCTTGATCACTTGGCGGGGCGGTCGCGCACGCGCGGAAATTCCCTGCCTGAGTTGCACCGATGACGACCTGTACCCGCTCATCGCTCAAGCCGACGTGGTGGGGATCGACGCACCGTTCGGGTGGCCGGTAGAATTCGTGAACGCGGTGAACAACTGGCCGCATGAAACGTGGTCAAGGGAGGCTCGCGATCGACTGCGTTTTCGGGAAACAGACCGCTTCGTTCACCAACAACAGAACGTGTGGCCGCTGAGTGTCTCCACCGATATAATCTCGCTTCCGGCAATGCGCGCCATGTCACTCCTGCGCCGGCATGGCGTAGCGGATCGCAGCGGCGATGGGCGTTTTTTTGAAGTGTATCCGGCAGCTAGCTTACGTGCTTGGGGGATGAACAGCCGCGGGTATAAAGAAACGAAGTCGATCACCAGCACTTCTCTCCGCCGCAAAATGATCAACGCACTCCACGACGCGCTTCCCGCACTCGACTTCTCGGATTCTGCGTTCATAGCAAATCCCGATGCGTTCGATGCGTTGATCGCATCACTGACTGCACGCTGCGCAGCGACAGGCTATACCCTCGGCCCTTCCGATACCCAGCGTCCCCTCGCGCAGCGAGAAGGATGGATTCACCTTCCGACCGAGCTCCCACCAATGAAGAAATCGCGGGATCCTCGCTCGCAGAAGTAACGCCAGTCTCAACGTGATCAAGTGATTCGCTTCGGTAGGGCGCGATAAGCGATCCACAAGCCCGCGCTCAAAGTAAGACCTTGAGTCGTCTGGTGCGTGGATGTCTCCGTCTGAGGCCTGTGCAAAACGACAGGCTCGTTGGCGCGAAGCCAGGACGACGTCGACCAAAAGACGGCGATGCGAACGCGACTTGAAAACAAGGTGGAACATCGGTTAGGCTTCTCATTTGCCACCTCGCAAAACCTGTGTGATCGGCTCCTCGGCCTCGGCACTGAATGTCCGAAAATCCAGTCCCAGGAACGCTACGAGGGTTGACGCAACTTGCGCTTGGTAGATCTCAGGAAAGTTTCCTCGCTCGCCCAGTGCAGGTGTATCCGGTCCCAGCGCTGCTAACCACGTTTCCTGCGAGAACGGAATCTTTTGCCCGTGATGCGCCCAGTCATCAGGAGTCACTCCGCGACCGTGGTCCGTTGTAATCAGGAAAGTCGTCGAACCGCGGTACTGGTCCAGCGCCTGCAATTTTTCCCAAAGCTCCCGGATAAAACGATCGCACCGCTGAATCGAGTAAAGGTAACGATCATACCGGCGCCCATGTGCCCATGCGTCGGGTTCTCCCAACGCGTACAAAAACACTCGGGGTTGCCGGTGATTAAACGTATCCAAGGTCGCCTCATGCACAAACGCGTCGAAATGTTCGTCGGGCGCAATCGGCGGAATGTTCTCCATCCACTTCTCAATCTCCAAGAGCCGAGGTGTCGCGGTGGAGGCGGGTGAATGCTGCCGGGTGACCCANNTCAGCCACTCCAGAACCGTCACATTCGGATTCGGGAGGGGCACATTCGAACTCACCCTGGGATCAACTCGTCCGGTGAGGATCTCGGTATACCCCGGATAGGAAATCCAGCGATCGTTCCGCACCGAAACCACGCTACCCACATCGCGGTTGCCAAAGAGCTGACCTCGCGTCGCGATTTCTCCCCAAAAAAAGGGCATCAATTTTTTTCGACGTTCGTCAGCAGTCTCCGCCCAGAAATCCTCTCTGAGCGCAATCTGCTGATTCGACGGCACTCCGCCAAACTCTTTGTCGAAAAGCGCTGCATCCGCTCCTCGAAAGACCTCTTGCCAACGCAGGCCGTCAATCGTGATCAGAACGACGTTGCGCGTCTGATTCGGTTGAGCAACGACGCTGACCAGNNAAGAACGAGGACAATCCAAACGGAGAGGAAACGAATCATGGGGATGGAAGCCTAAGTTGACGCTTACAAACCAACGAGGACGCGGATCCGAAGCGCATGAGGGGTAAAAGGCAGGCGGGTGATACCGCGCTCGCGATCTCTTCATCAAGCCGGATTTACGAATGAGGCGTCCAGGTATGAAGCATCCATCGGGTAAGGTAAGGCAGATTCTGGGATTTCTCCCCTGCTCCCATAGTCGTCCATGAAGCCCACAGACGGGGTTCGCTCCACTGGATTAGTTCAGAGCCCAAGGCCCGGGAGCTTTTTCGCTTCTGACCTGTCCACCGACCAGACGCTCGTTCGTTGTGCTTAGGAGCGACGGCAAGAATGCCGCGTACCATCCCCGTTTACTTATGATTAAAACTCCGTTCACAGGTGGCTGCTACTGCGGAGCGATTCGCTATCGATGCACCGCCAAACCAGAACAGATCGAAATGTTTAAATGCCATTGTCACGACTGCCAACGGGTGAGCGGTGGTGGCCATACCCCGATTGTTTTCGTTCCGGCGGAAACGTTTACATTCACGCAGGGCACGCCTCGCTACTTTGCCACCGATAGTGAGGCGATGGGAGCACAGGCTCATCGACGGAGCTTTTGTCCCGAATGCGGCTCACGCTTGACCGGCGGAGAAGGTCCGGGATCAACCGGGATTG
Source organism: Opitutaceae bacterium UBA6669 (assembly GCA_002455175.1). Lineage (GTDB taxonomy): Bacteria > Verrucomicrobiota > Verrucomicrobiia > Opitutales > Opitutaceae > UBA6669. The sequence continues at coordinate 5,547 of DKKJ01000219.1, forward strand.
GTATGACCGTCGGCAGCCTGGATGACTCGACCGGGTTTACGGTTTCGGTCGATTTCTGGGTAGCGGATGCCCAGCCTTGGGACCTGATGGATCCCGCTTCCACCAAGTTCGAAAAACTTCCCGGTTAAGAACCCCCAACGCGGTTGGTGCGGCGCAACGTTGTCGAGTGCTTTGGAAGCTCTTTCGAACAGGCATGTCAGCCTGTCCGTAAGCACCCAGAGATGAGCGTGATAGTTCCCCGCGTTATTCTCGCGAGGGTTACCCCCAATTGGCCATTCCCGCTTCGCGCAAAATCGCCGAACGGAAGCTACTTCTCGCTCGCTCGCGGCGAAAGCTGGGATATCCTTGGTTAACCCCCCAAAAACATGAAATCTTATCTCTTAGCCGGACTCGTTTCGCTCGGGATTTGCGCAAGTGGTTGGGCTAGCACCCGGGTGGATTATCCACAGATCTCATTCGTTGGACCCAGCGCAGGGAAAAAGACGGTCGATCGAAGTGAGTTTGTGATTCTGGTCGTTGAAGGATCAGTCATCACGCATGAACGGAGCCCTCTCCAGAGCGATGGGCTCGTCGGTCATATCAATGGTCTCCTCAAAGCGAAAGGCGCCAGCTATGTTGGCGTCCATATTCGTGAGGGAGCACGGTACGGTGATGTGGTTCGAGCACTCGACACGTTGCGTCTTACCGATACTAAAAGCATTAGTGTCAGTTTGGTGGAGCTTCCCTTGGGTCGCGATTTGTAGTCGTTGACTGCAGCAAAGAAAACGCCGACCGCCCTAGTGGGCGATCGGCGTTCTTTTTTTGGTGACCTTGTTCGCAGAGATTTGAGTGCCATTGACCTCACCCGCTCGTCCACGCTCAAGAAAAGTAAGCGGATCAGCCTTAATCGCGTGCAGCGTTCCGACGACGCTTCCAAACCACCATCCCAACCAATGCACCGCCGAGGATGACTGCCGTGCTTCCGCTGTCCGGTACCGTCGCAGTCGGGTTGGGCTCGTAGATGTATTCCAACGTCGTCACCGCATTCGTGATCGTATGGCCAGCGCCATACGTGCGGCTCTCGAAATAGTAGTGCGCTTGAGGCAGGTACATGGGATTCACCCATGCATCCAGGCCTGCACCCGAATACGATTTAGAGAAATTAAAAGAGAAGTCCGCCTGGCCGGGAGCCACGGATTCGCTCATGTAGTGCTGAAACTGATCCGGATTCCAACCGGTGAAAAAGGAACTGCGCAGGAATAGTGACTCCGACGCATCGTTGCGGGTACCCAATACTGTCGTGTGCACTTTGACCTGGGTCAGCGTGCCTAACGACGAATCCCAGGTTGTGTAAGGCGTGTAGGACCATTCCCACGCAGACGTCTGGTTCGAGTACGAATAAGGCTCGATACTCCAGCTATCGGTGAACGTCTGCGTCATGATCGTCACCGCGTGAGCCGGAAGAGCAGCAAATCCCGCCATCAGGGCAAACCCTGCGAGAAGCACGGGCTTCATGGCAAACGCGCGTGGCGCCCAAGCGCTCGACGGACGGGACTGTCTCGCTCTGATACGCTGCGCGAATCGGCGAAGGAGGGCTTTGAGTGAACTGAGTTTGTTCATGCTGCCCGAGAGTACCTGCCCGGAGAAAAATGCGCCATTAGCCCAACGACCCATACACCAAAGGAGTAGTCACTCCCGTGCACGTGCACAGACTACGCGATGGGCCGACAGGTGAAGCGATGATGCATCGAGTGATCACTTCGCCGGCGAATACGGACGTGATCACACACGATGCCTCCCGCCGTGATTTCAATCTCTTTTACGCAAAGCTTTTCGACATGTTCGCCAGGGCAACGGAGACCTTTCTGTTTCACGGAAAACCGATCGCGAAATTCCGACAGTACCTCCTGGTCCATTTCTCGGACGACGCGTGCTTATGGCCTTCAGGGCACGCCGTCACTCAGGGAACCGAGCACCCAGGCGGCACCGGGAATGAAGTCCTGGCTCCGTGCACGTGCCAGGTGAAGCGTACATGGGCTCAGCCCGATTTGTTCTCCGCCAGTGCTGATCTCGGCAGGAAACTGGTAGTAAGAAACCGCACGGCGTCCTTGGCATCAGCGATCACCAGGTTGACCTCTTGATCGAGCGGGTTTTCCCAGTTCAGCGCCGGCGCGGCACCTGTAACAGCACGAGCGTCTGGCGACGCCACCGTAGCGACAGCAGCGTCGCCCGATTTAATCCCGACGGTTTCTCGCCCAGAAGGATTGAGTGTGAGCGTGCTCTCGGTCGTCGCCAATCGTGGATCCGTAATCGTGCCCGAAGACGGCGCTGGCCAGCGGGAGAACAAGAGAAGAGCAAGGCACACTGCGCCAGCCAGTGCAGCCATGCGGAAACCATTTCTTACCGCGAAGGAACCGCGACGGGCCATCGAGTCCTTGACCGCATAATTGACTCGTGCAGCGAGATAGGGAGACGGGTCGATCACCGGTGGACGGGCATCCACCCGCAAGCGTTCGGTCGANNCACGTTGCAACCATCCGGGCAAAGGACGATCTGACACCTGGTACCAGCGGATAAGGAAACGTTTGATCACGAAGGTCATGATGACGGAGTCAGGTTGGTCTGAAGTTTACGGAGCTGGTGACGGGCGCGGAAAAGCAGGATTTTCACGCCTGTTTGGGTGCGGCCTAATACGCGGGCGATGTCCTCAATGGACATTTCTTCGAGGTACTTGAGGACGATGACTTCTTGGTAAGGTGACTTAAGCTGGCGAACCTGCGCCCAAACTGAATGGGTTTCTTCCTGACGGTCCACGGCGTCGGTCGGGGATTCGCTCGCGCAAGCAACGTCGAAATCGAGAACTTCCGTGGGTCGGCGGTCGCGGTAGTGATTGTAAGCGGTGCGGCGCGCGATCGTGTAAAGCCAAGCTGAAAACGAATACCGACGCTCGTAGCGATGCAGGTTTTTGAAGGCCTTGACGAAGGTGTCCTGAGTGAGGTCCTCTGCATCTTGTCGATTGCGGGTGTAACGGAGCAGGAAGTTGCACAGTTTATCTTGGTGCTCCGCGACCAGACGCGCGAACTCCGCCGGGTCGCTAGAAAGCTCCAGTGATCCGGCGGTGTGGCCCACCTCGGTCGGTCGAGGGGCAGTCATCGTATCCACATCCTGTGACATCGGCTCGGGTGCACGAAATGCGTTGCTCGGAGTAGAAGGATCAACTGCCTGTCTTAGTCGCCGTGACCGCTTCGGGAGCGGCCAACTCCACGGCGTTGGGAACACCAATAAAACGAAGATCGGAGATGCCGATCACACTGTCGTTGGAAACCGCTCCCGTGACGAGGATGCGCACCCAGCGGGTCGTCGTATCCGTCACATTATGACTTTCAACGTTCGCACCCTCACCGGAAGTGCGGCCGTCGAAAATCGTCGTCCACGTGGACCCATTGGGAGAAGCCTGAACCTGGAACCGCATGCGTTTGTCATTCCCCTTGGTCCAAGCAATTTGGACTTCGCGCAGGATACTCGCGCCCTCCAGTTCGCAGCGAATCCACGGCATGCGTCCATTAGCACCCCAATACGTGTCGGAATCAGCATCCGTAGCGTTGCGCGCCAGATTGCCATTATCGCTCTTCGCGTCGACGTTCGCCACTTTCAACCGCTCCCCGCCANNTCCCCGCCAATCGCATCAGCCACAGGCGGAGGCGTGGAGGCAGTCGGACGCTTAGGTGCGGTGCGGGCAGGGCGTTCATCGTTGGCCAGAGAGAGCATGAGCTTTTTGGCTTCTTCGACCGGATAGGACAGCCCGATGGAAACCGCCGTGTCAGTATGGTCTACCGTGATACTCTGCGTCAGCCGGGCCAGGTTTTGATCTTCTACTTGAGCGAAGGATACCAGCGCCAACATGCCCTCGACAATGCGACGCATCTGACTGGAAACGTCGGCATCAGCCGTGGAAAGCGTTATACGCGCTGCAAGGTTACTGGCACTCTCACCCAGCGCGACCTGAACCCCTGTCGCCTTTTGAAGGATACGTGCCTGCGGCGGCATGTCCTTGAGCTGATTAAACCCGTTGGCAGAGGCGACAAAGAAGAAGCCGCGACTCGTCGCGGAATTCAGAAGCGGGCTATCNNTGCGCAGACGGGGCGTCTTGCCATCGACCACCGCCAAGGCTCGTTCGACCTGGCCGAATTCCTTGCTAATGACGATCAAGTCCTTGCGTGGGAACGTCATGTAGACTTCATTTGCGAGCAAATAGGTGGGGAACCCCTTTCCCGTGACGGTCTTGAAAGGCACTTTGCCGTCGTTGGCCAACTCCTGGCTAGCGAGATAACCATCCACCATCGCCTGCGCTTTGGCTCCGGCCTGAATCATCAGGACACTATTCGCTTCAGGCTGATCCTCAAATGTGGTGCCATAAGCAGTGATCGACTGAACTTCTTCCAGAAGTCGTTCGACATCAATCGAAAGCTTCGAGTCATTCTTTTTCGCCATCTCTGCCTTGGCCGTTTCTATCAGGAAGGCGCCAATGGACGATTTCTTCAATCCCTCCACATCAACGTGAGCCAACCACTTGGTGTTGTCGGCCACGCGGTTAGAGTCAAACGGAGCCGCATGGGTGAGAACGCTTCCCGTCAGCATTGAGGCGCTGAGTAAGAGGGAGCAGGTAAATTTGTTCATAATAGACGTAGTAGTTGCCTATGACTACACGGCGCCCGGCGAAAGGTTACAGAAAGGGGTAGAAAAGCGGAAATGCGGAAATTTCGAAAAACTGAAATTCAAACCCTGGCAGGCTAAGCTCACAACTCCGTCGAAAATCGCGCTTGGGAGGCGGTCTCCGAATACTGCCGCTCGGCGAAAAGGCCGGGAGGGCCCACGATCCCTCCCTGCCGAGTTGTCCTAAACGACTCGACCATAGGAAGGCTTGAAGTACGAGGGAGAGTCAATCGGCCAAAGTTCCAATTTCAGCGGATGGTTTTTCTTAAGGAGGGCCACGGTCTCTCGTGG
>DKKJ01000265.1 GCA_002455175.1 Opitutaceae bacterium UBA6669
CGGGAAAATCAGTCTGCATCAACTCGATTGTCGCCTCCATTCTCTATTCGAAAAGCCCCAAGGATCTCCGGCTCATCATGGTGGACCCGAAGATCGTCGAGTTGAAGGTCTTCAACTCGCTCCCTCACATGCTGATTCCGGTCGTGACGGAGCCCAAGAAGGTGCCTGCCGCCTTGAAGTGGCTCTTAGGTGAAATGGAGCAACGCTACCAAATTTTCGCCAAAATCGGCGTCCGCAACATCGTCGGGTTCAATAACCGCAAACGCGCGTCGGCGGATGCGACATCCCTCCCTCCACCGCAAGAGCAGGCCGGCTTGGAAGGCATCGATCCTACCACGGACGACGGCATTGAGGTCCCAGACCGTCTTCCTTACATCGTCGCCATTGTCGACGAGTTGGCCGACTTGATGATGGTCGCCCCAGCAGAAATTGAAACCAGCATCGCGCGTTTAGCACAGCTGGCACGCGCCGCTGGCATCCACCTGATCATCGCCANNATCACCGGCGTGATCAAGGCCAACCTTCCCTCTCGGATCGCCTTCCAAGTCGCCTCGCAGGTCGACTCCCGTACCATCCTCGACACCAAGGGAGCCGACACCCTCATCGGTCGAGGCGACATGCTGTTCTCTCCTCCGGGAAGTTCACGGCTTATCCGCGCTCAGGGGGCGTTTGTCTCCGACGACGAAGTGCATGGCGTGGTCGATTTCCTCAAACGCAATGGTCCACCGGTGTACGCAAGCGAAGTGCAGGCGCAGATCGATCGGGACGCCAAAGAGGGTGAAGAAGACGATGATGGTGATGAGGACGCTTCGCTCGGAGACGATGCCGAACTGTTTAAACAGGCCATCGAGGTCCTGAAATCGACTCGTCGTGCCTCCACATCGATGATCCAGCGTCGCCTACGCATCGGTTACAATCGCGCCGCTCGCATTATGGACTTGATGGAGGACAAAGGGATTGTCGGTCCCGACAATGGTTCCAGCCCAAGAGANNACACTCTAAGCGGCGAAAATCCCTCCGACTCGTCTGCTCGTGTTTTTTTGGGAAACTCAGTCGTTTCTCTCCAGTTCCGTCTTTCCACCCCACAGTCAATTCACCTAACTCACCGCCATGCAGACGATCGGCGAACGACTCGAAGAGGCACGAAAACGAAAAGGGGTCTCGATCCGCGAGGCGGCGGAGGCAACTAAGATTCGTGGCGATTACCTGCACCGGTTCGAGAACAACCAATTTGATCTCTCACTTCCTGAGATCTACGTCCGTGGCTTTCTACGGACGTACGCGACGTTCCTAAAGCTCCCCAGCGATAAGATCGTCAACGACTACAAGGGTTTGGGATTGGGCTTGGCCGAAAACAAACGGGGACTCAACCGCGAGAGCTTCGGTCGGATGGACATTTCCGTCTCATCCGCAAAGTCCGCTGCACGTGAAGCCAGCCCACCTCCTGCCCCCACACACGTGGCAGAAGCTGCTCCCGATACTGGCCCTGCGGACAACANNACAACAATCCCGCCACGTTTAGACCACGCGCCGGAGCCGGCCCACAAATCGATCAGTCGTTGGTGATCAAGGGACTGATGGCCGCTGGAGGAGTCGCCGTGTTGGTGGTAATTATTCTGCTATTGGTGCGGTTTTTCAGCAGCGATCCCACGCGTCCGTCGACCGCCTCCAACGCCAATCCAGCGACTACAGTGAAAGCGGGTGAAGCGGCCATCACTGTCTATGCTTTGGATAACGTATTCGTCACGCTGAGACAACGGGACGATAACCTCCTGCTTTTCAGCGGCTCGCTCACACGCGGTGAGTCTCGAAGTGTTCCTTGGCGGACCACCGTCCGCGTCGACGCGGATCCCTTCGAAGCCGTCGACCTCGAAATTAATGGCATTCGCCATAAAATGCCCAAGCGGACCGCGGATGTGGAGAAGGTCTCCGCGAATGCGCCTGCTTCCGGTCGTTGATTTCTGTCGCGGTTAGCGNNCTACGATCCGTTCAGCGTAGTCCCGGAGGAGGTCCTAGCACTTCACGGAGAACAACTGCGCGTCTGAGGTTACGAGCTCCCCGGAGATCCTGCACCAGCTCGCGCTGAGCATGCCCCGAGTAACTCTTGGCGGTTTCGGTTTGAGTGCGTGCGACACGTCGGAGGGCGGCGGCTTTTTCCCGCTCGGCTCTCTGCATCCGTTCCAGCTCGCGCATCTGTTCCTCCAACTGCATCTGACGCTCTCGTGCCGCGCGTTCTGCCGCAGCGGCGCGAGCGCGCGCCGCCTCTTCCTGAGGGTCCGCCAACTTGCGGAGCATCTCCTCAAGAGGATTCGAATATGCTGGTCGCGGAGCGTCGATTGGGCCCNNCGACCCGCTGGTACGACTGGCGGCGCAGCGTCAGGTAGACGAGGTGGCAGCGGGACAGACTCCCCTCGCCGCTCAGCAATCTTACGGCGAATTTCTTCCTGAATCTTGCGGGCACGCGCCTCCTCCTCCGGATCCGGCTGATTGGGATCAATCTTCCGGGGAGACGGCTGATTATCCGGCTTCCCGTCGCCATCGTAGTCCGCGTCTTCTCCAGCTTTGTCCCGCCTACGTTGATTTAGCCAGTAGGCGATCGTGCCTGCGACGACGAGGATGATCTGGAGATTATCGAGGACCCATTTCATGGTGCGGCGCTAAAGGACGTCCGGCGGTCCCACTTATCGTTTTTGATCGGGATCAGCGATACTTTGGCGCATGGAGGTGTCCGCCTGCACGTTCTCCATCTTGTAGTAATCCATGACACCGAGGCGCCCAGAACGGAACGCTTCCGCCAACGCCAGAGGAACCTGAGCCTGTGCTTCCGTGACCTTCGCCTGCATTTCCTGCACCTTGGCCTTCATTTCCTGCTCTAGCGCCACCGCAGCTGCACGTCGAATTTCCGCCTGGGCTTGGGCCATGTTCTTGTTCGCTTCCGCCTGAGCCACCTGCAGTTTGGCACCGACATTTTCGCCAACGTCCACATCGGCAATATCGATCGAAAGAATTTCAAACGCACTTCCGACATCCAGTCCGCGATTGAGTACGGTCTTGGAGATGCTATCGGGCGATTCCAAAACGGCCTTGTAACTTTCTGCTGAGCCGATCGTGGTCACAATCCCTTCACCTACGCGCGCGATAATCGTGTCTTCCTTCGCACCGCCTACAAATCGATCTAGGTTTGTGCGCACCGTGACGCGCGCCTTTACCTTCACCTGAATCCCGTCCTTAGCCACCCCATCGATTGTCGTCCGGCCTCCTTCAGGATTGGGACAATCGATGACTTTGGGATCCACGGAGGTACGCACGNNGCCCGCCTCTACGACACTTTTCCCGGACCCTTTTGTCGCCAAGTCGATGGCACAGGCCCGTCCCCAGCTTAATTCGATCCCTGCCTTCTGAGCAGCGATAATGGCTTGGACCGTAGGAACGACATTCCCGCCCGCGAGGTAGTGGGCTTCGATTTCATCAATGCTCAATTCGATCCCTGCTTTTTTGACGGTGATGCGAGCATCAACAATCAATCCATAAGGCACCTGCCGGAGACGCATCGCGACCAGATCCAGGAATCCTACATAGGCGCCCGCCAGCCACGCGCGTAACCATACGCTGAAGAATGACAAGACGATGAAGAGGATAATTAGGACCGGGATACCGATAACCACGGCCCAGAGAAGTGGGGATTTGAGGATTTCCATAAGATTAAGATTTGGTGACCACGACGCGAAAGGACTCCACAGCAATGACCCGCAGGGACTCGCCTGAGGCGACAGAGCCTGAGCGACAAAAGGCATCATACTGCCGCCCATTGACGAGGACAAATCCTGAAGGCGTCAGCGGAGTGACCGCTGTCGCGGGTAGCCCAATTAGACTTTNNCCCCACCGTGTCCTGGGCAGAATATAGAACTCGAAAAACAAGAGTCCGCCAATCAGCACCGCCGCCACGGTAAAGGCAATCACGCCTCCCGAGAGCCCGTGTAATGAAAACGCCACGACGACACCGCCCAATAAAGCGAGGGAGCCTATAATTCCTAAGATGGCTCCCGGGACTATCACCTCGAAAGCCAAAAGAATTATCCCGCTGAGAAACAGAAGTGCGATGGCCGTCACGTGCGAACAACCTCCACGATCCAGCCAAATTCAGAACGTTGTGTCACCACCACCGGCTGACCACGATCAATCGAGCCGAGGCGAGCACGCGCTTCGTAACGGCGACCGTCGATTTCTATCTGTCAACTCGGATAGAGCGCAGTCGCGGCAACCCCATGAGCACCGATGAGAGATACTTCAGTTTGAATCAACTCGGGGGTGCTTCCTGAGCTCTGGGCGTGTCCAGCAATGCTCGTAGTGAGGACCATCCGATCCCATATCCAGCTCTTTGGCAAAAATCGCGCGAGGAGCACCGCGAGTACGCCCGCGATTATCAATCCGGCACCCAGGTTGAGCAGTGGCGTGAAAAAGATCTGACCAGAAAACTCGATCGGTTCGTTCGGCCAGAGATCAGCCATCGACCACACCAAAGCCCCCAACATGAGAATTACTCCGGAAAGGGCCAATACCACGATCCCAGGGAAAAAGAACAGCTCGATCAATAACGCTGCCAACCCCAGAAGAAAAACTAGGATCGGCTCATGACCGGAAAACCCGGCCACATAATGACCGAAAAAGACCGCCGAAAGGAGGACGCCGGCCGCAATTCCGAAAATTCCGAAGCCTGGAGTCTTAAACTCAACGAAAGCTGCCAAAAGGCCCAAACCCAACAAAACAGGCGCAAGATTGGTCAAAATCACAGCGGCGTTCTCCGACCACGTGATCGTTAGGTTTTGGATACGCGACGGATCCGCCTTCAACGTCGTGAGCAGGGCTTCTTTATTTTCAGCAATCCCCGCTGCGAGGAGAGGTTGGGGCGGTTCACCATAGGACTTGAAGGCTTCGGAAGCGGTCAGCGACAAGAGCTCTCCCTTGGGCTTTAACACGGTATCACCTACCTTAAGCTCGTAGTTGGCGTCGATCATGGCTGAAATGACCTCACCACGATAGCCCTTCCCTTCCGACGCTGCTCGGACCCGTGCACGAAGATAACTTACGATCTTCTGCTTCATCGATTCGTCGATTTCTCCGCCCGTAGAAAGCACGGGGGCCGCTGCTCCGATAACACCACCTGGTGCGAACCAAATTTCATCCGTCATCGCAGCGATAAACGCACCAGCAGAAATCGCCTCATTGTCGACGTAGGTCACCATCTTTCCAGGAAAGCGATCGAGCGCCTCCATGATCTCGAAGGTCACATCAAGCGCTCCTCCGGGCGTTTTCATATCCAAAACCACCACATCCGCTTTTTGATCGATAGCCTCTTTCAAGCCACGGCGGACGATGTATAAAATCGGTTTGGAGATTTGCTCCCGAATGGGAATCACCACCACGCGCAGACTCGCTCCTGTCGTCACCTCAGCGAGGACTTTCTCCGGTTGCGATTGAGCCTCGGGGACAACCCCATTTGACGCCGACGGCGCCGCAGCCTGGACGGCTACATCGCCGCGCGCAACCACCACGCCAAGGCACAAAATATGCAGTGCGAAAGCGAGGACGCGCAAAAGTCTGATAGAAACCGACATCAAGCGAGAGCCTAAAGCCCCTTGAAGCGTCGTGCAAGTGTTCGCCTCGACGAAAAACCAGCGGTGTTTCCATAAAAGCTGTGGCCAGGAGTGCGCTCAATGGTATGACCTGTTTATGGAAACTGTGCCATACTTAGGGGAAACGCTCACCCGCTGGAAGGTGGGCAACTCCACTTTCCTCGCCCTACCCGAACGAGGAGCCCGTCTCATGAACTGGCACGTCACGTTAGGAGATGGATCCGTGAGAGACGTCCTCTACTGGCCCGAGCTCTCCACACTCGACGACGTGCATAAAGTCCGTGGTGGAAATCCCATCCTTTTCCCTTTTAATGCTCGTACGTTCGACCGGGGTAAAATCCACACCTGGCGGGCAAATGACGGCGTCCATCGCCCCATGNNTTTAAAACCAGCCACGCCAATGAACGGGGCTTTTCCGCGGTTTTCCAGCCGGGAGCGGAGGCGCGCGAGTGCTATCCTTACGACTATGAGTTTAAAGTCGTCTACCGTTTTTCAAGCCTGGGGCTTATCTGTGAGTTCGTGCTGACGAATCATGACAAGCAGCCCATCCCGTGGAGTGCTGGACATCATTTCTATTTCACACTCCCTTGGAGTGAAGGGCTGCAGCGCAAGGACTATACCATCCGCATCCCCGCCACAAAAACAGTGAAGCAAGACACAGCTGGGCAACTGGTCGCCGGTCCTCAACTCACGGCAACGGAGCGGATGGACAATCCTAACCTCATTGATACTATCCACTACGGGTTGAAGACCAACGAGGTCACTTTTGGACCCGCTGACGGCCGGGGACAGATCAGTGTGAAGATCGGTTCAGAACGTAAGCCGCCTGCAGAGGCCACGTTCGTAACTTGGACTTTGGACGAAACCGTTCCCTACTACTGCGTTGAACCGTGGATGGGACCTCCTAACGCAGCGGAACACAAAGTGGGGCTTCACTGGGTACACCCCGGTCAAAGCCAGAGTTTTGCGGTGGAAATTTCTCTGAAGTAGACGGTCAAAGACTTAAGACGCGCTGTTGCCTGCGCACGGATCACCCTTACGTTTTTCTTCCCATGGCATCTTTGACTCTCCTGACGTCCTCTACCTTCGGACTCATCGGCGATATTGGCGGGCCCGAGCTGATGCTCATTTTCGTTTTGGTCCTGCTCCTTTTCGGCGGCAAAAAACTTCCCGAATTTGCCCGCGGGCTCGGGAAATCGATCCGCGAATTCAAAAAAGCGACCAGTGGCGTGGAAGAAGAAATCCGAAGGGCGATGGACGAAGCACCGCCTCCCCGGAAGCGAACCGCAGCTTTGCCCGCAGCTACCGTGACTCCTACGTTGGCCGCCCCCACGGGCGTGATCGCCGCTGATTACCCAGACGATCCCCATCACGGTTATTCGGATTCCACCGTCGACTCAGACCCTCATCACTCGCCCGTCGCGGACGCTCACGCCGCAAGAGCCGATGCTCTCAACCCTCCGCCGATAGCGGATTCTGTCCCCNNCCGCGGAAACACCCGAGCCGCCGCATACCCCGCCGTCGGCACCCAAAAAGCCCACGGAGACGTCGAAAGACGAATATTATCACTGATTCGACAGGGGCTGTTCAAACGTCCTTTGGCTCTGGAGAGAGCGAGCGACAACGTTCGGGTTGTCGTTTGAGACACCGCTAACGAACAGCGCGTAACACTTCGGGCATGTACTCGACCAGTTGGGTCGATGTCACTGCAACCGCTCCAAGATGACGCGTCCACGCATCGGCTGCCAAACCGTGCCATAGCACCCCACGGCAGGCCGCCAAGTAAGACTCGCTTGGGACTTGAGCGAGTAAACCTCCCACAATACCCGCCAGATGGTCGCCGCTCCTNNCACGCCGGCCAGAGCATAGCTCACTTTTTTGCCGTCACTGATGCGCGTCAGGGGCCCTTTCATAACGACCGTTGCGGAAAGGTCATGAGCGGCAGTGACGAGGTCTCTCTGGCCCGCGATGCGCGCAAACTCACCCGCGTGGGGTGTGAGGATTTTTACGGATTTGGCGGCGGCAACGATTTCTGGCTGGAGCGCGTCCGCATCCAAAACAATCGGCAAGGAAACACGGCGGACCGATTCCTGAACACAGGAGAGCGTCTCGCGCTCCCGTCCCAACCCCGGGCCTAGCATCAGGGCACTGAGGCGCGGGAGGCGTTCGTCGAGTCGATGCAATCCTTCCAGAGCCAATCCGCCGCGTTCAGTTTCCGGCCAGCCGACCCACATAGCTTCGGGCACGGCAGCGGCAAAGGCCGGCACGAGCGACTCCGGGACAAAAGCAGTCAGGAGGCCCACTCCGCTACGCAATGCCGCCCGCACTGCCATGAGCACCGCCCCCGGAAACTCACGCGATCCTCCGATCACCCCCAAATGACCATACGTACGTTTGTCGCCTTGCACGGGCCGAAACGCACTGAAAGGCCGAAGGAGCTCGGGCAGCAGGATTTCCTCGGGAAGGTCATTCTCCGCGGATGTCACTGGCCTCCAACCCAAATCAATGAATCGGATCCGGCCCGCCTGCGGTAAGGTGAGCACTGGCTTTTTGACGATGCCCGTCGCGTAGGTAAAGTCAGCGCGAAACGTGTTGGCCGCCCCCAACCCGCTGGGAAGATCCACTGCCACACGCATCTGAATCGGCAGGTCGTTCACGAGTTTCAGAATCTGGTCCACGGACGGAGATAGCGGTGGGCGAAATTGAAACCCAAAAATCCCATCAAGGCATACATCGTAGCCCGGACCTAGGGAGTGAACATCAACACGTCGAAGAACCCGCTCTGGAAACGCACCCTGAAGATCTCGCCACGCGCGAAGCGCCAACGGCCGCATGGCTCGCTCACCAAATGCTAAAACAACCTCAGCGTGCGCCAGCGGGAGATACTCGAGCAATGCCTGCGCAGCGATGAGAGCATCGCCCCCATTGTGACCCTTGCCGGCCAACACCAAAAGACGGGGTTGCCGTCCCAACCCACCGATCTCCTCGGCATCGCGCAACACCGCAGCACCGATACCGCGTCCGGCATGCACCATCGCTTTCCACTCTGCATCAGGATTCCTTAAAAGTCCGTTTTCGAATCGCTTCGTTTCCTCAAACGACAGCACCGGAACACTCGTCTGCGATGGCTGCAAAGACGTCATCGTTTTTGCGGCACAACAGGAGTGGTGAAGAGTAATGGTGACTCCTTCCCCACACCTCGATCGGCGACGGGACGGGTAAGCTTGGGAATGCTTCGAAAATAAACCCGCCCGTCCTGCGTCACCGCTTCAAAAAAATCGGTGAATCCTTCCGTCTGGGTATTCCACAAGGCCACCTCCGTCGTACCATCCGCCCAGATCGCGTGACTCCCCCACTCGTCCCAGACATTCTCAATCGCCACCAAACTCGGGAAACCCTTGATCTCCGTGAGCGAAGGCTCCTTCGGCACCACCACGCCATTCTCGGCAGACGGAGGGGGCAACGAAGACTCGACCGGCGTCCTCGCAATGTACTCCCGGCGAAGCAGGAAAACGAACAGACCTCCAATCAAAAACCCCAGCATGATCCAAGAAGGCACCTTGGATAACTCTCGGTCGTGCGTGCGTTCGGGAATCGAATCAGAGTCCATGGCAAAACGCCTTAGCCGCTTTTAACGATCGCCGCCACCGCCATTGCCGCGGTCTCCGTGTGCGAAAGCGTAACTAAAATGTGACTACCTCCCACTTCTTTGAGCAGAGCCTCGCCCTTTTCATCGAGACGGATTCGGGGATCATGCCTGGGGCCGTGGTAAACAGAAATAGACTTCCAACCCAACTCCGCGCCNNAGCTTTCGAAACGGCTTCTTTTGCAGCAAACCGCGCAGCCAGGTGCTTATGGGGGTGAGCCATCCCTGCGCAATACTGACGCTCCTCCTCGGTGAAGACCCGGGAAAGAAACCGATCGCCCTGACGCTCCAAAACACCACGTATCCGATCTACATCTACAAGGTCGGCTCCTAGACCAATCAGGATCCCACCTGGGGACAAATCGACAAGTTTCATGGAAGCAGTCTGACCTTGGGTTGCGCGAATCGAATTAAGTGCCGGGATTCATTCGTCGTTTCATTTCCGTCACCGCCTCTTCAATCCCTGTAAAGAGCGCTCGGCTGATGATACTGTGACCGATATTGAACTCGTGGAGATGGGGTAGCGTCCTGAGCTCAGCCACGTTGACGTAGTTGATTCCGTGCCCTGCATTGACGATCAAACCAAGGGCGTGCGCTCGTTCCGCTCCGGCCTGGAGACGATCAAATTCCGCACGCCGCGGACCGCTGGGGCCATGGTAAGCATTCGCATACGCCCCGGTGTGAAGCTCAATCCAAGGTGCTCCCAGCGCTGCCGCCATTTCAATCTGCCGAAGATCGGGGTCAATAAACAGACTAACGAGGATACCCGCTTCCTGAAGACTGTGGATCACACTTCGCACGCGATCTGCATTTCCAACCAAGTCCAGTCCACCTTCAGTCGTCACTTCCTCCCGACTTTCGGGTACTAAACAGGCAGAGTCGGGCAGCACATCGAGAGCGAACGCCACCATTGCGGGTGTGCAGGCCATTTCGAGGTTCAGCCGCGTGGAAAGGGCCGAGCGAACGCGTCGCACATCCTCGTCTTGAATGTGCCTTCGATCCTCTCTCAAGTGAACCGTAATTCCATCAGCCCCGGCACGTTCACAAAGTTGAGCCAGCACTACGGAATCGGGCTCGACAGGACCACCAACCGTTCGTTCATGGGTGCGATAGCGCGCCTGACGCAGCGTGGCACAGTGGTCAACATTGACACCCAGGAGGATCATCGGGATGGACCATGAGGGAAAACCGCGAAAGGGCAAAGGCGTAAGTATGGAAGGATTTCGCTTCCTGCGAGAGACATTTATCCGTTGAAGGGAGGGATGCCCACTGCGCCTGCAAAGCGGGAAAACCTGCTACTGAATATTGTCTTCAATGTTCTTCTTCCTTCTTTTCTCCTTTCTTGGTTAAGCAAACCGGAGCGGTTTGGGCCGGTCTGGGGACTCATCATCGCACTGTCGTTTCCTTTGGGATACGGCATTTGGGATTTTATTCGTCGTCGGCAGACCAATTTTATCTCCGTGATCGGATTCGGGAGCGTTCTTCTCACCGGCATCTTTGCTCTCGTGCACGTCAACCGTTTTTGGTTCGCAGTGAAAGAGGCCGCGATTCCCTCCGTAATTGGAATCGCCATTTTGGCCTCGCTAAAATCCAAACGGCCCCTGGTAAGACAACTCCTGTATAACGATCAAGTCATCGATGTCCCCCGGATCGATGCCGTCTTGGACACGCGCGGCGCCGCCAAAACATTCGACCGACACCTCCGTGAAGCCAGCGTGCTGCTGGCGCTCAGCTTTCTGATTAGCGCGATTCTTAACTTTGGCTTAGCGCGCTATCTCATCCGAAGCGACACCGGCACCCCTGAATTCAACGCTGAACTTGGGAAAATGAATTTCTGGAGCTGGCCGGTCATCGTCGTCCGGAGCATGGCGATGATGATGTTCGCCCTTTGGCGCCTGATCAAAGGCATCACCCGGCTCACCGGCTTGACGAGCGAAGAGATTTTTCGAGCAAAAGATTCCGCCGAGGATAAAGCCAAAGCGGAACCCGAATCTCCGTCGCGCTGAGTTGCGCTAGCTACTGCCGGAGGTTGGTCGGCACGTAGTTGCGTTGCGGAGCGCCCACGTAAATTTGACGAGGGCGATAGATCTTCAACTTGGTGTTCTTAGCGACTTCGTGCCACTGGGCGATCCAACCCGGCATACGGCCCATCGCAAACATCACCGTAAACATCTCTTCGGGAATCCCCAAAGCCCGCATGATCAGGCCCGAGTAAAAATCGACATTGGGATAGAGCTTGCGCGAGATGAAGTACTCGTCGCTCAGAGCCACTTCCTCGAGCTTCATCGCAATGTTCAGCAAGGGATCATCTTTGATTCCGAGCGAGGCCAGGGCTTTGTAGAAGCTCGTTTTGATGATCTTCGCCCGTGGGTCGTAGTTTTTATACACCCGATGGCCGAAGCCCATCAACCGGTCACCCTTCCCTGACTTAGCGGCGGCGATGAACTTCGTGCCGTCATCACCATCCGCGTGAATGGCCTTCAACATTTCGATCACCGCCATGTTGGCTCCGCCGTGTAGCGGGCCCCAGAGCGCGTTGACACCAGCGGAGACCGAAGCAAACAGGTTTGCTCCCGCCGACGCCACCATGCGCACCGTCGAGGTCGAGCAGTTTTGCTCGTGATCGGCATGCAACAGCAGGAACAGATTGAGAGCCGATGACACCTCAGGAGTCGCCACGTAATCGCNNAGTAGCTGAGCGAGCGCTTCGGATAGTTCAGTGGAAGACCACGACTGACGCGATAGGAGTGCGCCGCAATGGTACGCACCTTGGAAATCGCAATCGCAGATGCTTCCTCAAAGTGCTCCAAATCCCGCTGATGATTGTTCGTCGCAAGGTGAGGATAGTAACAGCCCAGAGAATTG
>DKKJ01000169.1 GCA_002455175.1 Opitutaceae bacterium UBA6669
TTTTAAACGATCGTTTTAATCAAGACAAAAGCCACCTGCTAGCACACATACTGCTCATGATCTGGGTATTGTGACAAAAAAGGCCAGTGCTCATATCGAGCACTGGCCTTAGGAGTGTGATGACCTTCTCCGAATTATTTCATCGCGACCATGTTATCCATGGAGGAATCAACAATGCGCAGAGGCAAGACGACCCGGCGAGCGACGGCTTT
Source organism: Opitutaceae bacterium UBA6669 (assembly GCA_002455175.1). GTDB lineage: Bacteria > Verrucomicrobiota > Verrucomicrobiia > Opitutales > Opitutaceae > UBA6669. Next base: position 213 of record DKKJ01000169.1, read on the forward strand.
ACCGTCGCTCCGCGCCGGAGCGAACTGCCACTTGGCAACGGCCGCCTGCAGTGTCTCCGCTAGATCCTTATCCACGTTTTGGCGAACAGCGATATCCGTAGGTTTTCCGGCTTCATTGACCGTAAACTCCAGATCGACCGTCTGTCCCGCATGGCGTTGGCTCACTTCTGGTGACACCACCGAGATGGGCGTGGGCGTCGAGCTGTTGCCTCCCTTATAGGAAGCAAGGTAGCTCTCTTCCGCACTTTTAGCGAAGACTCCCAAAGGAGCCGTCAAGAGACCGAGGCTGAGGGCAAACGTAGCAACCGACTTATTCATCTTCATCGTAGTAAACTCCGCTTTTGGCGGAGAGGTTATTTGCATTGGTAAATGCGCCGTATGACCACCGGTCTCAATGAACCGCAGGAGCATACGACGTTCTCCGGCATTCGCGGAATGCGCTGCCGGNNTTACGCTTTCGCCCAGCGGCCGCGCAAAATCAAAGAACGTCCCGACTTTTGGGGAGGGTCCTTCGAAAGCAGCTAACAACTCTACCTTAGCAGCCCGCATGCCCACCGGTCTAGAAACGATCAGGCAACAATTTAAGCCACGAACCTCGATAAATACGCCCACAGACCGCCTAAATTACCACTACCCATTTATTACCAGCTATTAACAGAGCACGTGTTTCCGCAACTACAGCCGGATTTAGAGCGTAGCCCAGGGACAACACCTCAGGTCGAGATGAAAACTATTCAGCGCGACGTCGTCCGCCTGGCAAAGAAAGCCCAAGCAAAATGATCAGCCCGATCAAAAAGAAGCCACCATTGACCAAGACTGCCGTTCGGAAACCAAAGCGGGTCGCCATCTCTCCCATCGTTAGCGGTCCAATGACGCCGCCTAGCTTGCCGAAGAGTCCCCAAAATCCAAAAAACTCGCCGCTCCGTCCAGGAGGGGTTAGCGCCGCAACGACTGCCCGACTCGCNNGCCTATGCCCAAACCGGCAATCGCACCGATAACAAAGAATTCGGTTTTAGTCTGACAGTAGGCGGCCCATCCGCAGACCACCAGCCACAGCAACAGCGCCACCACCAAGGCCGGCTTTGCACCAACGCGGTCCTGGAAAAAACCGAAGCCAAAGGCTCCTAGCGCACTGGTCACCTGCAATGCTGCGAACAGCGCGATGTTCTCCGTGGTCGTCAGTTTCAGCACCTCCTGTCCGAAGAGGGAGGCAAACGTGATGATTGCCATCAGCCCGGAGAGGAACATCGTGAAGGCGAGAAAGAAGATCGCTAACGTGCGGTGGGACGGAAGTTCACGCAGCGTTCGGCCCACGGCACCCCAACCGATCGTAAGGTAGGATTGCCCTTCTGGCACTGTTTTCGGGACGGCTCGTTCGCGTAGGAGTATCTGTGTGGGCAAACTGGCGAGAAAGAAAAACGCCCCGGTCATAACGAAGGTCCATCGCGCTGATGCGCCGATACCTTGGATGATCACCAGAGCCAGGGCCAAGCTGAGGAGTCCGCCCATGTATCCAAAGCTCCATCCATAACCCGAGATGCGCCCCACGTTGTCCGGGGTGCTGATCTCTGGCAGGAAACTCCCACAGAGATTTTCACTCATCGAGAAGGCAATGTTGGCCACGATAACCAGGGAAAGCGCCATCGTCACATCACCCGCCTCCGTGAAATAGAGCATCGCGGTAGCCACGGAGCATAATGATGCCGACCACATCAAAAACCGCTTCTTCCTCGCAGTAAAGTCCGCCACCGCCCCGAGCCAGGGAGCCAGGACGATGACCACCACTTGAGAAAGCGCCAACGCTCGGCCCCACCAGCTCGAAGCCGCCGGATCGTCCATTGCCACTGCTTTACTGAAGTAGGTGGCGTAAACGACAGTGATGATGATGGTCGTGAACGCCGAATTGGCGAAATCAAAGCAGCACCAACCAAAGATCTCACTCCGCTTTACGGGCCGATCGGACACAGACGTCATGCATCAGGTTCGCGGAAAGCAGATTGCGAGGCAAGCGAGCAAACAGGCTCAATCTACAGCGCAATTCTGGAATTTTAAGCCGTCATTATAGGTAAAAACCCCAAAACATCGCTTGCGTAAGCCCATTTCGAACCGATGTTCAGGGGTGTTTATGTCCGAGTCTGTAGCTCCCTCATCCCGTCCTAGTCTTTTCCGTCGCGCCGCCACCGCCGTTTTTCAGTGGTTCGACTCCGATTACTGCCCCGGTGGCGCCGAAAAAATGCGCAACGAGGAAGATAAAGTAGATTGGGTACGCGTGATTCCTTTTGTCGTCCTACACATAGGATGTCTTGGCGTGATTTGGGTCGGAGCAAGCCCGGTCGCAGTTTGGTCGGCCGTGGCACTTTACTTTATCCGCATGTTTGCGGTCACCGGTATCCACCACCGCTACTTTTCCCACAAGAGTTACAGCACAAGTCGCTTTGGCCAATTTCTCCTCGCCGTCTTTGCCGGAACGACGGTCCAACGCGGATCCCTGTGGTGGGCCTACCATCACCGTCATCACCATCAGCACTCGGATGGCCCAGAAGACGCGCATTCGCCCCATGTTCATGGTTTTCTCTGGTCGCACATCGGCTGGATCACCAGTCGCCGGAATTTCCCAACAGACTACTCAAAGATCAAGGACCTCGCCAAGTTCAAGGAACTGGTCTGGTTGAACCGTTTTGATTTGGTCGTGCCGTTGCTGTTCGCTGTCGGCATCTACTTCACCGGCGTCGCCTTGGAACACTTCGCTCCACAGTTGGGCACCAGCGGACTGCAAATGTTGGTTTGGGCCTTCTTCATCAGCACGACCGCGCTGTTTCACGGAACGGCGTGTATCAATTCCATGGCCCACCTCATGGGCCGTCGTCGCTACAAGACCAGTGACGACTCTCGGAACAGCTTTATTCTTANNAACAACCATCACCGCTATCAATCCTCCACGCGGAACGGATTTTACTGGTGGGAAATCGATCCTACCTACTACACGCTCAAGTTTCTTTCCTGGACGGGCTTTATCTGGGGCTTGAAAGCCGTTCCCCAATCCGTTCTCGACGAGGGTGCGCGGGCGGAACATGAGGCTTCAGTCGCAGCCGCCCAAAAATCTGCCGCGTTCCGTGAAGAGCATGGTCATTCTCCGCTTAAACATGTGATCCCCGCCGCCGCTGCTATCGCCGTAGCCACGGTGAATGCCGCCCAGGTCAACGTGCCCGCTCGTGCCGACGGTCCGGCCGTGCACAAAGACGTCACCGAGCTCGCCCAAGAGCTTNNCAGCCTAGAGCTGCGCGTTTTTTATTTTAAGGGGCGGCAGGTAGAGGTGACCCCAGGAAATCACTCTGGTCCCTCAGAGGTGCCAGGGGTTTGAGGTGTTGCTGCGAAGATTCCGTCGCAGGCTTCCCTTCTCGATCTGACATGTCTTCGTCTGCACTTCGGCTGCTCCTGTTCATTTTCCCCCTGGTTGGATTTTCTCTCGAAACCAAGACGCGTGAACCGCGAGTTCCCAGTCTGATCTGGGACGAGCTTCCGGCCCTGCCCCCGGCCCCGGGTCAGCCACGTCAGATCGGTGTGGCCGGTCCTTTCGCAGGCGTTCACAATCACGTCCTCATCGTAGCTGGCNNCTCCTCGAGGAACAGCCCTCCGGGACCGTTGCTTGGAACAACGCCTCAACCAAGCTGCCCCGCCCCATGGGTCATGGGATGAGCTTTAGCACCGCGAAAGGAATCATCGTAGTCGGAGGCGCCGACAGCGAACGCTGCTATAGCGATGTTTTTCGATTTGCCTGGGATCCTCAACGCCGCGTCCTTCAGCAAAGCGCGCTGCCATCCTTGCCCGCACCTTTGGCATTCATGTCGGGCGCCAAGGTGGGTGAGGTCCTCTACCTCACGGGAGGACAGCACCGCACCCAAAACGCCCCGCTCGAACCCGTTTTCTGGTCACTTGATCTTCGCCAGGAAAATCAACCGGACTTCCGTTGGCGGAAATTGCCTGCCTGGCCTGGACCCGGCCGAATTTTGCCCGTCGCCGTCAGACAAGTCCATGAAGGGCGAGAGCAACTCTTTCTTTTCAGCGGACGTATCCCGGGAGTGAATCAGCCGACGACGCTGCTTTCCGACGCTTATGTTTTTGATCCGAGCACGGGACTCTGGAAAACGCTGGGACCTATCGGTGGCGGCGAGGGAATTTGCGTCATGGCCGGAAACGCCCTCACTACCAAGGAGGGTGATATTCTGCTAGTGGGAGGATCGCGCGGGGCACGTTTTCTCCAACTTGAAAACTACGACCTGACGCTGGCGCGCCTGCGAAAACAGAGCGAGACCGCCTCACCTGAGCGCTCCGCTGAGCTCAAAGCCACAATGGAAGAGATCCTCCAAAAGAAACTCTCCATTCATCAGACACACACCGGGTTTTCGCGCGAAATCCTTCGCCTCCATCCCGCCACGGGGACATGGAGTACCCTCGATCCACTACCATTCGAATGTCCAGTGACCACCCTGGCCGTACCGTGGAAAGAGGCCTGGGTGATTCCAAGCGGAGAGACCCAACCCGGTGTGCGCACACCCCGAATTCTCCGCGCTCGCGTTCGAGTCGCGCCTTAGAGCAGAAGGACGTCCGTTGTCGGGCCGAGTTTATCGCGTAAGAAGCGATCCGGCCTTGCTTCAACGGATGTCGTACACTCACTGAACCAAGCAGGGCGCCCAACCCCGACCTGCTTCCATCGGTTCAATGAGTGTCTTCCCCTTTCCAACCTCCGATGCGCCCGCTCCTCGCTTGAGTGTGGTCATTCCTTTCTACAACGAATCTGCCAATATTCCGCAGTTGCTGTCAGAATTGAGAACGGACGTCGACGCCATCGACGTGCCCACTGAAGTGATCGTCGTAGACGATGGAAGCTCAGACAGCACTCTCGCCGTGCTTCAGGAGATTGCCCGGACATGGCCGATCCTGCGGGTCATTGCCCTCACCCGCAACGGTGGCCAAGCGATTGCCCTCTGGCGCGGATTTGAACAGGTTCGCTCACCGTGGATCGCGACGCTGGACGGCGACGGACAAAACCCGCCTCATGAATTGGTGAATCTTTGGAAACTCCGAGGAGCCGCAGACATGCTCGTAGGCGCTCGTCAGGGCCGCCAAGATCACCTGGGCCGCAAGGTCATGTCACGCATCGCCAACGGCGTTCGGCGGACGCTTCTTCGTGACGGTGTGAGCGACAGCGGATGCGCGCTCCGGCTCTTCCGTCGTGAAGTGTTGGGCTCCCTCCCTCCTTTTCGTACCCTGTATTCATTTATTCCCGCCTGTGCTGTTTCCGGCGGCTGGCGCGTTCAGGAAATTCCCGTGGAGCACCGCCCTCGCAAAGCAGGGATCTCCAACTACACCTTTAAAAAAATGGCGATCTTCCCCTTCTTGGACACCCTCGCATTCTGCTGGGTGCTTCGACGCATGCTGCGCCTCGCTCCACCCAAAGGTGAAGAGCTTAAAGACCTCCCGTAGTCAAATTTCGACTACAGATCGTTTCTAGCCGCCAGCAGGCTCTGCGGCCGACGTGAACCGTCCCAACACCGCCACAGCCAACACGCGAAAAAATCATCCATGGCACCACCCGGAAACCGCTCAACCTTCCCCATGACACGTTTCTGCTGAGACCAAACGAAGGTGCCGAGAAAACAGAAGATGATCATTCATCTTCTGTCTGCAGAGCATAGAAATTCATCGCGGGGATTAGTCTCGCCTAGCCTGGCAAAGAGGATAGTGTCCAGCCGGTTACCCTCCCCGCTATGCTCCTTAAACCCTGGCAGAGTTTTCCTGCCGCGGCTGCATTGGCCGCGTTTGTTTCGGAGGCGCGCGCAAGCGAAGCCGATATTCGGATCCCCAACCTCGACGTCGTCCATTTCTTTGATGGAAGCGTAAGTGGCCACCAGATCCTGTTTCTTGGGTTGGTTATTTGCGTACTCGGTATGATCTTTGGCTGGTGGCAGTACGTGAAAACGAAAGCGCTGCCTGTGCACGAATCTATGAGCGGAGTTTCCCACATCATCTGGGAAACGTGCAAAACCTACCTAGCACAGCAAGGTAAGTTCCTGATCGCGCTGTGGGTCCTGATTGCTCTGTGCATGGGGTACTATTTCGGCGGTCTGCTGCACGCTCCCTTCTCCCATGTGCTCATCATCCTAGCGTCCTCGATCCTGGGCATCCTGGGGAGCTATGGTGTCGCTTGGTTTGGCATTCGCATCAACACCCTGGCCAACAGCCGCACCGCCTTCGCCTCGCTCGCGGCCAAGCCTTTTCCGGTCTACGCTATCCCGATCCAGTCGGGCATCGCCATCGGGATGTTGCTGATCTCGACCGAGCTGCTGATCATGCTCGGCATCATGCTGTTCGTGCCGCCNNATCTTCACTAAGATCGCCGATATCGGAGCGGATTTGATGAAGATCGTGTTCAACCTGCCAGAAGACGATCCTCGAAACCCGGGTGTGATTGCCGACTGCACGGGGGATAACGCCGGCGACTCCGTCGGACCCACGGCGGATGGATTTGAAACCTATGGGGTGACAGGCGTGGCGCTGATCGCTTTTCTGGCCCTGGCCCTCGTCGCCAGCCCCGTTCTCTGCGGCACCCTCATCGTTTGGCTGTTTGCCATGCGTATCCTGATGGTGGTCACTTCCCTGGTCAGCTACGTCGTAAACGAGTGGGTGAGCCGTTTGTTTTTTGGTGGCTCGAAAGACTTCAATTTGGAGCAGCCGTTGACCAACTTGGTGTGGCTGACGTCCGTTATTTCCATTCTCGTCACTTATGTCGCCAGCTACCTTCTCCTGGCGCCCCTCACCGATCACCCCGGACTCTGGTGGGTACTCTCCACCATCATTTCGCTCGGCACGGCCGCGGGAGCGATCATCCCCGAGTTCACCAAGGTTTTCACCTCCGNNAAAAGCCGACACGTGAAAGAGATCGTGACGTCCTCTCGTCAAGGAGGCGCTTCTCTTAACATCCTCAGCGGACTGGTCGCCGGTAACTTCTCCGGCTTCTGGAAAGGCCTTACCATCCTCGGACTGATGGCCGGCGCCTACTATTTCTCCTTACACCCGAGTGTGACGGCTATGATGCCACCAGCAATCGGTTTCGCCGCTCCGATTTTCGCCTTTGGCCTGGTCGCCTTTGGTTTTCTCGGCATGGGTCCTGTCACCATCGCGGTCGATAGCTTTGGCCCCGTCACCGACAATGCTCAATCGGTCTACGAGCTCTCCCAGATCGAAGCGCGTCCCTCCATTCTCTCGGAAATCAAAGCGAAGTGTGGGTTCTCGGCTGACTTTGCCCAAGCCAAGTACCAGTTGGAAAAAGGCGACGGCGCTGGCAACACGTTCAAGGCCACCGCAAAACCCGTGCTAATCGGCACAGCCGTCGTCGGCGCCACCACCATGGTCTTTGGCATCATTCTGAAACTGGAACAGGCGTTCGGCGGAGTCATAGAAAAGCTCTCGCTAGTTCACCCGGAAGCGATCTTAGGACTGCTGATGGGCGGGTCCGTGATTTACTGGTTCACCGGCGCCTCCATTCAGACCGTCGTCACCGGAGCCTACCGGGCCGTTGTCTACATCAAGCAGAACATGAAACTAGATGTCGCGGCCGCGTCAGTTGATGCCTCCAAGGAAGTCGTCCGAATTTGCACGCAGTACGCTCAGCGAGGCATGGTGAACATCTTCGTGGTCATCTTTTGCTTCGCCCTCGCCCTACCCTTCTTCAATCCTTATTTCTTTATTGGATACTTGATCGGCATGGCCTTCTTCGGCCTTTTCCAGGCCATCTTCATGGCNNCGCCTCTGCACGCCGCGACGGTTGTGGGAGATACGGTGGGCGATCCGTTCAAAGACACCTCATCGGTTTCACTCAACCCGGTCATCAAATTCACCACGCTCTTCGGCCTCTTGGCCGTCGAAATCGCGGTTACCGTCCAGGATCAGACGATGAAGTACGCCATCGGCGGCGTTATCCTTCTCGTGGGTCTCGTGTTTGTGTACCGGAGCTTCTACGGCATGCGCATCCCCGACGATCCCACAGACCAAGCTGCTGCCGAAGCGACGCTCAAAGACAATTGACGTCAGGGCAATCCGAAGNNTGGCATGCGTTAGCCAGGCTAAGCCGACCTGCCCGGAGTTCCCACAGGCCCCCCTGCCGCCGGCAACGAAATCACAGGAGTCTCGAAACACTCTACCCGCACGGCACGCGACGCCACCCGTCCGAAGATTGTTGTAAGGGGGGCATTCGCCGCGTCGCGACCACGAGCGATGACGACAATACGCTCCGGACTGATTCCGTCCGTGGGATCAAACACGTACCACTGCCCTCCCAGATAGGCTTCAAAGCAGGCATGGAAGTCCATGGGATCTAGACCGAGCGCATAACCACCCACGTAACGCGCCGGGATCGACAGCGCCCGGCACAGGGCGATCGAAAGGTGCGTATAGTCTCGGCAAACCCCTTTCTTGCTTTGCCATACCTCCCACGCTGAGGTCCGCGAATCCGTCGCTCCCGGTGAATAAACCAAGTTGGCTTCCATCCACCGGCACACCTCACGCACTTGCTGGAGGCGAGAGGGAAAGCGTCCAAAAAGATCCCAGGCAATTTGTGAGAACCGATCGCTCTCACAGTACCGGCTCGGCAGCATGTACGTCAGAATGGAGAGAGGCAATCGACCCGGATTATCGGGCCTCACTTCTTCGGGAACGGACGGACGGGTCACGGCGACGTCACAGCGATACGCCACTTCAAACGGGCCCTGCGGCACTTCCACGCGAAAAACGCGGTTGCCCTTTGAAGTAGCCG
>DKKJ01000170.1:0-5375 GCA_002455175.1 Opitutaceae bacterium UBA6669
GATTTTAAGCTTCTTAAAAAGATATCTGTACTCATTCCAGCGGGCTTCACTTAACCGAGGCTGATCTTGATCGACCTGATCCTTCGTCAACCTCCGCAACCATGGATCTTCGAGTGAAAGCGACCCCAGTCGGGAGAAAGCTGCTTTGTTGGCCTCGAAGCGAGACACCAAATCATGTTCATCGTAACGCGTGCAACTACTACTCAGTGTGCATCCCACGACAAAAGCCAAGATGNNATTCTAGATTATTGATGGTGGAATGAATAACGCCTGGGACAACAATCCCCGGGAAACCCTGTCCACACGTGAGGATTTCGAATCCAGTGTAGGGATTGAAAAGTGTACTCCATGAGTATTCAGAAAAGCGATAGTAGTCCCAAGGTTCTTCGTGCGAAGGCCAGCATTGGTGGGAATTGATCATGGCGACGCCGCCCGTTTTTAGGATTCGATTCAACTCTAGCGATACCTTCCAGGGCATCGCCAAATGCTCCCAGACAGATACGGAAAAAGCGAAATCGAAGCATTCCTCAGGAAAGTAATGCGAAAGCTCGTGCGCGTCGCCTACCACGTCCACATTTTCTCCGGCACAAATGTCAAAGCCGGTGTAGGCCATTTCTTTTGGAAATGATCCCCTGCGTGTAATGCCAGACCGAGCGCGCGAGCCGATTTCCAGTAAAGATCCTGTCGGGTGCCGGTCAATCATGTCCCAAAATGCCTTTTCACACTTCAAAAACTTGTCATCCCGCATTCGCTGGCTGCGTAAGTCCGTGATCACTATGTGATCTGATCTGAAGCAGATCAGAAGGATTCCACTGTTTTCGATGCCCTCACACTCCAGTGTGCTTAAGTCGAGCGAAGCGCTAAATGCGGTTCTTTTTTCGTTGGAGGTATGAATTTTGTCAGGCCTCACCGTCATTCGGAGTGAATGATTTTGGTGCCGGAATATGAGGTTTGGCGTGTCTCCAGGTGAGTGTTCAACGATACCGCGTATGAAAAGCACACCGCGAAATAGTAGGAAGTCCTCGATGCTGTAGGGGTGGATATCAGGTCCCACGGCAGGAGTTGGAGCCTCTGGTGCGGATCCAGAATTATGGCTGCGCAGCATTTCCTTTGCTGGGAGCACGAACGTATCATAAACCGATGGAAAACTTGAGGATTTGAGATTTTCCATTTCCTAGACAGGTGGGAAACCTTAGCGCTCGTCAAGATCAAGTTAGATCTAGTAAAGCCGTGAGAGCGTCTAAAGCCAGTAATGGAAAAGCGCGTGTTTGTGAGCGTAGTGACCCGCAGCGAAGTCTCGTTTGGTCCGGGACGTCGTGAGCATACATGTTAGTGTCTCGAACGAGTGTCGCTGGCCCATTTTCCATTTTTCGGTGGAGCGAACTTTCTGTTCTACCCTCGCTCGAGTTTTTCTGCGTCNNTGGCGATCATGAAGGCGGTTACCAGTCCGTCGGGAGATCCCGCGACCACGTGGTTGGAGACGAAGTAGGTGGTCATAAATGTATAGAGTTGGAGTGCCAAGATGATCGAGATCAGCATAGGACTGGCGAGGGATAACCACGCAGCTAAAAGAACGAAAAGCGCCATGAGCGAAACGTAGCTGCCTTGGTGAATAAATGCGCTGTTTGGAATGAACATCAGCGCGATCCATATCATGTAAGTAAGTAGAGACCACGCGAGAAGCGATGCGTGGAATTTGATCACTGGCACTACAGGTTTTTGCCGCCGAATCGCCGTATAAGCAAACGGCAGGACGAGCAGTCCGCTGAGCCACCACGCGAGNNCGGCTCCCCTCTCACCGGAAAACATCGTTTTCCAACCACCGCCGATCTGTAGCTTTAGATTGCTGATCCGTGCTTTGATGAGCTCCTCCAAGGACGTGCTCCTATAGGCATCTGTAATGGTTTCGAGAGCTCCGCGTGGATCCGGTGCGATTTGGCCGCCTAGGTGCCACTTAACCAAGCGATCTCCGGGCGGATCATACACTTTTTGGAAAATCACCCAGGGCAAAACCGTGAGAACAAAAAGAAGTGTCATCACAATCACCCGCTTTACGGGGGAGGCGGACTGCCAGACGAAACTGATCAGCCAAGGCGCTAACGCGAGAAACGAAANNAGCGCCCGCGCAGAGGGAGGCTCCGGCCAATTTCGGCCAGGTGAAAACCGAGTTTTGAATGAAAAATCCCGACAACGAGAGCGCAAAGGTACAGTACAATGCTGACTTTGGTGACAGCGAGAGCGCGCGTAGAAAACCATAGATGGCGGGTATCCAGCTGATCTGCATCAAAGTTGCCGTGAGCGCCGAAACTAAAGAGAGATCGACACGGAGGACCGAAGCTAAGGGAAAGGTCAGAAGTAGGAAACCCGACTGCAATGGAGGACGATCACTGACCTGCCAGTCTCCGAGAAGCACGGCGATTTCGGAGCCGTGATAGAGACGCTCGGCGACCGTATGTGGAAGCGAGTTGTCAGATGGTAGTCCCGCGGAGAACCGATTTCCCGCTAAGGCATAGAGGTCTCCATTCCAGGTATAGAGATAAGTTACGGAGAGATAGAAAACGAACACGACCGCGGAAGTCAGAAATAGCATCCTCGCTTCGTCCTGATCTGTTTTTGCGGGAGACGGTTTGTCCTTTAGAACAAAAAACCCGGCGCCCAAAACTAGAAAAAGGAACGAAAATATCTTTCCGCAAGCTGGAGAGAGAAAGTAGATGATGGCTGCCAGGTACCCAATCAGCAGGACGCCTGCGAACGACATAATGACGGCGACTGAACTCGTTAGAGCCGGAATGAACTGGATGAGGGAAAGTAATTTTTTATGCCATCCCCACAATAATAAGCAGACTACTCCTGTGCACGTAAGTGCTTTGATGTACGCTGAGAATTCCCTGCTGAAACTACGATAGTAGGGCTCGCTTATGCCGACCCATCCGCCGAACCCTGTGGCCTCATCCTGAGCTAACACGTACACTTCTCGGCCCACCCATGCAGGTGGTGGGTCGACCTCGACCGGCACCCACTCCACCCCCGCGTCGATTGTGGCTATCCTAAAGGTTTCGCCGGCTGAATCCTGGAGATAAACCCCATTTTTTAAGTGTCCTGGATTGCCTGATACGAAGAACGACAAACGAGAGGGTAAGCGAAAGGGACCTAGCTTGAGGCCTCCGTGGTGGTCATCGTTACCGGCCCAGGACCCCCATATCCGGAGGCTTTTATCGGTTTCAGAATTTCCGACGGGAAAACCGCCGTTGGGAACGAACTTCCCGTTCAACTCGGCCTTAACTTCTGTGAAGGCCGGCATCGTCAGAGAGTCTATCCACCGTAAGGAATAGTGGATCGCGAAGGCGCAAAGAAGAACGGNNATGGGAGGGCTTTTTCATCAGCAGAAGGAGGGGGGCAAGCGTTGCCGCTGTGGAGAAAATCAGCAAAAGGGCAGGCTCAATTGTAATCGTCTGAAGCGAAAACGTCGGTTGCCCAAGGATACCGATAAGCCGCACCGACAACGCTTCAAAAGCAGTGACTGCTACCAGGGCATCCCAGATACGTCCCGNNGAATCAGGAGTGCGCTGGTGAATAAAAGGGCAGGTCGATAGTAAGGGAGCAGGGGTGATCGCCGAGAAAGCATGGCTACGCCCGCAAGATAGGTTAAGATTCCTATATTCCCCGGCATGCTTTTCGCGTAGGTGATTCCCCAGCGCAATGAGTCAGAGAGCGGTGTGCCAAACCACTCTTTCATATGGTCTGAAAAGAAAAATGCGGACGGTACAAAGGTGTACCAAATGTTGTAGAACCGAGTCATTAGCCAAGAAGAGAGACTGGCTGCGGATTCTAAGCCATTTCCATCCCCCAAGGGATAGCGGGTAAAGACGTCGGGCTGGTCGAGCTGCCATTTAAAAATCAANNTGATAGGTAGGCGGCCACACATGGCAGCGCACACAACCACATCGGTTTACTACGAACCACTGCGCCTAGTGCGAGGAAGAGAAAGAAGGTCGCAAAGAGTTTTGGCCACACGTAGTCAACGTTGATGAGTGTAACCGGAGCAATCGCTGCCCAGACGAGTATACGTTTCTGGTTTGTCGAAGCAAGGCCTCCAATAAAAAAGGCAACGCCAAGGATGACTAACGCATTGGTGAGAATCCCGACTGCGCGAGAGAGCGCGATCGCCGTGGTGTCCAGAGGCCACCGAGATAGGTCAGGCGGCGCACGCAAGGGGGGATGGGTATCGAAAATGGCGAAGCTCGCTAGGATCACAAAGGGTACAAGGGGGCCTCTTGAACCGAGGGTCCAAACCTCATCAAATTTTAGGTCCTTTGTAGCAATCCTGTCGCGCGCGTGATCCATGAAAACCGCAGTCGCGTGGGGGATAAAATGGTCTGGAGGCGAAGCAATCATTCGGNNTCTTCGGCCACTTCAAGTGGGAGCACGCCAAAACTCAATGCTCCTACGCAAATCGCGAAATAGACAAAAAGTACTTGGCGGTCTTGGCGAGTGAAAGACAGACGTGGGCGCAGATTAACCCACATTAAGACACTCGCCGTGCAGATTGAAGCGATCAGCCACACATAGCCGAGGTGGCGCGGTTGAAACGGAATAGCTCTCGTCCAGATTCCCAGTCCCGTTGCAGCCAGCAGAGTAAGCCCAGGGAGAGGAAGCAGAGCAGGGTGGAGATTCCAGTCCCTCAACCAGGTCTTTAACGCGAGCCCGGGGAGAAATAAGAGTGAGATAACGGTTAAAATTTGGAGGGTATACCAACCGTAGTTGCGTGGTAGGTTGTGCAACCACGCGATCCCGATTCGCTCTCGTTCTAAAGGATAAGCAATCCCGAGCCAGCCGCGTGCGACAGCAGAATTATCGGTGAGATGAAGCCGCGCAGTCGACCCTTTCCATTCTTCAGTCGAGAGGAGCCAGTAGCCGATTCGCTCGCCTGGATTGTCTCCTTTATATGTGATCTGCTGGAGGACTGTCCCGTCGGCGTTCAGAATTTCGAGATCCAGCCGCGTGTCAGGTGAATTTGGATACCCGAGTAGAGGAATGTCTAAGCCGGCGGATTTAATGGGGAATGTCGTGCTCGTGGCCTTGCCTTTAAAATCATCTCCCCCGACAAAGGTTCCGAACCAGGTATAAGGAGGGAGGGCGACGAATACTCCGCCTTCGAAGCGTGAGTCGGTACGTGCGGTAAGGGAAGGCTCCCCTTCGCCTAGCNNGCGCTGCCCCTGCTGGTACCGGCAGATGGGTGCCAGTCCACGCGTTGGTGTGGGTACCATACAATGCCATGATGAGCACTAGCGCCATGAGGGCGAAGAGAATTGCTGGTCCTCGTTTTGAGATCATAGCGTGAGGCGAAGGAGGTGAGGCCATTAAGCCAGACGAGA
>DKKJ01000170.1:5387-7488 GCA_002455175.1 Opitutaceae bacterium UBA6669
ATCACGGAGTGAGCAAAGGGCCCAGTGCCGTGAAAATTCATTCTTGGAGACACGGTATTCGAGAGGTGAGGTCAAGGCGCAATGTGCTTGCGCGGAGATTCGCTCGATCACCGATTTTATCGTGTCAAACGGTGCAATCTCGTTGCCGTTGAAGTGGGTTTTGGCTTGGTTAGAGGCCCGCTTGTTTCCCTGGATTAATTGACGATGCTTTTTCAAAACTCCCCGTTATTTGTGACTCGTTTTTTTTGGATACGCTTGGTGCTTCTGAGCGCGACGGTCTCGTTTGCTGGGTTGAGTGGTGGTTCCGCTCGGGCAGAGGCGTTGCCCGCCAAGATAAGTTACAACGAGCACATTCAGCCGATTTTGGCTGAGAACTGTTTCCATTGTCACGGTCCGGATTCGGCGACGCGTAAAGGCAAGCTGCGTCTCGACCGTTCCGACGATGCGTTGCTTCCGCGCGGCGATCTCGACGCAGCTATTCTCGCAGGAAAGCCGGATGAGAGCATGCTGATCGAGAGGATCCTGAGTCCCTATGACGACGAGCGCATGCCTCCCCTCGAGTCCCACAAGACGCTTAAGCCAAAAGAAGTCGCGTTGTTGAAACAATGGATTGCGGAGGGTGCAGTGTATGAAAAGCACTGGTCGTTCATCGCTCCGCAGCGGCCACCGGTCCCGTCCGCGACNNGGGATTAAGGATCGTGCCAATCATCCGGTGGATGCTTTTGTCGCTGAAAAACTGCATCAGGAAGCCCTCATGCCCGCGGCGCGTGAAGAGCCTGCTCGATTGCTGCGACGAGTGGTTTTTGATCTCACGGGACTACCGCCGACACCGGAGCAGATCGCCCAGTTCACCGCCGATTCCTCACCAGCAGCCTATGAATCGCTGGTCGATCGTTTGCTGGCGAGCGACGCCGCGTCAGAGCAGATTGCCCGCCACTGGTTAGATGCAGTTCGCTATGCGGACACGCATGGGATTCATATCGACAATTATCGCTCGATCTGGCCCTACCGGGATTGGGTGATCGATTCGTTCCGCCGCAATCAACCCTTTGATCAATTCACCATCGAGCAGGTGGCGGGTGATATGCTGGATGATGCGACCCTCGAGCAGAAAATCGCCTCCGGTTTCAATCGCTGCCTTCCGACAACCAGTGAGGGCGGGGCGATCGCTGAAGAATACGAGGCAATTTACGCCAAGGACCGGGTGGAGACGCTTTCAACCGTATGGCTCGGCCTGACCACGGGGTGCGCTGCCTGCCACGACCACAAATTTGATCCCGTCACTCAAAAGGACTTTTACTCTCTCACGGCTTTTTTCCGCAACAACACCATGCAGGCGATGGATGGTAATCGCGCGGATCCTCCTCCCACGCTTTTTATTCCAGCGGTGCAGGATCGTGAGAGTTGGCCTAAACTGGAGCGTTCGATTGCTGACGTCCGCCAGCAAGCGCAGAGTCGGCTCAAGATGGGTGAAGCCGACTATCAACGTTGGATGAGTGAAATGGCTTCCTCGGGCAAAGGAAATGTGGATACGCCGTCTGCGAAATTAGGGCGGGGGGCCAAGTCGCAACCTCGTCGTCTGATTCCGGCGCCGGCAGATCATCGGGTTAGCCTCCACTGGCCACTCACCGACGGCCGTTTCGAGCAGCCGGGCAAAGGTGCCCTCCGTTCTTTGGTTGAACCTGTCGAAGGCCTCTATGGTCCCGCACCCAGCTTAAACGGACTCGATGTGAATGTCGGACCTTCAGTGCGTTGGACAAACGACCACGCTGAAGGTTTTGTTTTTCTCGTGCGGGTGTCCGGCGCACCGTCGGGAGCGTTGCTGACGACATTAGTTGGAGACGGCGACGGGGCTGGATGGGAGTTGTTTTTTGAAGCAGGCAAGCTGGGATTCTCTCTAGCCGACGGCACCGACGCTTTGGCGATTCGCGAACTGATGGCGGAGCCGCTTTCGCCTGATCGCNNTGATGGGAAGTCATCTCTCAACTCCGGCAATTCAGCGCGTCTCCCGGTGGATATTGTTCCCCGGGGACCCGTGCGGCTAGGATCCCGGCAACCCGTGAAGGGAAAGGCGGCACCCGCCGCGCTTACCGGCGGGTCC
>DKKJ01000203.1 GCA_002455175.1 Opitutaceae bacterium UBA6669
CGCCAACTGGTATTATCGAAAGCGAGAAAAATTTTGTTGGAGGCAAAGGTGATCTCATTCCTGAGGGTCTCGAAGTCGATCTTAGCTAGGCTTGGCCCGTTGCCCATGACGATGACGCGCCGACCCTTGTGAAGGCCGCGAAGTTCTTTAAGCCGTCGGAAGGTCAAGATATCGATCCNNATAGTAGACCAAAGGGGGGGCTGGATCGGCGAGCCGCACGAATGTTGCATCATGGCGACGAGGCGCTTCAGTAGATGATCGGCGGCAAAAGGCCCTCACGGATGCCGGGTTGAGGCATACTGGAATACTCCTTCGTTCCGTTGCACGCTATCAACGCCATATCGCTCATTACGATAGCCCGCCGAATGCACCTTCCTCATTTGGTAACCCAGCGGCAAGGCTGTCNNGACCAGAACGATGAAGAACAGCGGAATTCCTGTATACATCAAAAGACGCAGAAGGAGGCTCTTGGCCGTGAGTGCGACGCCTTCTTCGATGTTCTGCCTGATTTCCCAAAGGTAGGAGTCGTCAGAAAGCCGTTGGGGGAACAGAAAGACTTCATTCGACCAGCCGATGCCGATGAGCGGATAGTCCAAGGCCACATTCAACGCCGTCAGATTATAGATCGCGCGAACATTTGCGGACGCATCGCTGTCGAGTCTGCTCAGACGATCACTGATATCGCCCAAGATTTCGCCTTCGGTTAGGACAACGACAATAGCGGCCGATAGAACGAGATACAGGATTGTAGCTTTAGAAACGAAATTTATACGATTGCCGAGCAATAGGCTCGCAAAGACAAAAGCTAAAAGGAGGTATCCGATGATCGACTGCGCCACGGCGCTCAGAAAGCAGATAATCAAGAACTTGCCCCACTGAACCTTGCCGTTGAGTGAATAGATCACCCATGGAAGATAAAGGATAAGCAAGATCTTGACGAAATCGGCCGGCTCGGATGCTGGGCCGTTCAGGCGATTAAATATAGCGAAATAAGGAACGCCGCCGCGGTCCTTCGCACCTTCGACTATGGGCCAGGCAAAGTCGTAGAAGGGATTAGGAAAGATGTGCGAGAGATATTGAAGTGCTGCGTAGCTCACCGCGAGCCAAAATCCAAGCATCAGAGCAGTTTCAAGTTTCCGCGGTTCCAAATAACGGGCAACGCAAGTCGTGGTAACATAAAGGACCGCGATAAATAGCGGCACGATTGAAGTGACTACTGATTTGTTTAGCGGGTCTAGATCATAGGCGAAATATCCAAGGCTCTTAAACCTGAATCCATTTGCCACCGTAAATATGGCTGCTAGGATGAACATCAGCGAGAGTACCCGAAGGATTTCCCCTTCTGGTCCTTTGGAAAAAAGGGTGTCGGTCAACAGTCCCTTGGCAACGACTAGAATAATCAGCGGGATGAATGGGTAGAGGGAGAGATTGGAATCGAAATTTCCGAGGAGGCCAATATGTGTAACAGAGCTAAATGGCAAGCAGGCGATGAATATAAAGCCGGTGAAAGACAGAAACGCACCGGAATTTCCCTGCCTTTGGAATGCGATGCTCGTCATTGATGGGCTCATATAATTTTCCACCATGCGTTCCGCGTACGAAACACCTAAGATTTTAGTCTGCTCTTGTTATTTTTCTAGATAGTAGGTGACGGAAAGCACACACTTTTCGAGTTCGTCACATTCATTGGTTCTGTAAGGCTGCCCGGACAATGGCCCCGGCAGCCTTAGATAGATGGTGCGCGTCCTCTAGATCAGAACCTGGAGCGTTCACAGCAGCATGAGAACCACATCCGCGACGCGGGAATTCAATGGCCCCATATCGCATTGCTTGGAATTCTTGCTCTCGCGGCAAAGGGCGTTGAACGCGGTGATGGTCTGCCTCGTGAGAAGACCGTCTAACTTACCGGCATAAATCCCGCGCTCCTTCAGTTTTTCCTGAATGACGAATACATACGCGTTGGGGTTGACGTATCGCAGTGCCAGAATGACGGAGCTCTGGGTGGCGGTAGCAACCTGTTTTAAATCGGCCGACAATTGGGAAAAGCCCTTTGGGCCGGTTGCAGCTGCGGCATCAAGCAACAACCGGTCTCGTGTCATATCGGCATGAGAATAGAACGACGCGTATTTCTCCAGAGCAGTGCGAGCCTTGGTGATATTGCGCGGGAATGCTTTGCCGCGACCATCCCGATAGACCACGACGAGCGCGCGCGCGGCGGCGTCGTTGCCCTTGGCGGCTGCATTCGTCAGAAGTTTCAGACCGCGTGCGGGGTCGGGCGGCGATCCCCAGAAGGCCAGATTCGCCAAAACAACGATGGCATTTTTATCGCCCGCCTGTTCGGCTTGATTGAGAAGACGCTCACCCAGTTCCGGTTGGGAACTGGCACCAAATTTTTTAAAAATATGCGCCTCGGCAAGAGCGCGAATAGCACTTGTCTGGCCCGTATCGATCGCTTTCTTGTAATACCCAATTGAAAGTTTCGCATTCTTCGGGACAAAAAAGCCGTCGCGATACGCTTCGGCAAGACGTATCAACCCGGTGCGGTCACCTGCATCAACGGCCTTCTTGTATGCATCTATCGAAGCAGGGCCATCGGTCTCGACAAACACGCCTCGGGCATAATAGTCACCCAGCAGAAGCCAGTTGCTGCCGTTTTTGGAACCTGCGGTTTCAGCGATCAACTCCAGCCCCCGGCTTGAGTCCTTTTCGACTCCAAGGCCCTTGAGGTAGGCCTCGCCCAAACGAACCTTAGCATCCATTTGACCTTTGTCGGCGGCACGCTGGTCANNTAGGAGACAGCCTTAGCCTGATCTACTGGCACGAGGGTACCGTGGCTGTAAAGGTCCCCCAGACGGACAAGTGCACCACCACTACCGGCGGCGGCTGCTCTTTCATAGTAGGAAACAGCCTTGTCTGCGTCTACTGTGACAGCGCCACCGCGCGAATAGAGATCGCCCAGAAGCGAAAATGCGTTGCCGTTGCTGGTGGCGGCGACCTCCTCAACGAGTTGGAGTCCCCTCGAAACATCTGGATCAACGCCCATTCCGTCAATATAGGCTTTTCCGAGGCGCAACTTTCCGCTGGCCACATCCGCGTTTGAGGCCTGCTGATAATAATCTATCGCTTTCCTGGGGTCGGCTGGAACGGTTCCATCGCGGACATAGATATCGCCCAACGTGACCAATGCGCTTTTTNNGTCTGTCGGTACGCCCATGCCATTTACATAGGCTTCGCCCAAACGAATAATGCCCCAATCCTGACCGGCGTCCGCCGCCTTCTGGAAATAGGTCGCGGCCTTGGCGGCATCCGCCGGAACCAACGATCCGTCCCGGTGGATCTCGCCGAGACGAACAAGTGCTCCCCTGTTACCCCCGGCAACTGATTGTTCGTAATAGGCAACCGCCTTCGACCCGTCGATCGGAACGGTCCCACCTCTGGAATAGATATCGCCCAGCGCACGCTGTGCCTTTGTGTCGCCGCCAGAAGCCAGAGTCGTCAGCATTTCGAGCGCATTCGTGGACTCAGTTCCTGGTTCCGAGGCGACCTTTTCGGAAAGCGAGTTGATTTCCGCCTGTTCGACGACAGCTTTTTCCTGCGAACGGAGATCAGTCGTTGAGACTAGCAGAAGGGATGCGCATGTTGCCCAGAGCAATTTCAAACTATATGTCTTTCGCATGATACACGTTCTTTCGTCGTTGAACCGGCGGGATCTTCCACTTGACGGTGCTAGCGCTCTAGCTCTTGTTTCAATTGAGATTTTATCATGTCTACGATCTTGCGGCCACCGATATCGGTGGGGTGGGTGTTGTCCGTCTTGAAGTTCTCGCAGTTCATGTCGATGGTAATACGGCATGAAAGCGTCGCTTTATTCTGGGATATTGGAACGCTACC
>DKKJ01000166.1 GCA_002455175.1 Opitutaceae bacterium UBA6669
ATACGCCCCCTCGTTTCCAGGTGCTGGCGCAATTCCTGTTCTTCGATACGAAACTCTATTCCTTCCCGAAGGAGTTATATCTTCTGATCTTCGCGTGGGATGGCTGAAAGGGGAGAGTGGCGACTACTGGCCGGTTGTATGTTACTGGAAAAAGGCGCAGTATCGGGTATTCGNNCATCGAAGCACGACCGGTCCGAGGAGATTTCATTTACGAGGGAGAAAGAACCTACGATTCTGGTACGCATGTAACACTGTGGGTCGAGCAAGGGGGATTCTTCGACGGAACCATTGGACTTGGCGGCACCATGGAGAGGGACTATCACGAAAGCCTGAAAAGGAATATGGGATACGAGACAGTAGAAGCAATGTTTGAAGATGCAAGAGCAAATAACGGCATTGTGGATGTTCGTTATCCTCGGCCTACTCAAGACAAAACGATGATCGAGTGGACTGAACCAACACCAACGAACATATTCGAGCTTAATATCCAAATGGCCGATGACGCAGGCGCAAAAGCACATTTCCCTGAAACATATCAGCAACTGCTCAGATGGGGCCAGAGTGGGTTCCTTGGCATAGTGACTGACCAAAGTCTTCCTACCATGCAAGTTGCGCCCCGGATTTATGAAGAGAACGGCTTAATGGCGAACACAACTACTCCCGGATGGGTATTTAAATCGCTGACCCTTGATAGGTCAGACCCAACAGCCTGGTATTACTTGTTCAACCCAAGAAGAGGTGGCGGTGGCATGTACAACGCGCCAAAAGGAGCCATCAATACGTCTTTCGATTTGCCCTTCATAGCGGCGGATAACAAGAACAATCCATGACAGGTTGCGCCACGCGGCCAGTACTATCGTTCCGTAGAGGTATTCCGGTGTTTGGGACCACGACGGCCATCACCCAACTTGGACCCAGAGGCAATGTAAGCCGACAGGCTGCGTTTGTCGACCCACCACATAGTACCTTTTTTGGTGGCTACAACAAGCTCATCGCGGATGAGTCGACGGATTTGCTCTTCACTATATCCGAAGGCAAGTGCAGCTTCTGTAACACTAAGTAATGTGGGTGCCATAAGATGCCCGTATTGTAGGCAATCGTCGAAGAACTGCAATAGGGGTAAGCACCCGGTGCGTGCTTCTGATGCTGGAAGCTGACAGGCGGTGCCTAGCGAGTTTGCATCATGACTCGCGTACTCTGCGACGAACCACGTTCAGCTCCCTTGTTGCCTGGTTCTTGCCGCGTCAAGAAGATCCGAACCAAGAAGGCTGACGCCTTCCCCGGTATACCCGTGGCGCCAGACGGGTTGCGTNNGGGGTGAGCTGTCTCAAAAGAGCAAAGTAGAAGAGGTAAGCATCTGCGCCGATGCCGGCTCGGGCTTGCCGCATCAATTGTTCGAGGCGAGATTCATCCTTGGTGACAACTATTAGCCATCGCCCGGCCGGGCCCTCGTAGTGCTTTGCGTAGGCAGGATGTTTGAGGTAGGCGGCACCCGGTCGGTATTTTTCCCGCTCAAATGAGTTGAGGGGTTCAGTGCCATTGTCCAACTCCAAGAAAAACTTACCCAGAGCTGGTTTGCTTTCGGGCCTTCGCCACAACACCTTGAAAAAGCCATCCGGTTCGAGTTTTCGCGTCAACCGTCGACCAGTTGTGTCCACGAACTCAACCGATTCGGGATAGGCGAGGAACTCGCCTGAGTTTCGCCATTGCTCCAAGACATACTCTGGCTGATACATACAGGCTTCGGTCACCAATATTCGGAAGTCATTGATGGCTATGTCGTGGGCAAATTGGGCTTCCTTTGGGCTGCGTCTATAGCCATNNCAGGCCGTTCCTACCTGTTGCGAGGCGGTGTACTGGACCCGGAGTCGGCGCTGGAGATATCCATGCTCAACAAGCTTGGTGAGCCGGTCGCGCGTGGTGCGTTCTCCAGCGCCAAAAAACCGTTGCAGCTGGTAGTCCGCCATGACGCCTTCATAGCTGGCTATCCGTTCCATCATCTGGAAGTCACGCTCTTTCAGCTGCAAAACCGACTTCTTGGAGCGTGATGGCGTCTCAGCGGTCATACCGTCCTCATGTTCCTTGCCTACGAGTTAGCCAGATGGCCGATCTTTAGGAAACTGGACGGGTGCGTTACTCGCAGCTGCGATGCGTCGATGTCATGGTTGCCCAACACGCGCATCAGGCAGTAATCGACGGTGTGGGCAAGTGCGAGCGCCTGGGTTACATTTTCTTGAGTTGGATTGCCCGCTTGTTCCCATNNCCAACCGAACCACTCCTGCTTGCCGCATACATGCCAACCCCGCCAAGGGTTCGATTGCCTAAGCTGGCATTCAGGCCTCCCACGAGGAACCCAAGTGCCGACACCATGAAATTTACGCTTGCCATGTTCCGGGCCCACCTCTTGTGGGCGAGGTTGATGACCGATACCCACCACTCAATCTCCAAGTCGCTGGTGCCTTTGGCTTCGGTGTACAGGCACACGTGAGCTATGGCTCCGCCGCCGACATCTTGCCGGAACACGATAGCCGGTTTGAACTGCGCTTGCGGGGAGCTCCCATCCTTGGCGACGTTGCCGTAGACGTGTGTGAGCTTCGATAGCCCCCGTTGGGCTACGGCCTCCTGCGTTTCACCTTTGAGGGTGGAAGCAAGATCGCCTCTTCCCATCACAAGAGCACTCCAAATATCAAGAATTGGGCCGAACGTCTCGGTTGCCATGGTATGCCTCCAATGCGTGTTGGTGTTAGCGGTCGACAAAGTCAAACGGTGGAATATCAAAGCCCAGATCGTCGCCGACCTTTGCTTTGATACTCGCCTCTACCTCCTGACGTGAAGTGCCCCTGGCAGATGATGTGGCACGTATGTGCCGCGCAATCTCCTGGTTCGGTTCGCCCAATGGCCTGTCAGTCGTCACGACGTGCTCAACCAGGCGTTTCACCGCCTTCGCGTCTCGCTCAATCACGCGACAATAGACGGTGTAGTCAGCAAGCGTCGAGAGTTGATTGGCCATCTCGCCAGCTACATCGCTGTAGAGCCGTTGTGGCTCGTCGACTTCGTGATAGACCCCACCTTCGCCCTCGGGCGATCGTTTCGCTACCAGAAGCGTTTCATCGCTGCCACGCATGCCGCCGTAGTGGCGATATACGGGCTGCACCTTCTTTCGCGCAGGCGGCGGGGTGTTGTCAAACTGGCTGGCAAGTTCAAGGCCATCCTGACCGGAGATGCGCATGATGAGTATGTTTGCTGCGTTAAGCATTGCTCCTTTCCCCAGGTCATCCAACTGGTCCCGAAATTGATGGGCCGCGATGGTATTGATGCCATATTTGCGGCCCTCGGAGAGCAGGGTGGGCAGGCTTTCTGTGGCGACGCTTTGACACTCATCCACGATGAGGTGAAATGGCCGTCGCTCTTTCTGTGGTTGGTCGCGCCGCTGAAGAGCGGCGATCAGCACCAGGTTGATCAGGACACTCCCCAGAAGCGCGGAGTTGTCCTCACCAAGGTCACCCTTTGACAGATTGACCAGCAAGATTTGCCCTTCATCCATCACCGTTCGCATATTGATCGCGCTGGTCGGTTGCGAAACGACATTGCGGATGATTGGGTCTGCAAGAAACCGCCCAATCTTGTTGAGGGACGATCCAACCACCTCCGCTAAGAGGTGTGCGTTCTTGGCAAACGCAGCAAACTGCACCTGCCAGTAATGCCGCAGGACCGGGTCTTTCAGCTCGGCAGTGTATCGTTCGCGGTGATCGGGACTTGCCAGGAGAAGTAGCATGTCCAGAAGCGTCGTGTCGGGCGTTTCCATCAGGCTGTACACGGAGTGCCGGAGTAAATCCTCCATACGCGGCCCCCACGAATAGGCAAAGAGCTTGTGTAGCGTGTCGACGACTGTCGAAATCACACGTCGCCTTTGGCGGGGATCATTGCGATCACACTCAAGGAGATTGAGGCCGAGCGGCCTGGCGAACTGGTCCGGGTCACCAGGAGCGAAGAGAATGACATCATCCTTTCTGTTGGGAGGCACGATGTCCAGGAGCCCGTCAACGAAGTCACCGTGCGGATCAATGACACAAATCCCCGGACGTGCTGGGTCAATCATGTCTTGATAGACGATGTTGCTAAGGAGCGTGGTTTTTCCGGTACCGGTTGTGCCAATGAGGTACACGCCTTGTTGGCGGGCCTCAGACGTCAGCTCAATCCGTTCACCAGTGTGCTCATCGATCCCAAGTATGGGCATACAGCCTCCTTGGGTGAATCAAAACGCGNNCCGCGCGGAAAATGACTAGGGCAGGCAGGGAGAATGGAACTACGGTGAGTAGGTGGTCATCTGGTCATATGAGTCCCTTTGTGGCATACCGCAGGCGGCAGCCACTGCTGTCACTTGATAGCGCTCACTACCTGGAGTAAACGTCCACCCCATATTATTCAAAGTAACATTGTGGCGCTGCCAAGAAAATGGGATTGCCGTACTACGGAGGTTCGTCACTGCTGGGCGGTGCACCAAATGACAGAACCATGACGAATGTCTATGGACAAGAGTTGCTGATGCCGATTGGGCATTGGCCAGGACGTCGCACAAGAATCATTATGCGACGGGTTGCTAGCCTGAATCAATGCAGCATGGCACCTGATAATTCACAAAATGAGGTAAGCCTTGACCATGGTCTATCCTATAACTCCAAAGTCCAGGCCATTGCAAAGAAACCCGTCGCGGCGACAACGAGAACTGGTAATCCTAGGGCATAGCTTCATATGAACTCGAAGCTCGAAGGCTGATTGCACTCAGCGTCAGCCTGGCGAACCACCACAACACCTGTCAACGCAGAGTTCGCAAAGCCGAAGTTCACCTCATACGCCTCACTGAGAGGCTATTGCGTTCTGCTTCCAAACACGCGAAAAACGGCGGAGAAGGTGAGATGTAGTCCGCTGTAGCCCAAAAGAAGCAGATTCTTTGTGCTATGGTAAACTGCCCAAACCGCTGCAGCACATAAACATAATCAACGAAGTAACCATCCATGACAGACAACACTGCCTCTACCGTCACGAATCTCGAAATCGGTCCATCTGCGATTGCCGCCTATAGTCGGCTCAGTTACACAATGTGGAGTGCCTTGGCGGAATTCGTGGACAACAGCACGCAATCGCGGCTGAACTACGAAAGCATCATCGATGAGGTCTTGGCGTCTGAAGGTAATCCATTGAAAGTGGAGATCACCTATGATCGCAATGAACGCGTGATCACCATTAGCGACAATTCGATTGGTATGACGCAGGAAGACCTTATCTATGCACTGAAAGTTGCCCAGAAGACCAAGGACTCGGTCGGGCGGTCTCGATATGGCATGGGATTGAAAACCGCTGCATGTTGGATCGGCAATCGATGGTCGGTGACCACCTGCGAATTTGGAAGCGGTATTGAGTGGACTGCAGAAATCGACGTGATGGCCGTTGCCAGTGGAAAATCGGAGGTGCCGTTAGTCTCGCGCCATGTCAGCCGCGAACTCCACTACACCCGTATTCGCATTTGGGATTTGAATCGTGGCATCCAGAAGCGGACAGAAGAGAACATCAAGATCTATCTCGGTTCAATGTATCGAATGGATATTCGTGATCAGCGGTTGATCATCCTCGTCAATGATGATCAGGTGCCGCTGCCCGAGGCTCATGACTTCGCCCGGACTGATGACGGAAAGGAACTGCGCGAGGACTTTGAGACTACTATCGGGGGTAAACAGGTAAAAGGGTGGTTTGGAGTGCTCAAGAAGGGCGGACGTAAACTTGGTGGCTTCTCACTGATGCAACATGACCGCCAAATNNGGATGAGGGTTCAAACACGTTGATCGCCCAGAGACTCACTGGCGAAATCATCCTGGACGGTTTTGACGTATCTCACACCAAAGATGCAATCCTGTTTCGCGGAGACGAAGAAGAGAAGCTCGAGCTATTCCTTGCTGAGGCAACGAGCAGACTCAAGTTCTTTGCTAAGACAATCAGGAAGGATGGCCGTGGCTCTACGTGGTCAAAGACAAAGATCGCTGAGCTGGTGGACGGCATCAAGGATGAGTTTAATTCGGATACGTTCAAAGACGTGGTAAATGAAGCGCTGATTCCTCCGCTCTCTGTTATTGAGGAAAACAATCGAAAACAGTTCAGCGCTGTGGAGGAAGACGATCTCTTGTTTGAGATCGACGACGTTGGGGCTGGTATTCGTGTGCGGGTGTACCTGCAGGATCGAACAGAGAATGATCCGTACGTTCTCTTCCGCTCCCATGAAAACGAGACTCTTAATATCGTCATCAACTTGTTGCATCCGTATTACGCGGCAATCGAGAGTGATGAGCGAGCGGATGAGTTGATTCGACAGTACCTCTACGATGCGGTGGCGGAGTATCGCATCAGTCAGCGATATAACAAGGTGATATCGCCAGACGCCATCCGCACCTTGAAAAACCAGCTCATGAAAGCCAGGATCACGAGACTTGAGACGGAGTCTTCTGTGGCGATCAGCAAGGAAATCGATCGTCTCTCTGATGTTGGCAACGAGGCGTAGGTACAAAGTAAATGGGTCGCGTTCTTTTCAACGATCAGCCGGTGTATCGGGAGCGCTCGGGGTCGGTGTACCTCGGGCGTTCCGAGGATGTACTTTCCTCGAGAGGCTTGGCCAAGCTCAAAGGACAAGTCAACCTGATATTTACTTCGCCGCCATTCCCTCTCAATGCAAAAAAACGCTACGGGAATCTCCAAGGCGAGGCCTATGTGAATTGGCTGGCAGGCTACGCAGAACTTCTTTCTGAGTTCCTTGCCCCAGACGGATCAATTGTGATTGAGTTAGGAAATGCGTGGGAGCCAGGTGCGCCACTCCAATCGTTGTTACCATATCAGGCTTTCCTCGCGTTCCTGAAGGCGGGAGGTCTCAAGCTTTGTCAGGAGATTACCTACTTTAATCCGGCCAGGCTTCCCACGCCTGCTCAGTGGGTAACGGTTGAGCGGATTAGGCTGAAAGACTCAACATCACGCATTTGGTGGATGGCCAAGACAGATCGGCCCAAAGCGAACAATCGCAATGTGTTGCGCCCGTATAGTGAGGACATGAAGCGGCTCCTAGTGCGAGGTACCTACAATCATGGCAAACGTCCATCGGAGCACCTGATAGGCAAGACGAGCTTTCTGCAAGACAACGGTGGGGCTATTTCGCCGAATCTACTCACCTTCTCGAACACAAACGCAAATCTGGAGTACCAGAAGTTCTGCAAACTGCATGACTTGAAACCTCATCCTGCCCGTATGCCCGACGCGTTACCAGAGTTCTTCATTAATATGTTGACTGATCCGAGAGACCTTGTACTTGACCCGTTTGCAGGGAGCCTAACGACGTGCGCAGCTGCTAAACGCCTGAAACGACGATGGATAGGCATTGACTCTGATGAACAGTATGTTGGAGCTGGCATCTCTCGATTTGATGCGTCAATGGCAGAGACCTTTCTTGGGTTGACATCGAAGAAATAGGCGAGCGCGATATGCACAAACCACCACTGCGCCAATGGCAGGACGACGCATTTGTCGCCTGGGTGGAGGCGGACCATCGCGGCATAGTCGCAGCGGTGACCGGGGGCGGGAAAACGCTCCTCGCGCTTCGGTGCGTTGATGAATATCGCAAGACAGTTCCTGCTGCCACCACTGTCATCTGCGTTCCGACGGATGCGCTACAGGAGCAATGGATTGACGAAGTGGCGGCTTACTTCGATTGGCCAACTGAGAAGGTTGTGGCACTTACATCGAGAAAGAAAATCGTTCGCTCACGAGTGCATGTTGCCGTGATAAACACCTTGGCAATGTTGGCGGAGCACCCGCCAGAGTTTCCTGTGTTTTTGGTCGTGGATGAATGTCACCGCGCTGCAAGCCCGGAATTTCGGCGCATATTTCAGTTTCGGACAGAAGCTTCTCTGGGCTTGTCGGCAACTCCGAAACGCCAATACGACACAGGCCTCGAAGAAGTGCTATTGCCCAACCTTGGCCCGATTGTCTCAGAATACGATTATCGAGATGCCTTGCGCGACGGTGTGATTGTTCCCTTTCGGCTCAATAACATTGCATTTGAGTTTTCCGAGGAGGACCAGGCTGCATATGACAAACTGACACGTGCTATTCAAGCTTCAATCTCGCGCTATGGTATCGAGGCAAACGAAACGATCTCATTGCTCCTGCGCCGCGCGCGCATTTCAAATAGGAGCTTAGAACGAATCAGAATATGCTTGAAAATCGTTGCCCGAAATAAGAAACGACGGATCATCGTTTTTCACGAAGATATCGAGGCCTGCAATCTTATCAATGAGGTTCTCGTAACAAATGGGGTGAATTCCGCTGCATATCACTCGCGAGTTCCTTCAGCACAACGATTGGAAACGCTCAGTAAGTTTCGCAATAGCGACATCGATGTGCTTGTAACCTGTCGCGCTCTGGATGAGGGGTTTAATGTACCAAATGTTGAGATTGCCATTGTAGCAGCGGCAACTGCGACATACCGGCAGAGAATTCAGAGACTCGGAAGAGTCTTGCGCCCGTCGCCAGGAAAAACGTTTGCCGAAATCTACACAATCGTCGCATCAGCGCCGGAGATACGGCGACTTGCAGAAGAAGCTTCAACTCTGGAAGACGTGATTGAGGTCCGCTGGAGCCGCGCATGAGAACTTTCTTCGTTGGCGCGAATGCGGATGGCCGCCTAGACCAAGTAGACCCGACCGGAAGGCTTGAAAGAGACTTCAGGAAAACCGTCGCGTTGGTGGCGCCGAAGTTGTTTCCTGACTTTGTTGTAATGCCATTCACGCCGAAAGTAGGTAATCAGGGGTCCGTTTGGCAACCAGACTTGGCATTCGTCGATAAGCGCCTGGGATACTGGTATGTCGTAGAGGTTGAGGTTCAAACACACGACCTACGCAAGCACGTTGTCCCACAGGTTACGGCATTTCGTGATGGCGATTACGGAGCCGACGCCTCGATGCAAATGGCGAAGGGCCTGGGTGTTCCGAGCGACAACGCCGCTACCCTTATTCGCAGTGTTCCACGCTATGTGCTGGTCATCAGCAACAGCTTTGACACTGACTGGTCGGAAACTCTCCGCTCGGAAAACATCAGCTTCGTCTCAAGTATGGAATATGGCGATACTGAAAAAGTTCAAGGGTACTTCGTGGAGGGCTATATTGAGCCGCCGGCGCGATCGTTGGGCTTTGGTCGAGTGGTTGCATCCCACAATGCCGTGTTGATTCGCAAAGATCCACGCTGGAAGAATGAAACCTACGAGATCATCGATAATGCTGGGAAAGCGGTTTGGGACTGTGTCGTCGATGGTGACCAAGTGTGGCTCACAAAGCGGCGTGGATTTGTATTGTACGAAGATGGTTGGTTCGTGCAATTGATGGTTGAT
>DKKJ01000197.1 GCA_002455175.1 Opitutaceae bacterium UBA6669
ATCATAGAGGGTTGAAGCTATCCCACGTGGCGAGCGTTCGCTTTGGGGGTTATTCGAACAAGCGGTCAGGCTCTGACCAAGATCGTAGGACCACCCCCTTGTTCCGCACAAGCTTTCATCGTGCCTCTCACATGAGGCCAACCGAGCCGAGCATCGCATGAGCCTCTTCCACCCANNCAGCAACCTACCCTTGGCACAATCTGCCGCCGCGGAAAAACCCCTCACCAGAAAATCAGGACGGCCGCCACGGATCCTTCTTCGTGGCTCCTGGCAAAGCGTAAACATCGGCGACATTGGGCACACACCGGGCGCACTCCGCCTGATTGAAAAGTACTTCCCCGAGGCGGAGGTGACCCTCTGGCACGGTATGTTGGGCCATGGTTCGGATACTTTTCTTAAGAACGCGTTCCCACGCTTGAACTACGTTACCGGCGTCGTGGGCCCCAACGACCAACCCTCCACTCCCGCCTTGGCTGCAGCGTGGAAGGACAACGATTTCCTGATGCATGGGTCGGGTTCCGGCTTCGGAGCGCGAGGTCAGCTCGCCGCCTGGCATCGCGCCACCGGGAAACCATTTGGCATCTTCGGCGTGAGCGATGACCCCATCTCTGGTTTCGGAGGCACACGTGTGCCGGAAGGAGGCTCCCTGGCCGAGCTCAAAGCCGCGGCAGAGAAACTCCCTCCTTCCCACCTCGACGATCAAACCCGATGGGTGATCGAGCGTTCTTCTTTCATGTTCACTAGGGAAACCCTCACGCGAGACTACTACCTGGCTCAAAAAGTGCGCGCACCCCTCTTGGAATTCGGTCCCGACGCCCAACTCGGCATGAGTGACCGAGATGACGTTCGGGGCGACGCCTTCCTCGCCCGGCACGGGTTGGAAAAAGGAAAGTTTATCTGCGTTGTCCCCCGCGCGCGCTACACGCCCTACTACCGAATGAATGGAAGAAAACGCGTGCCCGATGATGACATCAAAGACGACCTAAACGCACGCTGGCAGGAGAGCGATCACAGCAAACTCCGAGATCTCATCGTTCGCTATGTGCGAGCGACAAAAAACAAAGTACTCGCGTGTGCGGAAGTCACCTACCAGATCGAGTTAGCTAAAGAGGCCTTGGTCGATCCGTTGCCGCCGGATGTGAAGCCCTACGTTGTATGGCGCGACACCTTCTGGCTTCCTGACGAGGCCGCTTCCATCTATGCGCAAGCCACTGCAATCATTTGCCTCGACTGCCACTCTCCCTTAATCGCTTATCACCATGGGACCCCGGCGTTTTACGTGCGAAACGCTACCGATACCTGGAAAGGACAGATGTATAACGACATCGGTGTCTCCGACTGGCTTTTCGAAGCCGACCATACAAGCGGCGAAGAATTGTGGTCTCGACTCGCTCCTTTTCATGCTGAACCCCAGAAAGCGCGCGCTCGTGTGAAGACGGTCATGGCAGGTGTAGAGAAGCACCAAAAGCGGATGATCGGAGCTCTCAAATCTGCCTTGATTTGATCCTCGCGTCTAGGCCGTTAGGCTCAGGTCAACACTTGGACCTCCTCTGCTACGTCCAAGAATACGTGGCGCGCTCTCTGCGCGTGAAATGTCTCTCTCAACTCGGCAGCAGATTCGTCGATCTGCCAAGCCGAGACCCCAACTTCATCCCAATCATACGACTCTATCGAAACTAGTCGCCGCAGACATGACCGCTCGAGACGCATGCCGAGAGAGTATCCACGCTGCCACAATCAACGAAGCGGAACTCATGAAAAGATAGACGAGATCAAAATGCGCAAGCGAAGCGGCGCTTGGAGAAGAATTGACCAGCGAGGATAACCAAGCGGCGCCCCAGGTGCCAGGCAGCTGAATCCAGGGAAGAGCAGGATGTTGATAAAAGCGAACCACTGCCCCTTTAGCTCGTGAAAAATAGAAGCATGTGGTGCCCAAGGCGGACACGAACCACGGATGTGCACACTCGCGCATCAACCCACACGAGGTGGCACTCCAATACACGGTCAAAAAAAGCGCAGGCCCCACAAGCAATAGCATCCACGCGATCCAATAGCGTCGAAACCCTCGAACTGCCGCTATCACGGTCAACACCCACAAGACAATCCCCGCTGCCAAGGGATACGTGGACCACACACCGAATACATAGCGATCAACGTCACGCGTCGTCCCATAAAAGGATACCGTTCCTGGATTATTGGTATCCAAAAAATAGAGTTTAAAGGGGACAAACGTATTAGTGAAAACTTGCCAGCGTGTGGCCAGCCACTCCACAGGTTCACGCGAGCCGTTTTGAGCGCGAAAGAGGTAGTCCGTGAACGACGATTGGCCCCCTTGAAGGTACCACGGCAGAATCAGGAGGAAAATAGGCGGTCCAAACTGCAGGGATACGCGTAGCCACGTCCATCCCTCTCTATTGATTCTACCCAACAACCACAGCCCGATCCAAGGTGCAGACAACACCGCCATAGGATGATAGTAGTACCCAACAACCAAGCAGAGAGATGAAAGCAATGGCTGCCGATGGTGCGCGGCCAGGAAAGAGAAGAGCACCCATGTAGTCGCCTCCCACTTAGGCCATGTGAAAAAAACTTCGTGGAACCCAAATGGACTCAGGGCGAGGGTTCCTGCGCCTATCACAGCCCAGCGCAAATCAACAAAAGCTCCAAGTACAAGAAAACATGCGACCACCACCTGGCTCGCGAGGAGCATGGAGACAATCCGATACGCAGCAAAGCCAGTTTCATCAAAGGGCTCCCACATCGCATCTGGATGATTCAACGAAGGCATCCCCGCCGTTGCTAAAACAATCGGGGCCGCGGCCAACCCGGCCAACGGACCACGACTGAAAAATGAGTAGGGAGAAAAATAATTCCCCGCTTCTGCGGATCGCGGGGCGTAGTGGAAAGCCACGCACTGGAGAACATGGTAGGAAATACGAGCGTCTGAGCGATCTCCGACTGCGAGCGTTCTCGAGACCGTATTTCGGTACAACTCACCTTCAGGCCCCCGCGAGAACCCTGCTTTGGCCATGCCCGCGAAAGCTNNCACGAGTACACTCACCATCAAAACGGCCCCAAACTCCATAGAAACGTCTGGACATTGCCTCCAAACAGCCACGCCTAAGACGAACCAGAATGCACTCGTCAGCACCAGTCCGAGCAGCAACGGGCTCACGAGTCCTCCTAACAGCCAAACCAACCCGCCAACAAAAGCCATCAACAAAGGCCCGGTACCAACGACTAACGCTGCACAGCCAAAAGAAGTTTTTGCCCAACGTTGAGCCACCAAACCAGGAAACCAAATGAGGACGCAGGCGAGGGCAAACGTGGTGATGCTACGAAGCCACATCAGACCAGAGCTGAGAATAGGTCCCTTCGAAAGATAGGGTTCAGAGACCCCTAGCCAACCCCCACCACCCGTAGCCTGATCTTGAGCAACAATCC
>DKKJ01000041.1 GCA_002455175.1 Opitutaceae bacterium UBA6669
CGCTCTTGGTGATGCCACCGTCGGCGATGATTTTGACCCCGCGGGCAGCTGCGGCCGTGCTTGCGACGTACAGAGCGGTGAGCTGCGGAATGCCCACACCCGCCACAATTCGAGTCGTACAGATCGATCCGGGGCCTTGTCCTACTTTAATGGCAGACGCTCCGCAGTCGGCGAGGTAGCGCACGCCATCACCGCTGGTCACGTTGCCTGCAATCAAGGTCAGATTGGGAAAGGCATCCCGGAGGATACGGACGATATCACCGACACCGGCCGTGTGACCGTGGGCCGTGGAGACGGCCACCGCATCGATCGACTCGTCCATGAGGTGACCCACGTGGGTGATCATGCGATCGCGGTCCAGCGAACCGTCGGGTTTACGCACAGGAGCAATGGCTGCGACGACCACCAACCGAAACTCGGAATCGCGAGCCGGTTTTCTCCGCGACTTCGCTTCCGCAGTAATTCGTTCGACGTCAGAAAACGTCACCAATCCGCGCAAACGATCGTGATCATCCACCACGAGCATTTTGTGGATACCAACATTCTCCATGAAGAACGTGTCCGCAGCCGAGATGGGATCAGGCTGCAGTTTACGCTCATGCACCGTCAGAATGTCTTTACGCGGGACCATTGCGTCCGAGACTTTTTTAGCGCGATAGCGTTCACGCACCGTGGCGCCGGAAAGAAGACCAGCAAGTTTTCCCTGGGCGTCGACGACGGGAAAAGTTCGGAAATCGAAACGACGCTGATCAATCATAGCGAGTACGTCGCCGACGTGCTGATCCGGTGTGACGGTAATGGGATCTTGAATCAGTCCATGGATGTGCCGCTTTACCCGAGCGACCTCCTTCACCTGATCTTTCGCGCTCATGTTGTAGTGGATCAGGCCGAGTCCCCCGTTGAGTGCCATGGCGATCGCCATTCTGGCCTCAGTGACGGTGTCCATGTCCGAGGAGATGATCGGAATGGAAAGTCGCAGGGTATCAGAAAGCGCCGTCGAGGTGTCTGCGTCTTTGGGCAGAATCTCGGAATAAAGCGTGGCCAGAGAGACGTCGTCGAACGTCAGAGCCGTGGGCAAATTCGCGCGGAAAAACGCGCCAGCGGGCAAATAGAACTCCTCATCCGGCGACAATGCGGGAGAGGCGGAGATGGCAACCTTCGTCATGGTTGCCAGGAAGGAGGTAGAGGACTGGCCCCGAAGCGCAAATGCTTTTTCCAACGAGGCGCAAACGGTTACTGCAAGAGCAATCTGTATGCAGACGCCAATAGTAAGGCCAGTGCGTCGATTCTACGAGCGTGACGTGGTTGCGTCAGTCTTCGCTGGATCTGGATTTTTGAGAGACCAGATTAAGTAAATGGCGACGCCGACGCAGATGCCCGAGTCGGCGATGTTGAAGGTCGGGTAGACGTAGCTTCCGAAATGGAAATCAAGAAAGTCGATCACGTGCCCATGCACCAGACGATCGACGAGATTTCCGACGATACCTCCGCAGAGAAGTCCGAAACTGATTTGTACGGGACGCGTCTTGAGTGAAAGCGCGCGCCGCCACACGTAAATGGCTCCGAGTGTGATCAGCGCGAGCATCGCGAGCATCACACTGCGTCCTGAAAACATACTCCAGGCGGCGCCGGTATTTCCAACGTGGACCAGGTAGAAAAAGCCGTCGATGACGGGAATTGCGCCCGGACGTCCGTAGGTGCCAAGAGGCAGGCGATGGTTAATCCACGCCTTGGTGAGTTGGTCGAGGACGAAGACCGACGTAGCCAGAATCCAGAGTAGCCGGTAAGAATGGAAGCGCTGAAGGAGCGGTAACGGCGTGCGCACAGGGGACCCCGTGCTCGCGCCTGACGGGGAGAGCGGCGAAATCGAGCGGGAGATGGAAGGATCTGAGCTCAATCAAAAACGAAAGACACGCCGGGATGACGCATCACTCATCATCGCCACCATCGCCTCCGCCGGCAAGACTGCCGCCTTCTTCGCCCAATTCTCCGAAGAGACCGGCGCCTGTGCNNGCGCCTCAGCGGAGTAGCGGGTGAACGGGACAGCGAGCAAACGCTCCTTGGCGATCGGCTTCTGTGTAATCTCGCATACACCGTAGGTGCCGGCGCGAATCCGTTGGATTGCGGCTTCAATTTCCGAGAGAGCTTCCTGTTCGTTTGAGACCAAGCTCAAGGCGAAGTCGCGATCGAACGTGTCTGTTCCCGCATCGGCCATGTGCTGCCCGTAGCTGGAGAGATCGCCCGCATCATCTTTAGACGACCGCTTCAGCGTGTCTTCCGTGTGCTGATCGAGCTGACCGGTAACGTGATTGCGAAGGTCGAGTAGGAGCTTAAAGTAACGGCGGAATTTCTCCGGGATGGCGGACTCATCCTCGGCGGGTTTAACCGACGAGAAGTGAGGATTAAAACCAAGAATGTCCGCGAGAGACGCAGCTTTTACATGGTTCGGCTGAGCCGGTTTGGCCAACGCCTGCGCTGCGGCGTCTAGCTTAGTCACCTTCTGCTGAGAGGTGGCTTTGGTGGCCTTCTCTGAGGGTTCGGGCGTCTTGCTGGCAATCGTTTTGGCAATCTCCCTCACTTCTTCCAGTGAGAACGCGATGGGCTTAATTGCCTTTTTGCTGCCGAGAATTCGGCTTCGTAGCGCATCGCGCGCCTTTCCTTTTTCAGTTGGCTTGCTCGGAGCGGCTGACTTGGGCGTAGCTGTAGCTGCTACCGGTGCCGGGGCTTGAGGCGGAGGCGTTTCCACCGCGGGAGCCTTGGCCGGAGCTGTTTTGGCAGGAGCCGTCTTCGCGGGAACCGCGGGCTTGGACGGGGCGGATTTAGAGGCGGATGCTTTTGACAAAGGGACTTTTGTTACTGGTTGAGGAGGGGCCGGTTTTTTTTCCGGCGGACTGGCTTTTTTCGAGGCAGGTGCTGGCTTGGCAGGGGCGTGCTTCTTATTTTGGGCCATGGGGAGTGAGTAAGCGGTTATTCGTTCAGGGCATCTCGGCAGCGAGGGCAAACATCCTCTCCCTGAGGCGATTTTTCCAAGGCAGGCACCCACCGCCAGCATCGGGGACAACGGACGAAGCCGAGTTCCTGAGCGTGCCGGACAGAAACCGTGACCGAGGAGCTGGAAGGCGCAGGGCTCACTCCCAGATCGACATGCGAGACGATGAAGAGTTCAGGAAGAAAATCCCGGTGTTTTTCTAGAATTCGGGTTAGGGACGCGTCTCCCGTAGCGAGCGTGACGGCGGCGTCGAGGGATTTGCCCAACTTGCCCGCGGCACGGAGGGGCTCGATCGCCTCGTTCACGCGACGGCGTACCTCCAGAAGAGCGGTCACTTCGGCCTCGATTTCGGGTTGGATCCACGAATCAACGCCCGTCGGCCAATCTTGAAGATGAATCGAAACGCGGGGATCCTTTTGCGTGATCAAATCAGCCGGAGCGAAGTCCGCTTTGAACGTCGCATGGCACCAAGCCTCGTCCGCAGTGAAGGTGAGGATCGGCGCGAGTATCTTTACCAGCGTGTGGAAAATGTNNCGGCGCAACGGGTGGTCGCTCCTCAGCGTGTAGAGACGATCCTTGAGGACATCGTGGTACACGGCTGAAAGGGTCACTGCGCAGAACTGACTGCAAAGTTGGTACACGCGATGGTACTCGTAGGCATCGTAAGCTGTGGTGCACTCACGCAAAAGCAGCGCGGTTTGGTGCAGGGCCCAGCGGTCGAGCGTATCGAGTTGCTCCACCGCGACGGCATCGTTTGCGAAAGAGAAGTCGAACAGCGTCGAAAGCTGATNNCGATACGCCTCCGCTGCGTTGTTGAGAATCTTTTCCGAGATGGTGATGTCCTCGGTGAAGTTCTGCGAGGCGATCCATAGGCGGATAACGTCCGCGCCATACTGGGCGATGTAGTTATCAGACGTCGGTGGCTTCTCGTACTGGCCAGACTTCGAAATTTTCTTTCCATCCTCGCCCACGATAAAACCGTGCGTCAGTACGGCGCGGTACGGTGCGGAACCGTAGGCAATGACACTCGTCCAGAGTGAGGATTGGAACCATCCACGATGCTGGTCGCTACCTTCAAGGTAGAGATCAGCGGGCCATTGAGACTCGCCTTGATGACGGCGGAGCACAGCGGCATGGGACGAACCCGAGTCAATCCAGACGTCGAGAGTGTCACGTCCGCACACCAAGGCCGAGGCGTCAGGCCAGTCTGCAGGCAGCGTGATACCCGCGAGCAACTCGGCGGCCGAGACATCGTACCACAGATTCGTCCCATGCTGCGCAAATTTATCAGCCACTGCCCGGATCACGCCGGCGTCCAAGTAGGGGCGTTTTTGGGCGTCGTAAAATGCGACCATCGGTACGCCCCAAGAGCGCTGACGACTAACACACCAATCAGGACGAGCTTCCACCGCCCCACGGATCCGATTCTCACCCCAGGCGGGCACCCAACGCACCGTGGGAAGGGAGTTGAGCGCGATAGGACGAGGCTGCGAGCGGCTCGTAGGTGTGCCATCAAGGCTGACGAACCACTGATCGACCGCGCGGAAAATGATGGGAGTTTTTGACCGCCAGCAATGGGGGTAGCTGTGCGTGTAGCGTTGCTTGGCGAAGAGAGCGCCGGCGTCGGCGAGTTTCTTTAAAACGGCAATATTGGCCGGGGAGGTGCGCTTGGCTTCGAGATCCTCCACGGTTTCTAATGTTGTCAAACCGACTAGATCTGCAGGCACCTGACCGTCGTCCAAATAGCGCCCATCGTCACCGACTGGACAATAGATGGGCAAGGCGTACCTCAGGCCGGTGAGATAGTCGTCCGCGCCGTGGCCGGGTGCGGTGTGCACGGCACCGGTGCCATAGTCGGTGGTAACATAGTCCGCGAGGACCACCAAAGAGACCCGATCGATAAACGGGTGCCGAGTGGAGAGGTTTTCTAGTTCACGGCCAGGGAACGTTTTATCAACGACGGGAGCCGCTTCGACTTTTGCGGCGCCCAAAACCGCGCTCAGCAAAGCTTCCGCCACGATGATGCGCTCCGTCCCCAGGTCTGCCACGACGTAGGTGGTTTCTGGATGCAAGGCGACAGCCAGATTGGCGGGTAGGGTCCACGGCGTCGTGGTCCAAATGACGAGGCTAACCGGTTTACCCGTGGGTAAGGAATACTTGACGGCTTCCGCTTCGGGGATCGTGAAGCGAACCCAGATCGAAGGCGAGATGTGGTCCTTGTACTCGATTTCCGCTTCGGCCAGCGCAGTCTCGAAAGGGATCGACCAGTACACTGGTTTTTTGCTGCGGTAGACTAAGCCTTGATCGACGAACGAGGAGAAGACTCGAACGATGTCGGCTTCGAACGCCGGTGCCTTGGTCTTGTATTCATTCTGCCAGTCGGCAAGCACTCCGAGTCGCTTGAACTGCTTCGTTTGACGGGCGATCCAACCCTCGGAAAATGCATCACACCGAGCACGCAGTTCCGCGGTGGAAACGGTTTCCTTTTTGGCCTGAATTTCTCGTGTGACCTTTTGCTCAATAGGAAGTCCATGACAGTCCCATCCTGGAACGTAAGGCGTCCGAAACCCCCGCATCGACTTGTAGCGAAGCGTCAGGTCCTTGAGGGTTTTATTCAGGGCGGTCCCAATGTGGACGTCGCCATTTGTGAACGGTGGGCCGTCATGCAAGACAAAGGCGGTTCCCTGCTGACGGTGGGATTGAATGGCTTCGTACAGGCCCATCTTTTCCCAGGACGCGAGGCGTCCCGGTTCCCGTTGTACGAGGTTTGCTCGCATCGGGAAATCGGTTTTCGGTAGTAACAGAGTGTCCTTGAGATCTTGCGCCATGCCAAAGAAAGGGCGGCAGAGGCTATGTTCAGAGACGCCCTAGTCAAGGCAGGGAGGGCTGAAACCTTTGAGTTTAGCGGTAATTGCGTCTCCGCGCAGGTCCGCAGGCTCAGGCTACTTGCTGAGCAACTTGCAATCCAGATGCCAAACAAGCGGGGAGCGAAATCCCATCGCGTACAGGCCCCGCGACACGGAGGCCAGGATGGGTGGCTTCAAATGTGGCAATCGCTTCCTTTACTCGCTCGTAGCCAATGTTATATTGAGGAATTGCTCGCGGCCACGTGCGTTGGCGCACAAAGACGGGCTCACCTCGAAGGCCGAGCAGTGGTGTCAAATCGGAAAGAATCCGGGCTCTAATTTCATGAGGAGGCCGCAGCGCGAGGTCGGGCTGCAAAGCTCCTCCGACCATGACGTGCAGGGCGACATGGTCGAGAGGGGCTCTCCCGGGAAAGAGCGAGGACGAAAAAATCGCGCCCAAGACGTCACGTTTTTCTTTTGCAGGAACGAGCATTCCGAAGCCGTCCAAGGGATGCGCCACTTGATTGCGTTGAAATCCTAAAAACGCTGCCGAGATCGGCGGGTGCTCGACGGCTTCTAGCGCTGCGAGGGGACGTTCTCCCAAGGTTCCAACCGTGATCTTCGCAAGGGCCGAAGCCGGCAGGGCGAAAATGACGTCAGAAAAGGATTCTGTCTGCACTTCTCCCTCATGACGCCAGACGAGTTGCCAGGCGTGGTCACGAATTACCGCTTCCACCTGAGCATTCAGTTCTACGCAGCCGGGAAGGAGTGTGGAGGCCAATGCGCGAGGAATCGTTTCCAACCCGCCTTGAAACGACACTAAGCGGGGTCGACGTTCACCGCGCTGACGCCGGGCTTTGGCCTGCGCCTGTTGGGCGCGTAGGAGTGAACCGTGTTGGCGTTCGTTTTCCCAAAGCGAGGGAAAGGCATGCCGCGCGGAAAGCTTCTCCGCGTTTCCTGCGTAGATTCCACTGACGAAGGGTTGCACCGCGTAGTCGACTAGGTCCTGGCCCAGATGCGACTCCATGAACTTGGCTAGGCTGAGATCGGTCGTCCTTTGGCGTGGCCGGCGTGCAAGTTCTCGAATGAGGCGCAGTTTTGACCCGAGCGTAAAAAGAGACGTGGTGAGGAATCCCGATGGCGATGTCGGGACGGCCTGGAGCCGTCCATTGCGAACAATGTAGCGGTTTTTTGCGGCGGGTGATGCCTCGCACAGTTTGGAAGTCAGGCCCAATTGGTCCAACAGTCGGACGAGAGGCGGGTCGCCTAAAAGCAGTGAATTGGGGCCGGCTTCGATCAACCAGCCTTGAGGGTCGAGCTCCGTTTGAATCACTCCGCCCAAGCGAGGGCTCGCTTCGAAGAGACGCACGCGCTTGCCCGCCCGGGTGAGGGCGTGGGCCGCGGCGAGTCCCGTGACGCCCCCTCCGACAACGGCTATGGGCAGCGACTGCATGAGGTCACCTCCACTGAGTCACGGTATCCACTAAGCTTTGCATGCACTCGATTTTGGCTTGGGGAGTGATGCCGTGCCCAAGATTGAAAATATGTCCCGGCTGGTCACGCATCGCTTCGAGCAAGGATTGCGTTT
This sequence comes from Opitutaceae bacterium UBA6669, assembly GCA_002455175.1. Classification (GTDB taxonomy): domain Bacteria; phylum Verrucomicrobiota; class Verrucomicrobiia; order Opitutales; family Opitutaceae; genus UBA6669. The sequence continues at coordinate 7,424 of DKKJ01000041.1, forward strand.
GGGCGCGGACGATTTCAGGCGTTGTCTGCATGAGGAGCGGATCCAAATTGCCCTGGAGCGCGATGGTTTTGGGCAACTGCGCCCGCGCGGTACGCAGGTCTACCGTCCAGTCGACGCTTAGGACTCGGGCACCGGTGAAACTTTGGTCGATGAGATGAGTTCCGGTTCCTTTAGCGTAGAGGATCACCGGAAAATCCGGAGGCAGCGCAGCAATGATCTCGCGAATCCAACGCAACGAGGCCTCCGCATAATCCGCTCCCGCGACAATTCCTCCCCACGAATCAAAAATCTGGATAGCGTCCGCTCCGGCTTCGATCTGTGCCTTGAAGTAAGCGATCAATGCGCGGGTGAGACGTTCCAGAAGCGCATCGAAGAGTCCGCGATCTGTGTAGAAGAGGAGCTTGATCCGCTCAAAATCGTCCGAACTGCCGCCCTCGACCATGTAGGTCGCGAGTGTCCAAGGCGAGCCTCCGAAGCCCAGCAATGCCTTTTGGCCGGCTAGCGTTTGCTTCAATTGGCGAAGCGTGGCCGTGACGTAGCTGAGGGAATCCACCACGGACTCAGGCGGAGCGAGTGCTTCGACCTGAGCGCGGGTTTCCAGGCGATAGGCCATCGCAATTCCCCCGGTATCGCGAAATGAATACGGCTGTCCGAGTGCTTCTGGGATGACGAGAATGTCGGAAAAAAGGATGGCGGCGTCCAATCCAGGAAAACGCTGCAGCGGTTGAAGTGTGACTTCAGTGGCCAGATCGGGCGTCTTGACCATCTCTAGGAAGGACGAACGCGCCTTTAAAGCCCGATACTCGGGAAGGTAACGCCCCGCTTGTCGCATGACCCACAGCGGAGGGCGTTCCAGAGGTTCGCAGCGCGTGGCAGCGAGAAAACGTTGGCGCGAATTCATGAAAATAGGCGAATCAGACGGTGGGCGGGCGACGGTCGGCCCAAGCTTGCGGTTTGAGAAAATAGTCGGTGAGGCGCGCTTCCGGAGAGCCGGGCTGCGGGGTGTAGCCGTAGTCCCAGCGCACGAGCGGGGGAAGGCTCATAAGGATGGACTCGGTGCGTCCTCCACTTTGCAGGCCGAAGTGGGTGCCTCGGTCCCAGACGAGATTGAACTCTACGTATCTACCCCGGCGATACAATTGAAAGGAGCGCTCGCGTTCCCCGTAGGGCGTGGCTTTCCGTCGCGCGACGATAGGGCAATAAGCCGGAAGGTAGGCATCTCCCACCGCGCGCATGAGAGCGAAGCTCCGCTCGAATCCGAGTTCATTGAAGTCGTCGAAAAAGAGTCCGCCGATGCCGCGGGCTTCTTGGCGATGCTTCAGAAAAAAGTAGGTGTCGCAGGTCTCTTTGAACCGCGGATAGTACTCGGCTCCAAAAGGAGCCAGAGCGTCATGCGCCGTGGTATGCCAGGAGATGGCGTCGTCTTCGAACCCGTAGTAAGGCGTGAGGTCGAACCCCCCGCCAAACCAAAAGATCGGGTTTTCCTCGTCCAAACCCGCGACAAAGCAGCGAACGTTGGCNNCCTGCCAACGCTTTCCAGCCAGTTCAGGTCGGTGAGCCGTGGCAGACGGCGGCAGTTGTGTTCCGTGGACATGGGAAAAAGCAACGCCTGCTTTTTCGAATACATCACCTTCGGCTAACAGTCGGGTGCGTCCCCCTCCGCCTTCCGGGCGTGTCCAGGTGTCTTCTTGGAACGATTTGCTCCCATCTTCCAGCGTCAGAGCGTGGCAGATACGATCCTGGAGAGTGAGTAGGTAGGTTTCGACGGCTGAGAGATCGGGTGGCATGCGCTGGAGGAGAAACGGTGCTACCGTTTGGGGACAAAACGAACTGAGNNACAGGCGCAGCAGATGTGGCCGCTTTGACCACTTCTGGGGTGTTGGCGGGCGTGACGGCGCGGATCGGATTCGCCTCGCTGTAGAAACGGGAAGAAGCAGGCAGTTCGGCAAAGCCCCGCTCAATGAACTCGGCCACCTTCAAGTTGCGCGTCTTTACGTCAGGACTACCCATCGTCACGACGATGACTCGGCGACCTTCCCGTTCTGCGGTGGCGGCGAGGCAAAAGCCAGCGCCAGCGGTGTAGCCGGTTTTGAGTCCGTCGACTCCGCGAATGCGATCCACCAGATGATTGTGATTCCGCATAATCACCTCTTTTGGGGGAGGCTGTCCGGGGCGAAACGTGCGTACCTTCACGGAGGTGTAACGCAAGATGGTGGTGTGCAACAAAAGTTCGCGGCTGAGGAGGGCAAGATCTCTCGGGGTGGTGAGATCTCCATCAGATGTTTTTCGGCTGGGGGCGGGCAGACCGTGTGGGGTACGAAATGTCGTATGGGTCATTCCGAGGGATTGGGCGCGCGAGTTCATCATAGCCACAAAGCCTTCGCGAGATCCGCCCGCAGCGCGGGCCAGTGCGTGCGCGCAATCATTGGCCGACTGAATCATCATAGCGTAAAGCAGCTCCTCCACGGTGAAGATCTCTCCCGCTTGCAACCAGACTTGTGATCCGCCCATGGAGGCGTCTTCAGCGGTGATGGGAACTTCGGTCGAAAGCGAAAGCTTCCCTGCAGCGATCTGTTCGTAGACCACCAGGAAGGTCATCAGCTTGGTCACACTGGCGGGCGGATTGGGCGTATCCGCTCTATCCTCGAAAATCACCTTGCCTGAACTCGCGTCGACGATGATGGCCCCTCGATAGGCAGGCGGTACCGGCTTAGTGGCGGATGCAGCTAGACCGATCGAAGAAGCGAGGAGATAGCCTCCAACGAGGAGGGCGTAGGCCAGCGTGGCACCTACTCCGTGAGTGCGTTTCATTTTCGAGTTTGTTCCAGAGGGAGATCGTGAAGTTTCAGCTCGGGATTCTTTTCCACGAAGTAGTGCATCGTCCAGTCGTTGGGAAACAGCGCCACTGGCTGGTCGAACTTGTCGGTGCCAAAGCTGACCCCCGTTGCGACCACCAAGCTGGAAGGGTTCTTCAAGCTTGGGTGAGGCTCGAGCCACTTGAGTAGGGTCCACGGTGTGGCCTCCAGTCGGGACTCAGCTCCGTATTCGGATTGGAGGCGGTACTGGACTACTTCGAACTGCAAGGGGCCGACGGCCGCGAGCAGGGTGGAGCCGGGAGGCGCGTGGCGTGCCGTGAAGGACTGGACAACGCCTTCCTGCAGTAGCTGATCGAGGCCCGCACGGAACTTTTTCGAATCTGAAGGGTTGGGGTTCGAAATGTACGTGAAGACTTCAGGTGGAAAACGCGGGATTTCGTCGAAAACAATCCCGCGGTCTTCTGTGAGGGTGTCGCCTATCCCAAAGGAATCGTGGCCGACCAATCCGATCACATCACCTGGCCAGGCTTCATTGACGGTTTCTCGCTCCTGACCGAATAGCTTGTGGGAGGAGGAGAGCCGGACCGTCTTCCCGGTGCGTTGGTGAATCACCGTCATATCGCGCGTAAATTTGCCTGAGCAAATTCGCACGAAAGCGATGCGATCGCGGTGCTTCGGATCCATGTTGGCCTGGATCTTGAAAACGAACGCCGAAAATTTGGGTAGGGTAACGGGGACTACGGTCTGATCCACAGCGGTAGCGGGACGTAGTCCATCGGTAGATACTGGAACTGAAATCTTTCGTGGGGCCGGAGGGACGGAGTGCTCCAGGAAACCGTCGAGAAGGAGTTGAATACCAAAGTTGTTGACGGCGCTTCCGAAGTAGACGGGGGTTTGTTGCCCGGCTTGAATGGCCTCGAGGTTGAACGGATGACCAGCGCCATCGAGCATCTCCAACTGATCTTTGACTTCGTTGAAGGTGTAGTCGTCCAGCTTGGCTCGAACCCCGTCGTCGTTGAGCGAGGTAACATTGACCGGTGCCTGATAAGCGCCGCCTGGGACTCGCTCAAACAAATGGACCTGTCGGCTGCGACGATCAAACACACCGCGGAACGAGGGTCCGTTGCCAAGAGGCCAGATAACGGGACTCGCCTGCAAACCGAGCACGCTCTCCAGCTCATCGATCAATGCGATGGGATTGAGTGTGGGTCGGTCGCACTTGTTCATGAAAGTGAAGATGGGGACGCCGCGACGCCGACAAACTTCGAAGAGCTTTCGAGTTTGCGCCTGTACCCCTTTACCAGCGTCGATCACCATCAAAGCAGCGTCGACCGCGGTCAGCACGCGGTAGGTGTCTTCGGAGAAATCTTTGTGCCCGGGCGTGTCGAGGAGATTGACCGCGAACCCACGGTAATCGAATTGGAGCACGGTCGAGCTGATAGAGATACCTCTCTGCTTTTCTAATTCCATCCAGTCCGAAGCCGTGGCTCGTTGGTTTTTTCGAGCCGTCACCGTTCCAGCTAGGTGGATGGCGTTTCCGTAGAGCAGGAACTTTTCGGTGAGGGNNGGACAGCACCAGCCACTTCCAAGCATCCACCGTACAACAGCAACTTTTCAGTAAGTGTTGTTTTACCCGCGTCAGGGTGCGAAATGATCGCAAAGGTACGACGGCGGGCGATTTCGGTGGCGGCAGACATGGCAGAGGGTCAAGGAACCTCGGGGCGGGCGTTGGGGAAAGCGTAAAGTACGACGGGGGATCGTCTCTAGGGGTGGGCGGTGCACGCCCTGCCAAGAAAGCGCCGAGATTTTAACTGCTGTAATTACTTACCTAGAGAATCTTATGGAAAAGCGATTGTTCGACTTTAACCGGTTGCAGATATGTTTGGAGGTCGATTGGGATCCGCTCTTTCGGCAAAAAACCGGCTAAGGTAAAAAAGTTATCTGCTATGCGTAATTCTGCGTAATAGACTTGCCTGATCTCTTTGCCGGTAAATACTGAGCAGTACCCCACACTTATTACTCCATGGTTACCCTTCTCGTCATCCTAGGCCTTACTGCGACGATCGGACTTGTTTTTCTGGCCACGGCAGTCTGGCGCGCACCCGACGGTTATCAAGACTCTGACGGCTATCATTTCGATCGCTCGACAGACGCTCACTAAGGCGACGATTCCTTGGCGGGATGACGTCAGTGGATCGTATCGGCGTTTTAGAAACGCTCGTTGGTGTCCACGCTGGCATCGTGATGTTCGGTTAGTTTTGGGCTTCTCCCTGAGTCGTTGGGCGGATGATGTGAGTCTATGTCGTCCCCGTCCAGTTTGCTCAAGCTAAAGCCTAATGCCCGTGCTCGGGTCCTTACCGGTCACCCATGGGTCTTTGCCAATGAGGTAGAGTCGCTTCTGCCAGCCAGCTGGGATGGTGAGGTCGTCGAGATGCGCGACCGCAGCGGACGGTTCCTTGGCGTTGGGATTTATAACTCACGCTCACAGATCGTTTGGAGACGCCTGTCTCGGGAACGAGTGGCGCGGGATGCGCTATACCTGCGTACTCAACTTGAGTTGGCTCTGAAACGCCGCGAGCTCGCGGCACCCGGAGAGCGCGTGCGCCGATTGGTTTGGTCAGAGTCGGATGATCTTCCCGGCGTGGTCGTGGACCAATTTGGCGACGTGCTGGTCGTCCAGATTCAAACGTTGGCGATGCATAAACGTCAGGAAGCCTTGGGCGACGCCTTGGCCTCGCTGCTTTCTCCGACGGAGATTATCTTTAGGAATGATGCCTCGATCCGCCGACTGGAAGGATTGCCCACGGAGATCACGACGCGGTCGGGCACGGCCTGGACCCCGCGGTGGATGGAGATCGATGGTTTTGAGTACTGGCTCGACCTTCA
>DKKJ01000184.1:0-9572 GCA_002455175.1 Opitutaceae bacterium UBA6669
TTGGATCGGCGGGTATCCACTGGATGGACTCGGTGCTCTGTGGAAGGTAGACTCGACCGATTCGGGCGATCACTCGGCTCGGCAAGAAACGCAGCGGCTCATCTCTGAAGGCTTTGAATCAAGAACCACCTCAAACCTCGTCCAACTTCTGGCTCATGCGGACCAGCGGGTGCGCCAGGGGGCTCAATTCGCATTGGTGAAAAATGGTGGGGCAGACGCGCTCTTAGCGGAAGCTAAGCGTCAGGACGCCAGTTTGCTGGCTCGCGTTCACGGCATCTGGGGATATGGACAACTCCTGCGGCAAGGGCGCGTTTCCGTAGAGTCGGTTGCCGGCTTGTTGGAGGATTCGCAAGTAGAGGTGCGTCGCCAGGTGCTCCGTATCCTGGGAGACGTTCCCGTTTCCGCTGCGCAGGGACCAGCGGTGATTCGACTCCTGTCCGACCCTTCTCCAAGCGTCCGCGTGCAGGCTGCCCTTACTTTGGGTAAGTGGAAAATCGAGGGTGCGGTCCCCGCCTTGCTCGTGTTTACTGAGGAAAGTGGCATGGACGTCACCTTACGTCACGCTGCGGTTTTGGGACTAGCCGGGTGTGGGAAGGCAGAAGACTTAGGACGGCTTTCTAAATCCCCTTCTGCCGTGATTCGGCACGCCGCGATTTTGGCTTTGCGGCGTCAAGCGGCACCTCAGGTCGCCAGGTTTCTTTCTGACGCAGACCCAGCTTTGGTCGGTGAGGCGGTACGGGCCATTCATGACGATCTAGGAATCCCCGACGCGCTTCCCACTGTCGCCGCAATGCTCACCGCACGGATGATCGAGGATGACACGATCTTGCGCCGTGTAGTGAACGCCAACTTACGAGTCGGAACCAGCGAGGCGTCCCAACGGCTCTTGTCGTTCGTTCTCGATAGCCGGTATCCTCAGGCCGCTCGGGTTGCCGCTTTGCATGCACTTAAGGTCTGGAATTCGCCGCCGCGGCTCGATTTGGTCGACGGGTATGCGCGAACCTTTTCGCCGGCGGCAGTCGCGAATGTCTTAACCCCACGCCTCGACGAACTTTTGTCCCTCAGCGATGCTCGACTGAAGACTTTGGCTATTGAGGTGATGATTGCCCACTCCCTCCGCGCTACCCCTGAACAGACCGGGAAGATCGTTGCCGATACCAGCTCTCCGGGTGGACTTCGCGCGCAGGCTTTGCGACTGATGGCAGCAAGTTACCGGACTGACTCCGCTTTCCAAAGCGCGATGGATGCAGCCCTCAGCCAAGGATCGCCGGCGGAACTGCATCGAACGGCGATGGAGTTACTCGTGACAGAGCAGGGTGGACGTTTGGTTCGGGAGGCCCGGAAGGTGCTCCAGGATCGGAGTCTCGCAGAGCGGCAACACACCCTAACGCTGTTAGCGCAAGCGAAGCAGGCCGACGCAGATCAAATCCTGCTTGAGATGGGTAAGGGTCTGGCAGCAGCCAAGGCCGATCCTGCACTCGCGCTCGACCTCGTGGAGGCCCTCACGGCGCGGGCAGGATCCAATGCAGCGTTTGAACCTTTGCTCCGAGGTTACGCGCAGAGTTCGGCGGGGCAAAAGCAAACGGAGTTGCTGCAGGGTGGAGACGCCGAGGCAGGGCAGGGGATTGTGAACACCCACCTTAATGCCAACTGTCTCGCTTGCCATTCCTTTTCGCCCCAGGGAGGGAGTGAGGTGGGACCGAACCTTCGCTTGATTGGGTCTGAACGCAGCGTCGAATATTTGGCTGAGGCGTTGATGAATCCGTCCGCCTCGATTGCAACCGGCTATGGTTTGGTCACCGCCGTGCTTAAGGACGACTCGACCGTCAGTGGAACCATCGCGAAAGAAACCCAGGACGCCGTGACTGTCCGTCAGTTTGATGGAACGTTGCAAACCTTGTCGCGTGCGGCGATCAAAGATCTCTCCGCCCCCGTTTCGATCATGCCGTCCATGGCGGGAATTCTCCAGCCGCGTGAAGTACGCGACGTGATCGCCTATCTGGCCAGCTTGAAGCGCAAGCCAGCGGCAGCGCCGACTGCCAAGCGCGAGGAGTAGACAGCTCCGCTGAATTTATTTTTCCTTCGATTATGCACACGTCCTCTCCCTCATCACGTCGGTCATTTCTCCAATTAGCTGCAGCGGCATCTCTCGTCGCCGGGCTCTCCACCGTAGGAGTGACCTCGACAGTTGCGATGGAGCCTTTGAAGCGCAAAGGCAAAGCCCGGATGAAGCTGGGATTAGCCGCGTATTCGTTTCGCGACTATTTCAAGCATTCCAATCGCGGTCAGAAAGGGAAGGTCGAGGAGTCCAAAAAAATCGATATGTTCGACTTCATCGACTACTGTGCGGATCACGGCTGCGACGGAGCCGAGCTTACCAGTTACTACTTTCCTCAAGATGCGACGGCGGACTACATGTTGAAGATCAAGCGTCATGCATTTTTGCGAGGGATCTCGATCAGCGGATCTTCGGTCGGGAATAATTTTGCCCTGCCTAAGGGCCCCGAACGCGACAAGCAGATCGCCGACGTCAAGCAGTGGATCGATATGTGTGCTGTGATGGGTGCCCCCCACATTCGGGTGTTCGCGGGGCCCGTTCCAAAGGCTATCAGCGCGGCAGAGGCTCAGAAGCTTTGCATCGCTGCGCTTGAAGAGTGCTGCGACTATGCCGGAAAGAAGGGAATCTTTTTAGGTTTGGAGAATCATGGCGGCATTGTGGAAGAGCCAGAGGCGATGTTGGAAATCGTGCGGGCCATCAACCATCCGTTCTTCGGGGTGAACTTTGATAGCGGTAATTTTTACGGTGATGATCCGTACGCAGGCCTTGCGAAGATCGCCCCTTACACCGTCAACGCACAACTCAAAGTTGAAATTCGTCGCGGTAAGGAAAAGAAGATCGAGCGCGCCGACTTGGGCAAGGTCGTGCGCATCCTTCGTGACGCCGGATATCAAGGGTATGTGGTGCTTGAATACGAAGAGGCGGCTGATCCCTTCGTTCACGTCCCGAAGGTGCTGGAGGAAATCCGCTCGCTGATTGAGTCTTGAGTTCCGCTTCCAACCTAGTCTAGTCCGGACTTGACCTGAGCCAAGCGTTCAGGTCGGCCTCCGATGTCAGGGTGGTCCCGAATTGATAATCAGGGGAGAGCAGTGAGGCGTAGCTCACCTGTCCGAAACGACGGCATTGCAAAATCACCCGAGCTTTTTGACCAGGAGCGCGAACCAAACGGCCAAGCGCTTGATTCACTTTTTGCATTCCAGGGATCTGGTAGACACGCCGAAAGGCCTCCTCTTTGGAGTGTGTTCGTAACGTATCGAGGCGCGCTTTTTGGACGGCATTGACCTCCGGTAGGGCTGGACCCACGACCAATGCGTGCGAGACCCGTCCCCCAAGGAGATCAATGCTTTCAGCGAAGCTTGATCCTAACACCAGGAAGAGGGCATCCGCCAAGAGGAGTGATTCGTCGACCCAGGCTGCTTGCGCGGCCAAGTCTTGTCCCCGCGGTTGTAAGGCGATTTTCAACGGTGATCCCCGTTGTTCAAGGACCTGTTGGATGGACTCGGCGTAGCGGTAGCTGGAAAAGAAAACGACGACCGCAGATCCCGCGGCAGCCTGGAGCAGTTCTATAGATGTGGCTGTGGTACCCGCGTGAGCACTACGAGCATTGAAACGAGTGTCGACTCTCAGGTCGTAGGCCACATCGTAGGCGCCGTCGCGCCACGGTGTATGCGCAGTTACCGAAGAAAGGGCCGAGGCAGGCGNNCAGCAGTCGTCGCCCGTTGGTCAACCGACATGAGGCCCACGTCTGTAACGAGCGAAATGGACGGGGACTCTCCCTGCAATCCGATCGTTTCCGTGAATGCTTCGAGTGGGCCAAAGGTAGCGCTCGCCAAGATGACCGCGCCAAATTCTTTTAAGGCCGTTCCAATGGGGTTAGCCGCGTTGAGGCAGGTAAAACGTAGTTCTCCCGGACGTGGACACCAGAGGAGTTTGGGAAATCCGTGGTCCTGGATCCACGCAAAGAGCTCCGCGGTTTGCCAAAGGAGCTCGCTGGTTGCTGGAGAGTAGTGGGCGAAGTCCGCCATCCCCGAGCCGATGCATTCGCTGACGCGTCGAAGGAGGTCGGTGATATCATCCTCGATCGCGAGATCGAGCGCTTCGCACGTTCCCAGACCCGTCACAAGTTCAGCCCAGCTTGACCATGCCCGCCGCAAGGCTACGGATGCGTTGGTTTGCTCAAGTTCCCAGAGAACCGATTGCAGGGATTCAGCATAGACGGTGTGCGAATAACTGTCAGCCACGCGGCTGGGCAGGTTGTGGGCTTCATCAACGATTAACAGAGTTTGCCCCGGATCAAAGCCAGGTTGCTCATAAAAGAGACTGCGATTGCGGGGAGCGAAAACGTAATTGTAGTCACCAATCCAGACGTCATTGAACGCCAAAGCGGTTCGAGTGATTTCGTAGGGACAGATATAGGCGTCGCGCCCGGCGCTCCGCAACGCCTCCAAGTCGCGAGGGTGATCTTCAAAAAGGTAAAAGCGGGACAGTCCGCTTTGTGGCCAGCGGGCCGCAGCGTCGGCTAGATAACCGCATTGGTCGCGCACGCAGTGAAAGGTGGTGTTGACGCAGTGCTCTGCTTTGGCCCGCACTTGCCAAACAGCCAGTGCACGCTGTGGGGTATCGGGCTGCGCATTCTCATCGGATTCCGGCCCACTCTTATCCGGGGCGGTCATCTGTTGCAGCGTGCGCACGACCTGGAGTTGACCAGTTGACTTGCTGGTAAGGTAGATGACCCGGTTGACGTGGCCGTCACGTAGTTGCCCCAACGCTGCCTGCAGTAAGAGTCCAGTTTTACCGAACCCAGTAGGGGCTTCGAACGCGACCGGGCGATTGCTGCCGAGGGCGTTTTGGAGGTGACTTAGCGTGTGTTCTTGTCCGGGGCGCGGGTGGACAAAAGGAGAGTGGAACCTAAGGTTTTTGAGCCTCTCCCGCGCTTTCCAGCGCTGCTCCAGAAAAACCACCACCGTCTCCAGTTTCTGGGTGAAGGCGACGTCATCGTCGCGGGTGATCGCGACGGTCTGGATCGTTCCGGCGCCGATTTCTACAAACAGAAGTTGACCAGTAACTGCTAGATCCGGATCCTGGATACGACTCAGTGCTAGGTACGTAGCGAGTTGGGCGAGGTAAGCGGGATAAAGTGCGCGCAGAGACGATTCATCGGCGGGAAGCGGGGTCGTGATTGTTTTGATCTAACGAAGCGTTCTCGGACGAACGCCTTCGGCGGGAAGGATTTGGTCGATCCGCCCGGTCAGCGTGATGACCCAGCCACGGTGGGCCACGGCGCCGCGGATTGTAACCTCGAAGACGGCGTCGGGGGAGGTGGTTTGAGTTTGGCGTTGTAGCTGTTGGTGCCACTCCGTGCCGATCTGAGCCCTCCAAAGGCCAGAATGACCTCCCACCGAATCTCGGGGGCCGATCGAAAAGTCCGCGAACTCGCCCACGCTCAAGGTGGCGGAACGTCGATCAAGATCGAAATGCATCGCGGATATACAGGGACGTCAGAATGTTTGGAAGCCCGGGTGCGATCAACTCAGCAAAATATCGGTATGGGCTCTTAGATAGTCTTCCAGGTGTTGCTGGAGCGTAGCGAGCAAGGGAAAGGCGTCTGCGCTATTTGGCAACTGGCTGAGAGGAGTTCGCAGCCAGTGTGAGGCATGGCCACGCAATTCGGAGGAAAGCGTAGGAAGCCATTGCTGTTTGAGCGGATAGCCTTCGTCACGAGCAAAGCAATACAGGCTTTTAAAATAAACGATGTCGGGGCATGCGTTCGAGGCGAATGAAGCAAAGGCGGTTCGAGCAAGATCGTACACGGTGCTCCGGGTGTCTTCGGTGACTTCGTTGCGTGCGATCAATGAGGCGAACAGCGAAGCGTAGCGGAGAGCCTCGTAACTACGTCCGATTTCACGGTGACGGACTATCAGGTTGGATTCTTGAACAAACCACGTTCGCCCTTGGTTTCGGGATTCCAACTGGAGGCCGACTTCGTCGAACAGATCGAAAGCAGGCTGTGTTGTGGCGGCTTTGCGCGCGACTCGGGACAACAGTGTCAAGGTGCCGTGCTCCGCCGAAAAACAGGTCACAGTTTCAAACGTCTCAGCGGGCGGCCGCTTGCTGAGAATCCATGCTCGGGTGACCAGGGTCGGATTGGGCACTGCGGGGACAGTCGTGACGGCTAAGAAACCAGGGACGGGGAGGAGGTAGGACGAGGCANNTGGGTGTTGTCGGCACGAACACGGACCAAAGATCTGAAGGCAGTTTAGCCTGGGGTTCGCCTCGGACTCGGTCGGTGAGAAATCCTACGGCCCAAGCACCTTCACGAGGAAACTCCACCAAGACCACTTTGCTGAATACATTACGATTTTGCGAACTGAAGGTGCCGACGATCTGTTTGACTGTGTTGTACACTGAGCTGACGCCAGGAATCGATTGGACCGCACGTTCCGTCAGTTGACCGAAGAAACGACCCAGGACGTAGCGTGAGATTGTTCCCAGCAGCGTCACCACCACGACCACCACCACGGTCGCGAGGAGATTCCAGATGAGTTCCAGGCTGGGATTATCGCGGAGATTTTCTGGGAGAAAGAAAAAGAAGTAGGGGCGAAAGCGACCGCCTACCGATTCGACGAGCCAGGAAAACACCATCCAGGTGACCGCCAACGGAGCCAACAGCACCAGACCGGTGAGGAAGGCATTGCGAAGGGAAGTCAGTCGAGAAACCGGAGCAGACATAGAAAGCATCAGCTTCGTCTGATTAGAGGGGGTAGGCAATGGCCTTTCCGGTTTGTGCTACACACGCTGATGGACGCTGCGGTTGGGGTTTTGCGATAAGCGTCGACTATGTGAGGAGGGGAACCCAGAATCCCATTTGCATCCTGGGCGGAATGAGTAAGGTGCCGGTTTCCATCATGCAGGTCCCGACCCACCTCCACGTCAAAGGTGCACGTGAACACAACCTGAAGAATCTCGAGTTGCGAATCCCTCGGGGAAAGCTCGTGGTCGTGACGGGACCTTCTGGCTCAGGCAAGTCCTCGCTGGCCTTTGATACCATTTATGCCGAGGGCTACCGCAAGTACATGGAGTCGTTGTCGACTCAGGCGCGGCAGATGTTGGAGCAGCTGAAGCGGCCCGATGTAGACTTCATTCATGGACTTTCGCCTGTTTTGGCGATCGAGCAGCGGACAGGCGGAACGTCGCCCCGTAGTACCATTGCGACGGTGACTGAGATTGCCGACTACGCACAGCTCTTGTGGGCTTTGTGCGGTGAGCAGCGTTGTCCCAAAGATGGGGGGCGAGTGGTCCNNGAGTGGTCCAGCGTTCTTTGGATGACAACGTCCAACATGTTTTGACCCAGTGCCCAGGAGAACGGATTCAACTTCTGGCTCCCGTTCTGTTTGCAAAGCCCTCCGTGCTCCGGGATGAGCTACCTCGATTGCGCCAGCGTGGATTTCAGCGGGTGAGAATTGCAGGCGTGATCAAAAACTTGGATGAGCCAAACCTGGTGCCGACGGGTACTCAGGAACTGAAAGTAGAACTCGTCGTTGACCGCTTGCTCGCTACGGCCGACCAGCGCAGCCGTATTGCCGATTCCCTCGAACTCGCCTTCCGCGAAGGACAGGATCGCGCGCTCGTGTTGAGCCAAAAGTCCGGCAGCGATACGTGGCGGGAGATCCCGCTCAGCCAGTCGCTCGCCTGCGAGATTTGTGGTGACATATTTGAAAAACTGACCCCGCGTCACTTTTCACCGAATAATGCCGATGGAGCCTGTCCTACCTGTGGAGGGTTGGGCCGGAAGCTACGATTTGTTCCAGAGTTGCTCGTCCCTGATCCCGACAAGTCACTGCGCGAAGGCGCGTTGAAGGCCTGGCGAATCGGGGGAAAAAATCTCATCATCAAACACAACGCTCTGCTCAAGCAATTGGCAGAGCAGCTCCCGTTTGATCCCGAGAAGCCCTGGCGCGAGCTTCCGGAGGACGTGCGCAAGGTTATTTTGTATGGCACCAACGAGCGGATGTTCGCCTTCAAGCTGCGACGCATGCGCGAAGCGAAGGCCACGGCGTTCGCCGGAGTCATCGCTGATTTGGAGGAAAGTTACCGGGAGACAGATAGTGAAGGATTCCGCGCTCGCTTAAGCACGTTTATGGTCAGTGGCACCTGTCCTGATTGTCGCGGGACGCGCCTCAATCCGCGGAGTGCTGCAGTGCGCTTGCCGGGTAAGACGGGCGAACTCACCTTCCCGGAGTTTTTAGCCCAGGATATTGTGGAAGCCGCCACGCGGGCGGCGGAATGGGTGGACCACTATAAAACCAACGAGGCGCTGCGAGATGTCCTTACGGGCATTCAGCAACGTCTGCATTTCCTTCTGGAGACTGGGCTCGGATATCTCACCTTGCAGCGCGACTATGCCACGCTCTCTGGAGGAGAGGCTCAACGGGTGCGCCTCGCTACGCAGCTCGGGATGGGGCTCATTGGAGTGATCTATGTCTTGGACGAGCCTAGTATCGGCCTACATCCCAAGGATAATGACAAGCTGTTGGAGACGTTGTGCGCCCTGCGTGATCGTGGGAACACGGTCCTCGTGGTGGAGCATGATGAGGAAACCATGCGGGCGGCCGATGAGCTGATCGAACTCGGGCCGGAGGCAGGCACGCAGGGTGGCCAACTTCTTTATCAAGGAACGCCGGAGGGCTGTGCGGCGCTCCCCTTCAAACTTTCCCGGACGGGCCCGTACCTTGCCCGCACCCTGCGAGTCATCAAGGATGCAGCCACAAAAACGCCCGACGGGGCCTGGCTAACGGTGCGTGAGGCGCGCGAGAATAACCTTCAAGGTATCGACGTTCGTTTCCCGATCGGTTTGCTTACCTGCGTGACGGGCGTCTCTGGTTCAGGCAAGAGCACCTTGGTCAACGACGTTCTCGCGGTGGCTGCGGCGAAAAAACTCAACGGTGCGCGCGCGTTTCCAGGTAAACACCGACATATTGAAAATCTGGATTCATTTGAACGACTCGTGCAGGTGGACCAGGAGCCTATTGGACGCAGCCCACGCTCCAATCCGGCGACCTTTGTCGGCCTGCTCGATTTGCTGCGAGACCTGTTTGCCCAGGTTCCGCTGGCCAAAGTGCGTGGTTACAAAGCCAGCCGGTTTTCGTTCAACGTCCGCGGCGGTCGTTGCGAGCGTTGCCAGGGCGATGGCATGATCAAACTCGACATGCTGTTCATGGCAGATGCTTACGCGCCCTGTCCCAGTTGCGGCGGTCGACGCTACAACCGGGAGACCCTGGAGATCCTTTTCCACGGTAAATCCATCGCCGATGTGCTGGAGATGACTGTTCGGGATGCAATCGGACTTTTTCGCAATATTCCCCGTGTCATTGACAAGCTGGCCACGTTGGAAGCGGTGGGGCTTGGCTACCTCACTCTCGGTCAATCGGCGACGACCCTTTCGGGGGGCGAGGCGCAGCGGCTGAAGTTGTCACTCGAACTGAGCAAGCGCCAACAAGGAGAAACCCTCTATATT
>DKKJ01000184.1:9628-19619 GCA_002455175.1 Opitutaceae bacterium UBA6669
TGCTCTTAAAAAATGGCGGCAACCGCCTCCTTGGGCGAACAAGGACCGCTGACGGCCTTTCCTTTGCGGCGAAGCGGCATGTCAGGACATCAACATCATGCTTCTTTCGTTAATGACCGGTCTTCAGGGCGTCGCATGGCTCNNGAGAGGTGTGACTGAGGGGCTGGAAAACTCCAAGGTTGTACCTTGGGGTGTGGAGAGGATGAGCCGCCCTTCTGAGGAACGGGCGCTTCGCACTTGGACCAGATCGGCGAAGTACGCCGTTTCGGCCTGCATAGCGGCTTCGGGCCCTGCCATTTTGGTGCTGCCGACTGGATCCCACGAGGTGATCTCCGTGCCGACGTAGACGATGCGACCGAAGTAACGATTGACCGGAGCGCGTCCCGCGATCCTGCCGTCATCCAAGAGCTCAAACGTCACGTTGCCCGGGACCTCTTTCGTTCCCGAGGGGGTGGACCAGCGGGTGAGTGTCCATTTGAATCCCNNTGAAACCGGGCTGGCGGGGACCGGAGAGGTGGGGGAGGCACGATTTCCTGGAAGTGAGCAGGCGGACACCCCGACAAGAAGCGTCACAGCGAAAAGCGTGTGGGAGATGCGAGTTGATGAAGGAAGAGCCATTTCCTTTTCAGACCGTAAATTAGAACGTTTGCTCCGCGTAAAACCACGCGATGAAAGCGAGACCGTCTCGGTGAGATGAGTGAAATGAGGAAAAGCGGAAATGGAGAAAAGCTGAGAGCGGAAAGCTGAGAACTGAGGTTTTCGCGGGGCTTTGAACCTAGGTTTTGTCAAAACGAGGCCGACCGAGTCCGGCTCGCGAAGATTGTTTTCCCTCTCAGAATTTCAGCGTTTCCGCTTTTCGATATTTCCTGATTTCTCAGTAACAGGCCTTACGTGCCCAACCAGGGACGCTCGTAATGGCAGGACACGGTGTGTCCCTCGGCGCCCGGAACGGGACGCAACGCTGGAACTTCCTGCCGACAGCGTTCGGTGGCGAAAGGGCACCGCGTATGAAAGGGACAGCCGCTGGGCGGGTGAATTGGTGAAGGCACGTCGCCCGTAAGTACGATGCGTTCGGTGCGGCGACGAGGGTCGGGCTGTGGGATCGCCGAGATGAGTGCACGCGTGTAGGGGTGGCGTGGATCGCGGTAGATGGTCTCGGAGTCGGCGAACTCGACGATCCGACCCAGGTACATGATGGCGATGCGATCGGAGACATGTTTCACCACCGCCAGATTGTGAGCGATGAAGAGGTAGCTGAGTCCCATCTCGCGTTGGAGATCCAGGAGCAGATTGAGGACCTGGCTCTGAATGGAAACATCCAGTGCGGAAACAGGCTCGTCACACACAATGGCTCGCGGCTCGANNTCCGCCGAAAAGCAGTGTCGCCCATCTGGTGGATGATAAAAGGCTCTGCGAGAATTTCGCCGACCGTGTGTCGAGCGTTGAGCGATTCGACCGGATCCTGAAAAATCATCTGCAGATGACGGCGATGAGGCTTCATCTGCGCCGGGGAGAGCCCGGCGAGATCGGTTCCTTCAAAACGGATGGTGCCTGCGGTCGGTTGATTCAGGCGAACGATGCATTTACCTAGGGTGGATTTACCGCATCCGGATTCTCCCACCAAGCCGATCGTCTCACCGGGCATCACCTGAAAAGAAACTCCATCCACCGCTCGCACTGCGCGGCGGCTGCGAGAGAAGAGGCCTTCTTTGACCGGGAAATGCATCTTGAGGTCTTGGACCTCGATCAGGGGCGCGGTCATGATGGAATCGGAAGCGGGGGGAGTTCACGCCAGCGGTGGCAGGCGACGTGGTGACCAGGAGTGACCTCCTCCAGGGGAGGTTGGCGAAGGCAGGTATCAATCCGGTAGGGACAACGATTTTGGAAACGACAGCCCGAAGGAAGGTCGGCTAGACTGGGAACCATGCCCTCAATGACGTTGAGGCGACTCTTGCGCGCAGTGCTCAGACGCGGAATCGAATTGAGCAAACCCCGTGTGTAGGGATGTGAAGGATGCGAGAAGAGAGCGTCGACCGGCCCTGATTCGGCGATTCGACCAGCGTACATGACCACCACGTCGTCGCACATCTCGGCAATCACTCCGAGGTCATGCGTGATCAAAACGATCGCCATGCCCATCTCNNACCACGCGCTGCCGCATGCCGCCAGACAGTTGGTGTGGATATTCGCCGACGCGAATCTCTGGAGAGGGGATTCCCACCTTACGCAGCATTTCTACCGAGAGCTGCAATGCTTCGCGGCGATCGCGGGTACGATGGAGGAGAAATACCTCTGAGAGCTGGCGACCGATGGTATGAACGGGATTGAGCGCCGTCATCGGTTCTTGGAAAATCATGCCGATCCGACCGCCGCGGATATGACGCATTTCCTCGCTGGGCAGGGTAGCGAGATTCTTGCCGTCAAAGAGGATTTCCCCGCTCTTGATTTTCCCCATCGGTTGCGGAAGCAAGCGCATGATCGAGAGCGCGGTGACACTTTTCCCACAGCCCGATTCGCCGACAATTCCGAGCGTGCGTCCCCGCTTGACGGGGAAGCTCACCCCGTCGACGGCAGTCAAGACGCCGTTATCGGTATCGAACGTCGTGACCAGGTTTTTCACCTCCAGGACGACTTCGCCTGTAGGTGGGGAGGAGGCGGCGGGGACAGCGTGCAAGACGAAGACGGAGCTAGTTCTTATATTGGTCGAAGATCAGCGTCTCATTGGGGAAGGTCTTGCCGGAACGCCGCCCGTCTTGGATAGCCTTCTTCTCGTCTTGATCGATCCAGTGGACATAAAACTCTTCAGCATTTCGGCTTTGCGCGACATTGAACTCTTTGGGCCACTTGATGTAGCTCGCATAGCCGATCCGGTAGAACGGAAGTGCCCACCCGTTAACCCATCCGGCGTCATCGTAAACCATCTGCTCAATCTCGGCGCCGAGGCGTTTGATTTCCTCCATGGTGTTAGCGCGGTCATAGGCTTCAATCAGACGATCCAATTCAGGAATGAACGTCATCGTCATATTGTTGGTCTGAACCCGCACCTTTTGGGGTGACGCGTTTGGTTTTCCGAGCGCGTATTGAGCAACGAATTTTCCTTCAGCGTCGAGGTAGGCGTCTTCGTAGGCGTTTGAGCCGTGGTACATCTCCCAATATCTCGGATAGTCTTCAACGGAGCGTGCGAGAGCGACCAAAGCGATGTCGTGATTTTTTTCCTGAACCTTTTTCCAACCCGTGGTCGTATCCAGAACTTCTAGCTTCAACTCCAAACCTGCTTTGATCGCTTCCTGTTTGAGGATGGGGAGGAGGTCGCGGATTGATGGACTGTAGATCGTCAGCGTAAAGGAGAGACGTTGCCCGCTGGCATTCTGAAGAACTCCATCACTTCCCTGAGTCGTGAAGCCCGCCTTGGCGAAGTGCTCTCGAGCAAGCGCAGGATTGAAAGGTCGAGCCGTCAACGTAGGATGAGTGCGATAAGCGTATCCGTCCGACCCTGTCTGCATCACGGCCGCATCGCCTCGAAAGAACTGAGAGCATACCAATTCGAAGTTGGAGGCGTGGTGAATACCGATGCGAACGTTTAGGTCGTTCAGCAATGGCTTGTGACGATTAATCCATAAGCCCCAGTCGGGACGCGGGATTTGGTTGAAGAACTTGCTTCGTCTCACATAGCCCGATTTCACCGCTGGAGTGTTTTCGGTCACAGTCTCATACCAAAACTTAGGGAGAGACAGGGGAAACATATCCAAATCGCCACGAAGGAAGGCCTCGGCCGTCTTGTCTGGGTCACGAATGACTTCCAAGCGATACCGGTCTGGATTAAAGCGACCGCGGTAAAATTTTTTATCTTTGGCCCACCAGTCTTGAACCCGCGTGAGGGTGATCGATCTTCCTTTGTCGATGTCTTTTTCCTGAATAATGTAGGCACCGCTGTTGGGAATAGTTCGCCATTGATAGCGTTCAAGCCATCCGGCTCCAAAGTCCTTGTAAGCGTGTCGCGGGAAGAGGGCGAAGTCGCTATGGGCAATTAATAAATTGGGCTTACTTTCAGGTACAATGAGCGCGAAGGTCAGCTTGTCATAGACAACCAATGAGGTGTATTTCGTGGTGAAGTGGTTGTTGTACCAGGGCTCTCCTAAAGGTTGGCTTCGCATGAAGTAGAAAAAGAACACCGCGTCATCGGTAGTGATGGGTTTTCCGTCGGACCAGCGTGCATCAGGGTCGATTCGATAATAGATGGTCTTGTTTGCAAAATCTACTGACCACGATTTGGCGACGCCTGGGTAACTTTTGCCCGCAACATTGGGGTGAGGATGGACCATGCGGATCGCGATATCATCAAGCATGTAGGGACGAATCCCTCCCGTAGCCTCAGGTCCGATGGTGCGGAGCGTCCGCGGGAAATCTTGAATGTAGTAGTTGAACGTTCCGCCCTTTTTNNTGTTCGGCTGCTCTTTCAGGGTCTTGGCCAAATCGGCTTCCATGTCCGGGGCACCCGCAGAGGCCGCAGACTTAGTGGGAGAGGGTGCGGCGGAGTCTGTCTTTTTACCGCAGCCCGCCGTCATCAGCACGGCTGCGAAGAGCAGCAGCCAAAAGCCGGGACGAGGGTGGAAGAGGGTGGTGGCGGTAGTTTTCATTGGTACGTGGTGAATTTCTTCGGATCGAAAGCCTCGCGCACAGCCTCGCCGATAAAGGTGACCAGGACCAGAACGACGACGAGGGCGGTAAACGCTGAGGCGACGATCCAGGGGGAGTTGAGGTTGGACGTTCCCTGACGGAGAAGCTCACCCCAACTCGGAGTGGGGGGCGGGAGTCCGAAGCCGAGGAAATCCAGCGCGGTTAGCGAACTGATGGCGAGAGAGACTGTGAACGGAATAAAGGTGACCAGGGTGGACAGCGTGTTGGGCAGCACGTGGCTGAAGATCACGCGTCCTGTTCCCGCACCGAGGACCTGGGCGGCGTGGACGTAGTCGCGGGCTTTTTCGCGATACGTGCTGGCTCGCATGTAGTACGTCATGCTGGTCCAAGAAAAAAGGACCACGATCGCCAGCAACACCCAGAGGTTCATTCCAATCGAGGGCGGTACGACAGAAGCGACGATGATGACGACGAAGAGAAACGGAATGTTCGACCAAACCTCGATAAGGCGTTGCACGAGCAAATCGAACCAACCGCCGAAGTAGCCCATTAGGCAGCCCAGCACGATCCCGATGAAATAGGTCAGGACCATGAAGAAAAAAGAAAGNNTGCGTTTCGGAATCCGTAAATCAGCCGGGAGAGAATATCTCGATTGATCTGGTCGGTCCCCAGGTAGTGCCCCTTGGCCAAGTCGGGTGGGCGCGGTTTGAAGATGTCCCCAGCGTAGCAGTTCTCGGTTGGGCTGTAGGGAACGAGCGGGAGCCAGACTCGGTTCTGCGTCCCTGCGAAGTGGGTTTTCAGAGACCGGTAATCCACTTCGTAGTCGTAATCCAAGCCGAACTCGCGACCGGTGTGTATGCCGCCGTACGTCGGAAACGACCATTCGCCATTGTATCGAACGGCGAGTGCGCGGTTGTTGACGAATAACTCGGCCACCAACGAAAATACGATCAGCCCGCCCAAGATGAGGAAGGAAACGTATCCCCGGCGAATCTCTCGGAAGCGACGCAGTTTCCGGCGGGTCAGGGGATTGAGCTTGAAGCGCAGAGCCATGATATCGTTCGCCTCAGCTTATTTGAAGCGGACCCNNCAGAAGGAACGATGAGATGAGCAACACACCCATCACTGTCGGGTAGTCGCGATCGACCACCGAGGTGTATCCAAGCAACCCCATACCATTGATATCGAAGATGAATTCGATGAGGAACGATCCGGTGACGAGCCCTGTAAATTGATGCCCAAAGTGGGTGGCTATCGGGATTAGGGAGTTGCGCAGGGCATGTTTGACGACAGCAGTGCGGAAGGAAACGCCTTTAGCCACCGCGGTGCGGATGAAGTCGGCTGCGAGGTTGTCCATCAGGTGGTTCTTCATCAGCAAGGTGACCAAAGCGAAGCTGCCGACCGTGTAGCAGAGTAGGGGCAAAGCCGCGTGATGAGCGAAGTCACCGATTTTTCCGAATAACGACAGTTCGGAGAAATCTCGACTGACGAAGCCGCCCATTGGGAACCAGCCGCGACGGGCAGCCAGGTAGACCACCAAGATCGCTCCGAGCGCATAACCAGGAATAGCGTAACCGATGAAGACCAGCGCCGAGGTGATGTTATCGATGGGGGTGCGGTGTTTGATGGCTTTGAGGACCCCGAGAGGGATGCAGACCGCGTAGACCAGTAGCATGGTGATCAGACCGTAGGTCAGCGAAACCGGGATCCGATCTAGAATGATGTCGAGAACCGGTTCGCTATATCGGTAGGACATGCCCAAGTCTCCCGTGACCACTTTCTTCAGCCAGCTCAGGTACGCCATCAAGGGCGGCTGATCGAAGCCGTAATAGGCTTTTAGCTGATTCATCTGGTCTTCGGAAATCGCGCCGCGACCTGCGTCTGCTCGGCCTCCCCCGCCTGCAGCGTCGGCGGACTGCGCTTCCATCAAAGCCCGTTCGATCGGTCCTCCAGGAACCACGCGAGTGATCAAAAAAACGATCAGGGTGATTCCAAGGAGCGTCGGGGGGATGAGAAGAAAACGGCGAAGAAAGTAGTCCCGCATGCGAACGTTTGACAACCGGTAGACATCACCCCGGCGCAAGATCTGAGGTATCGCAAGCGCCGAAGGATGAAATTTTACGGTAGCACACTTGCTTTCGGCGCTCCGTCAGAAACTGCTGAGGTGCACCAAGAGTTAAAAATTGCGAAAACCACGTGCAACTCCAGCTTGGCAATGCACTTGCTGTTCGTTTGAGGAACCTTCGAACAGCAGGCTGGACTATGGAAAGGATGGATGTGGACGACTGCGCAATTTGTCGGCGACAGTGCCGCTGGGCCGGTTGGCTCCTCCTTTAGCGTTTACTTTCAAATTTGGTATAACTTACAAGAAACCAACCATGGCAGATTCAGTCCCGCANNGGTCCTACGCAGAGTCGGGAAGAGACGGCCCCGAAACCGTTCACGCCTGAAGACGAAATCGCGTTGCGCGAGTCGTTAAAACGGTGCTCACCTGTCACCGTGGAAGCGGCGTTAACCTATCGGCGGACGCAAGATACGACACAGTTGCCGGCGATTGTTATCGGGGTGATTGAGCGTTACGTGGAGGCTGATCTCCGGCCTAAACTGCGTGAAGGAGATGATGATCTCCGCTTGGTTGAGGATTTGGGGGTCGATTCTCTGACGATGATGGAAATCGTCATGCTGGTAGAGGAAGTGCTGCAAATGCAGACTAACAACGACGAATTGCGTAACTTGCGCACCGTCGGTGACGTTAAGACTTTTATCGACTGTAAGGTTAAGGGGTTACCACTGCCTAAACCGGCCAAGTTTATCCCCTTGGAACAGATCGCGAGTATCATGCCGGTACAGCCTCCTTTCCTCTTCCTCAGCGAAGCGCAAGTGAGTGCGACGGGGGCACAAGGGAAGTTCAAGCTGACGGGCCAGGAGTTTTTCCTACAGGGCCATTTCAAGAATAATCCCGTTCTTCCTGCGTCGATCATGCTGGAAGCGTTGGGCCAACTTGGCGTTCTTTTCTTGCTCGAGGGGGCTCAAAATGAAGAGGGCAAAGTGGTCGACTCTACGAAGATCTTCTTCACCAGCTGCGAAGGCGTTCGCTGCCACCGCATGTGTCGCCCCGGGGATGTGTTGACGCTCTCGGTCAAAACCAAGCGCTTGAAACCTCCGTTTGCCACCTTCGAAGGAGCTATTCGCGTCGGGCAGGAAAAGGCCGCCGTGGTTGAGGAGATTACTCTCACGTTTGCCTTCGCAGAAGCTGGGGCTAACCCTGTGGCTGCGTCGGAAACGACCGCGACTCCTGAGGGAACGCCAGTAACTTCGTCTGCGATCAAGTTGCCGGTACCTGCACCGACCGCACCTCCCCTGGCGGCAGCGGTTCGGGCTTAATCCGCCTGCGCCCACCGCTTGGCGGTGAAACGCGGTTGAGTTTTTGGTGAGCGTCGATTCCAAGTCTCTATGCCTAAAGTTTTTGTCACTGGCCTTGGGTTGATTACCAGCATTGGCAATGATCGGCAAACGGTGTCGCAGTCGGTGCGGGACTTGAAGCACGGGATGGAGGTTTACGCGCCGTTTCAACGCCCGGACATCCCTCCGAAAGTCGCGGCTCCGGTTCGCGGGTTTAACTTGGACTCTAATGATCCGGAGGACTGGACATTTCCCGCCCCGTACAAGATTCGTCGCGAAGTCCTGCGGAGCCTAGGGCCTAACACGCTGTTTGCCTATTGTGCTATGCAGCAGGCGATTGCGGATGCGAAATTGGGAGAATCCGAGGTTTCTCACGAAGGGACTGGCCTCTACGCCGCGTCTGCGGGATCGCCCGGTATTCTGCACCGGTTGCTCAATCAGATGCTGGCGCAGGGGGTGATGCGATACCCGCCGATGGGCATCGTTTCGGCCATTGCCGGGACCGTTCAGTTCAATCTGGTGGCGCACTTTAAGATCAAAGGGGCGTCGACAGGCTTTTCCTCTGCCTGCGCCTCATCGTCCCATGCCCTCGGGTTCGCCTATGATGAGATCGCTTTGGGTCGGCAGTCGCGGATGTTTGTCGTGGGTGCCGAAGATGGGAATTTCGAGACCATCGCACCCTTTGCGGGGATGCGTGCACTCTCGCTCAATCCGGATCCTGATACGGCTTCACGTCCGTTTGATACCGCTCGTGACGGTTTTGTGGGCACGGGAGGCGGCGCCGTTTTGATTTTGGAAAGTGAAGACGAGGTCGCGCGTCGCGGGGTCACCCCGTATTGCGAAGTGGTGGGGTGGGGGCAGGCCTCCGATGGTCATAACGTGGCCATCTCGCACCCGGAAGGGGCGGGCCTACGCCGGGCGATGGATCTGGCTTTAAGGAGCAGCCGACTGGCTCCTGAGCAGGTGGAGTATGTCAACGCCCACGCCACCTCGACCTTGATTGGGGACATTTCCGGGACNNGTGAGCAGTACCAAGGCTTTGACCGGCCATGGTCTCTCTCTGGCGGGAGCCATGGAAAGCGCCATCTGCGCACTGGCCATCAAGGAAGGATATATCCCTGGCTCCGCGCACATTTCCAAACTCGATCCTGAGTTCGCGGACATGAATATCCCGCTGACCACTCAACCGGTAGCCCCCCAAGTCGTGATGAACAACAGCAGTGGATTTGGGGGAGCCAACGTCAGTGTGGTGTTCCGTAGGTCGTGAGCACGGTGCCAGTCACGCCTTCGACAAGCGCGTCAGGTTCTTCCTCACCTCTTGCCCNNGGGATCCAGGTGTGGGGAACGGCTCGGGATCCTGCTCGTTTGTCAGCGTGGGCGGGGCGACCTGGTTTTAGATCGGTGGTTATGGATCTGGCTTCCGAGCGCTCGGTGACAGACGCTTTTTCGCAGGCGGCTGACTCTGCCGGGGGGAGGTTTGACGTAGTGATCAACAATGCTGGTTATGGCTACTTTTCCCCTTTTCTGGAGACGTCGTTCGAAACCTGGGGGCACCAGGTGAGCGCGATGTTAACTCAGACCCTCCGGCTCAGCTACTTGGCTCTTGAGCGGATGCGAATCCAGGCGAATGCCCCCGGCGCTTTGGTTAATGTGTCGTCGTTGGCGGTGGAGTTTCCACTCCCGTACATGAGTGGCTACAACGTGGTGAAGGCGGGGCTCTCAGCTTTCAGTNNCCCGGGCCTGAGCGTGCGGCCCGCGATCTCCACCGGGCCCTTATGCGTGGTCGCAGCGGCGTGGTGCGGAGCGGATCGTTCTTTCAGGCCACCCTGGCACCCTTGCTTTCACGGCTGGCACCGACCTCGCTGAGGCGGAGCGTCATGGCACGTTATTTCGGAGCCTTTTGACCGGTGGACCAAGTCCGTATTTTGGTCCTGACCTCGAGCACAGGGGG
>DKKJ01000225.1 GCA_002455175.1 Opitutaceae bacterium UBA6669
CGTCTGACCTCAAAGGTGTCCGCTAATGTCCGCTGCCAGCCTGTCGACGGTGTTCCCAACGCTGCAGTCAAGACTTCACCGCGCGAACGCGAACTCCCGGTTTCTTTGACCTGTAAGCCTTGGCTGTTATCTGCGACCACCGCAAAAAAATTGGCCCCTTGACGAGCGTGGGGAGATAACCAAAGCGGCTCCAGCAAACACAGCGCAAGCGCGACGAACCCGATCAGCTTTAGGCCGAGGCACCACCAACGAAGTCTACCCGCCTGCCGCGCGGGAGCATAACTCCACACCAACGCCGCAAGCGCGAGGCAGACCACCCCCAAGAGCGGACCAATCCACGACCACGAGGAGAAGGTAAGCGTACCGCAGGGAAATAACTCGGTGATCACAGATCCAATCATGGGCTCTTTCCGAGTTCTTCGTAGTACTTTTGCACCGACTCGGCAAAGCGCGGCGGTACGGGGTCACGATCCACAGGCGCCAACGGATCGCTCGTGTTCCGACGGGCCAGCTCTTCTCGAATCCTCGAACGCACTTCGACCAGAGGTCGCAGGATTTCCGCCCGTACCACGGCCCAGTCCGGCTTCTTCCGTTCATGACGAAACTCCTGCCGCATCAGCCGAGCCCGCTCGCGCGCGGTCGCCACCGCATCTCGAAGATCGGGTCTATCCAGCACTTCCTCAATCTCGCGCAGCTGTTCAGCCCAGGGAGCAAAGTCGCCACCCGTGATGGGACCGTTGCCGAATCCCGCACGATCTGACCGCGGATCGGCCCCTCCGTCGCGTTCCATCAGCCGATTCAAATCAAAACCACCGCCTGGCAGGCCACCTCTGGGTTGGCCTGATCGACCTGGGTTCCGCGCATCTGCCAGCTGTCCCTCTGGAGAGGTCGATTCGTTTTCTGAGCCCGTCGTTCCTTGACCAGGTGTGCCCGGCTGCCCTGACGGCTCACCGGTTTGCGGGTCTCTCGACTCGCGATTCTCCCCAGGCTGCTTGCCTGATCCCGGAGAGGACCCTTTGCCATCCGCCTGCGCAAGTCTGCGTGCCTCCTTCTCGCCCGGTGAGGCGCCGGCTCCTCCGGTACCTTCTTCCGCTTCAGCCTGAGCCGCCTCCTTCAACAATTGATCGGTGGCCCGCTCCAACTGGCTCTGGGCAAGTTTGAGGGCTTCAGCATCATCACCCAGAACATTGCTGACCGCGCGCTCCACCCCTTTACGCAACTCTTCGATGCCTTCCCGCGCCTTGCGCTCGGCGGTCTGTGCCTGGGGAAGAAAGCCCTCGCGTAATAACTCAGCGGTGAGATCAAACGCCTTCGTGCCTTCCTCTCCCGAATCCGCCCGCAAGCGATCGTAGAGGGAACGCGTCATCATTCCATCGGAAAGCAAATCTTGCTGAAGCTGCTTCGAAATATTCGCGTCGTCCTGGCTGACTTTGCGCAGGCTCTCATAAAGTTGACGGGAAACGAGAGGTTCGGTCGTCTCCGCCTGTTCGGAAATTTCCGTCGCCCGTTTCATCACATCCTGCATGCGCTCACGTTGTGCGTCCAGATCGGCCCGCAAATCGGTGCGTACGGGTTCATCCGTGAGCGCTTTTTTGCGAGCATCCGTGAGGGACTTCAGCTTCTCACTGATCTCTTGCTGACGTTGCGCCAACTCACGCGCCTCTCCACGGAGATCGCGTAGTTCATCCGCGAACTCACTCGAATTTTCCTTCCGCAGCTTGTCGCGCATTTCTTGAAGTTGCCGTTGAGCTCGCGTCCCCGCGGCCAACGCCTGAGAAACCGAACCTTCTCCCGTGGCATCGGCCGCTCGCTGCACATCTTCGCGGGTTTGCTCCAATTGACGACGCTCCTCGGCCAGTCGGGACTGGTTCTCGGGACGATCCATCCGCTGCTGAAGCTCATCCATATCCGCCAGCATCTCGCGCTGCTCTTCCTGGAGCCGTTTGAGTTCGCGGCGGATCTCTTCTTTTTTCTCCTCGGTCTGAGCTTCCTGCAACGCAGTCTGCAGTTCCTTGAGTCGCTCGTTCACCGCTTCCTGCCGATGAGCGAGTTCCTGCAGACGATTGATGGTCTGCATCTGCTCACGACGCTGCGGATCCTGACTGGGACGCGCCAAACGCTGTGTTTCATAGCGATTCCCAGACTGATCGAGATCAAGCTGGTCGAGCTGTTGTTGATTGCCTTGCTGGCCACCTTGTCCTCCTCGGCGGCTGCGATTGCGGGCGACATTGAATTCGTTTTGCTGCAATCGAAGCAGCCCTTGATAAGCGGTCTGCTCCGACGCAAGTGCCTCGCTCAACTTAAGCGGCGTATCCACCGCGTCATTCAAAACGCTAGCGGCTTTTTCCATGGCCTGCGTCACCTGCGTCCACGTGGCCTGATCACTTGGTCGCTCCGATTGCTCTGCCGCTTGGCGCGCCTGCTCGAGCGCTTGAACTTGAGAGTCGCGGACCACGGCAACATCGGCGGCATAAGTGGGAGTTCCAGGATCACGTTGTAACTTCCAGGTCGCCGACATGATTTGTTTCTGCAGTTCGCTCAGTTGCTGCGCCGGCCCTCCTTGTTGGCCCCCAGGGTTATCCTGGTCGCTTTCCGCCTGCATCCCGGTTTCTTCACGGAAAATTTCGTCGAACGGACGAACTGCACCAAAAAACAAATCGCTGGTAGTGCGGCGGGTTTTCCCATCTGGACCCACATCATCAGCCCAAACATACCAGGAGAGGAGACTATCCGGCTTCACCTTGAGCTCTTCCAATCGAAGGAGGTGAGAAAAGGCCTTGCGCTCGCGAGCACCGCTTTCTTTTCCCAACTCAATGAGCCTTGTCTCTCCTCCAGCTTCGGCATAGGCCAAGCCATAAGCGGGTGACCCAAAATCATCCCAAACCGTGCCTTGAAAGGTAATCTCCTCAAGGGAAGACGGGCGAACATCGCCACGGGGCGAGGTGAGGCGCAGCTCTGGGCGGCGATTAGGCTGCACGTCCACCACGAACGGTGTCGCAAGCTTGTTTGTCCTTCCCTCGTCATCCACCAGTTGGAGATCATACGTCAGCGATGCCACAAGAGGCATTTCTGGAAGCACCGCCACTGCCCGATCTCGAGGGACTTCCAGTTTCAACTCCGTTTTCGCCTTATCCCTGCCCACAAGACGAGCGCTCTTTACCGGTTTGTTCAACTGCAAGGTCCAACCCAGTCGCGTGCCTTCCACCGCGCTGAGCCTCAGGGTGTCTTCGACGCGCTTGGTTCCAAGATTCGTGTAGGTCGGATAAGTGAGTTCAGCGTCAGCGCGCTCCAAACGAGGAAACTCAAACACCTTTACCTGATAGTCCGGAGACTGTTGGCCTGCATACTCCACCCGATAGGTGAAATCAGCAGCGACAGCGGGTAGGGTTCCCCCGAATACGGGATCAGCCAGGCTTTTCACCAGAGTCACCTTCCGTACCGGCTTGCCACTTTCAGTGATGATCAAATCAGCACTCGGCGGCACGTTTTGCCCAAAGCGAGCAAGGACAACAAGCGTTTCGCCTCGCTCCACCTCGGTATTGCCGGGTGTCACTGCCAACTCGACGGAACGATCGCCACCCTCGGCCTCGCCTCTTGGCACTACTTGATAGACTGCCACCAGCATAACGAGGAGTACCGCCAGAAGCGAAAATTGAAAACCTTGAGCAACCACGACGTGCCAGCCAGGAATCAGCAACCGCCAATCTCGCTCGCGACTGCGCTCCAAGGCCTGCTCAAGCACACGCTGCTGGAAATAGNNTGATCCCGTGTTCTGCTGGACTGCGGTTAGGACAAGGCCTTTGAGCTCTGGCTGAGAGCGCTCTACCGTCGCGGCGAGATCGCGGTAGTTGGGTTTATCTGCAAATCGTCGCGTGATCACCCACAAGGCCGCAGTCGCCGTCAATGAAACGATCGCGGGGAGAGTAAAGGCAGAATCAAATCCACGTCTATCCGCCAGCATGAGCGCGCAGGCACACGCCATTACTCCCACCGACCATACGATCGCAAGTTGCCAACCCGCCCGCCGCCATTGCTCGCGCTCAAATAGTCGTCGAAGCCGCTGTTTGAGAAATGTCTCCATCATGGTACCACCGCTCCTTTCTTCGTCGCCGTCCAACCGGCCAACAGGGTTTCCATCAATAAAATAGCCAGGGTCGCCACCAAGAACCAGCGCCATAACTTCTGGCGCGCCTCTGTCTCTACCGCTTGTGCAGAAGCCAAGGTGTTACGAGCCGTCTCAGGATCATCGCTAGCGAGATCGCCCGCGATGGGCACTCCTCGCTGCTCCAACTCATCCTGCGAAAGAGGCTCAGTCCGCGACTCTGACGCATCTAAATTTACCGTGAAGCGCGTTTCACCTCGCGTCTGCACGACACGGTGAAGCCCAGGCTCAAAGGTAGGAGCGGTGGACGTCGCACCTGTGGCGATACGTTCGACCGAACCCGACGGCAAGAAAACCTCGGTGACGTCCGTGCTTCTTTCCAAAGGCAGAGCCTCACCGACGGCATAGCTAGAGGTTTCTGCCCGCAGTATCCCGGCATAGTCCAAAATCGACCAAAGCAACGGCACAAACTTCGATGATACAGCCAACTGGCTATCCTCTGCATGCCATCCTGAGGTCAACCACAGGATACGCCCAGCGCCTAACGTGGTTTCGATCACCGCGGGATCACCCGAATCGTAGCGAGCTATCACCCGCGATGCGGGAAGGGCCTCGGCCTGAATACGACGATACTGCCAGACATGAATTTTCGTGAAGTCCGAGAACCGTGGATCGGCAAAGGCCAGAAAGAGGGGGTGGCGAAAATCGATTTCTCCCCACATGGCATAGCTTCCACCCGAAGAGGGCTTCCTCTCCTCGACAGCCACAGCATCGGCTTTAACGAGTTGAGCTAGTGCCACCATAGCCTCCGCGTTCTTGGGAACCGCAAGCAATGTCTGACCCCGTTCCACCGCACGGCGCACCTGTTGAAGCGAGTTTGGACCCGGAGCCTCAGTAGCCACCAACAACGCATTGTCTGCGAGCACGGCTTCACCTACCTCCGAGTCCGCCCGCTGAAACCGGATATCCGCACGGACCCGAGGAATCGCCTCGAGGGCTCGTCGCAAGAAATAAAGCGGCTGGGCCGGTGCGTCGGCATTCTCGCTTCCCAAATACATCAGCGGAACGCTCTGAGAAAGCACAGGTGCCACATACACGGTATTGTCAAAAGGCTCTGCATCACCCTGCAATTCGATGCGATCGATCCCAGCACCATTGGCCGGCAACTCCATCCGAACGATTCGACTTTGACCAGCTGGGACGTGGACCGGGATCGGTTCACCCACCTCTTCCGAAGCTCCTCGCTTCCAGCGCAGCACCAATTGTTCAGCCGTGGCATCCTCCGAATTGGTAACGCGAATACGCACGCCCTCGTTCGTTTGTTTGTCCGAGCTCGCTTCAGCCACCACCTGAACACCTGCATTGCCCCGCGTTCGTGCGGTGACCGATTCTACTTTCAATGCCACTCCCTTCGGCCACTCATAGGCTTGGAGCGTATCGAGCCGACTGCCTGCCTGAAGGTCACTGATGAGAATGATCTCTCTGGGTCCGGTGGTCGTCGCTTCTCGATCGAGATCAGTAAAGGCGTCCGATGCCGCGATCTNNCAGGGCGGTCACTCGCTCCGAGGCCAGGCTCACTCGGGCATCCGGCGAATGGCTCTCCCACTCAGCGAATGAGAGAGCCGTCACCGGAGTGCGGCCAAAGGTGAGCACCGCCAGATGGTCCGTGGGTGCCAAACTCTTGATAACCGCGTCCGCTCGTGCCTTCGCTGCATCCCAAAGCCCTTCGCGTCGCATGCTAGCACTGGTATCGAGCAGAAGCACCACGTGGCGGGGCGCTCTCGCCAAAGGAAGAAGCGATGTCTTATCCGTAAGAAACGGTCGAGAAAATCCCAGAACGAGGAGGGCAAGCGCCAAGCACCGCAAAATCAACAGAAGCCAATGCTCCACGCGACTCCGCCGGGTGAGACGAGGCGCCGAGGGTTTGAGGAACATCAGCGAACTGAATACGATTCGCTCGCGTGTCACCCTGCGCGCTAGATGAAAAAGCACGGGCAGCGAGAGGGCCAGTGCTCCCATGAGGAAAAGAGGGGCAAGAAAACTCATGGCGTGCGCCCGCTTGAGGGGTTCCCCCGTCGCTGAATTTCAGAACGTTCGCGTCGCTGTAAGAACTCAAACAAAGCCCATTCCAGCGGTTGATCTGTCTGCAACGAAGTAAAGGCGATGCCATGGCGCGCACACAACCCGCGTACGGCTTCGTTATGCGTGGTCAATCGCTCCACATAAGACGCCCGCGCTGCGGCTGGATCAATATACAGCGTCTGAGCAGACTCCAAATCCTCAAAAACCATGGACTGAGAAAAACCGAGAGTCTTTTCCGCAGGATCAAGCAACTGGAAGACTGCCGCCTCGTGACCGCCGGCGGACAAGGTCGCCAAGCTCGACTCCAATCGATCGAGGGGAGCGAGAAAATCCGAAATCAGAACCATCAAGCCGCGCTTCCGCACCAGCCGGCTAAACTGGGTCAGGGGAGCCACTAAGTCGGTCTTCTTCCCCGCTGCCGGTTTCTCCAACGCCAGCATCAATTGACGCAGATGACCGGGTCGCGCACGCGCGGGCAAGTATTCCCGCACTGCTTCATCAAACGAAAAGAGTCCGACCGCGTCTCCCTGTTTCTGCAAAAAATGAGCCAACGTTGCAGCCAACGTCACCGCGTAATCACCCTTTGAATACCCCGTGGACGAAAAGTCCATCGAGCGACTTCGATCCACTAAAAGGTGACAGCGAAGATTGGTTTCATCTTCAAACTTCTTAATGAACGTCCGATCGCTCCGCGCCAAGACGCGCCAATCGAGGTAACGCGGGTCATCTCCTGGTGAGTAAGGGCGGTACTCCGTGAACTCCACGGAAAATCCATGATAAGGACTTCGATGAAGTCCGTTGAGAAAGCCTTCAACCACCACTCGCGCTCGCAATTCGAGGCTGCGGATCCGCATGAGTGCACGCGGATCGATGAAGCGATCAGGTGAGCGCTCAGCTCCCTTTCCTCCCAGGCCGTTTCCCGACAAAGCTCCGCCGCGAGCGTTTTCAGTCACGGAGGAAGGAGTGGAAAGAGAGACGGCCATGAGAGGCAGGGTTAGATGGGCGCTTTCTGGGCGGCCACCAATCGGGAGATGACGGAATCAATCTGCACCCCTTCAGCCTCAGCCCGGTAGTTCAGAAGGATACGGTGGCGCAGGGTAGGAGCAGCGAGTGCCTGAATATCGTCGACCGTCACATGAGCGCGACCTTGGAGAAGGGCTCGAGCCTGCGCACCCAACACCAGGAACTGCCCTGCGCGAGTGCCCGCGCCCCAGTTCACCCAGTCGTTCACAAAGTCCGGGGTACTCGCTTGTCGGGGGCGGGAGGACGCAGCCAAACGCACCGCATAGCGCACCAACTCATCGGCAATTGGGACCGATCGAACCAGTTGATGAAACGCGAGCACATCAGAGCCATCAAATAGAGGCTGAATCTGCTCTTTCTTCGCCTGTCTGGTACGAGCCACGACCTCCACCTCCTCGTCCTCAGGAAGATAGTCGACGACCACATTGAACATAAAGCGGTCGAGTTGAGCTTCCGGCAACGGGTACGTGCCTTCCATCTCAATCGGGTTCTGAGTGGCCAATACAAAAAAGGGTTCAGGAAGCGCGTGTCTGATACCCGCCGCAGTCACCTGATGCTCTTGCATCGCTTCCAATAACGCCGCCTGGGTCTTAGGAGGCGTACGGTTAATTTCATCCGCTAGGACCATGTTGGCAAAGATAGGTCCGCGCACAAATGACATCCGGCGTTCGCCTCCTGACTCGAGGAGAATTTCCGTACCGGTCACATCCGCGGGCATCAAATCCGGCGTGAACTGTACCCGGCGAAAATCGAGATGGAAGATCTGCGCGATCGACTTCACCAAAAGTGTCTTGGCCAATCCTGGTGCCCCGGTAATCAGGCAGTGCCCTCCAGCGAGAAGCGCGATCAGGATTTGTTCAATGATCGCCCGCTGACCGACGATCGCTTTGCCCAGTTCTTCTTCTATCCGCGCGCGACTGGAAAGCAGGCGCTCCGTCGACGCCCGTTCTTGGGCAAAACGATCAACCAAAGGAGGGGGAACGGAGTCTGCGGCAGCAGGTGAGGCATCAGNNTCAGCAGCGCGAGCGGAGATCTAGTTTGCCATCGCATAAAAAATAATGTTAATACCGAGTGGATACGCGATCTTCTCCGAGAAATTGTGGAAATAGTAATCGCTCTCTCCCTCGCGCTCCCAGCCAACGCCGTTGTCGGTGTTGTGGGTCGCGATCACCATCAAACGCCCCTTGTCGTCGAATAGGCCACGATGATGAACCTCTTGTGCATCGGAGCGCTCCCAGGTAATGCCGGTGTATTGACTTTCAATTCCGGTGCGCACATTCGGCACCTGTCCCTTAGCCTTGATCTCGAACACACAGTGGTAAACGGGATGATCAAGGGGGATTTCTGAAAACGTACGTTCAGGAAAAACCTTCTTCAGCTCTCGCTCCATATGCGCCCATTCCCTTTCGCCCCAGAAATCATCGAGCATGAGAAACCCGCCATTCAAAAGGTAGCGTTGAAGGGCCTGCACTTCCGGTTCGTCCAGGTTNNGGGAGGTCTGGATCCGTGAGACGAATCAGTCGACCATCAGGATCGACTTTGATCGAAGTCATCTGCTGCAACCGATAGGAGAGGTTGAGATCGCTATCCGGTAGATCTGTTCTCCATCCTCCCCGCGCGCGACCATAACCCGTCGGACCGCGGTCATAACGGATACGCGCGAAGGTGAAGACATCGTTCTTAAACGCTTTCGGATTTTCCCAAAGCGGGGTATCGGTGCTGTGCGTGGGTATTTCGCGCGCCGTTTTGGTATCTTCGCTAATAAATGCCTGCCCTTCGCCCCACCACTGCCCCATCGCCGCTCCAGCCGTAAAAAGAGCGACCGACAGAGCGGTCACGACCTTNNAGCACGCAGCTTGGGAGCCCAGAGTGTTTTTCGTAGGAATGCGGAGTCATGGGTTGGCCGGGGTCGCAGCAGGTTGGAGTTGAAGAAGCAGGGCCAATGCCGCGCGGTGACGAGGTGCATCCTCCAACGCAGCGAGCACGTGAGTCCGCGCGGCTGGATCCCCTACCTTTGCCATCAGTTCCGCCAGTTGGAAATGCACATCAGACGGGTTAGGAGGCTCCAACTGCAGCAGGGTCGCACACGCCGCAATGGCCGCAGGNNTGGTTTGCGCCTTGGCCAGGAACCGGTACGGGGCGTAGACCATGGGGTTGATCGCCAGGAAACGCTCGGCATTGCGAGCAACGGCCGCCCAATCATTTTTGGCCTCGGCCAACTCCATCAACCTCAGAAAGGCATCCGAGGATTCGTCGTTACCCCGAGTCCAGGCATTCAACGTGGCCTCCTCTTTATCGGTCTGACTCAATGCCCGGTACCCGGCCACGAGAAAGGGATAGGGGCCATCCAGGTCCGTGTGCGTAGGGAAACGTTCAACTAGGCGTTCAAGCAGAGGAATCGCTTCCGTCCATTTTTCCTCCCTGGCCAGACGTCGCGCCTGCGCCAGCGGTCCCCAGAGACTCTCCGGATTCTTTTTTACCCACGCATCAAGTTGGGCTTCGGCGCCAGGCAACAACAAAGGCGGAGGTACCGCCTCCATCGCGGCGTCACTCGCAAAAGCATGAGCCTTACGCTGAGCAAAGACCACGAACTCCGATTCGATCTCTTCCAGAGGACCTGTGCGCTTGACCAGAGCCTCCGTGCTTTCGACGCCATCCCGCAGATCACCGAGAATCCCTTTGATGGCATCCAGACCGTAACGGTCCACGAGGAATTCGACAACTAGCGACGATTGGAAATAGGCAAACTGCACCGCTTCCGGATTGGGCGCGGTGATAAAAACAGAACTCAGTTTCGCCAAGGGGGTAAGTTTTCCGTCGCGAATCATCGCCCGAAACTTCGGGGTCATTTGCATTCCCCAGGCTGGGTCCGTCACGTTTTCTTCGTACACCGAGATGCCTTCGCTGAGCCAACGCGGCATCTTGTTGTGAGTGTATTGAAGAGTGACCACGTGGCAGAACTCGTGCCAGAGGACGGACTCCCAGTTTACACCTTTACCACCCACAGCGACCGGACTGTTCGCAGTGATCACGCGTCCAAAGCAAACCCCCAAAAATCCTTGAACATCCGGTAAGCCAAAGGTCCTTACAGCGAAATCTTTTTGATCGCCGAAAATGTCCACGCGGGTGGGTTTGGCTAATTCCACCCCGTAACGTTCCACCAAATGCGCCCGCGCGCGGGTGAGCAAAGCAAGTACCCGAGGTCCATACACGGCAGCCTCCCGGCTCGTCATCCTCACGATGAAGTCGTCATTTTCGAGGACTGCATATTTGGCCAAGGTATCGCGCAGGGTGACGAGATTGTAGGCCTCGACATCGTATCCATCTTTCTCATGCACCAGTTGCGCCAGCGCCCATCCCTCGCCTTCCTCCCCCAAACGAAGAAGGTCGCTCGCCAACTGGGCCTTTGCCGGAAGATAGTCCGCACTAAAAGCCAGGGCCCGGCGCTGAGCAGCGGCCCCCTCGGCAAAACGATACTTCTGCGACAGCTTCTTTCCGATCAGGAAATCGACTCGGGGATTTTCCGCCCACACCGTGAGGCCCAACGAGCGCGCGCTCTGGGCTGCAGCGGGATCGTTGCGCAAATGAGCGAGGACCGCTCGGTAAGCCGCCACGTCGGGATGCAAGGAATTGATGGACGCCACCCGATTCAGCAGGGCCTCGGCCGTCTCGTACTCTTCGGCGTCCACAGCGTGGTCCACTTCCAAGAGAAGACTGGGGACGTGACGAGGGTTCGCATTCAAGGCCGCGGCCAAGGCTTCAAGCATCGCTTTGCGGCTGCCGCCCTCATAAGCGCGCGCTGCACCGTACAGCAGGTCGGGGTCCGCCGGATGCTTTTCCAGACCCTCGCGGTAAGCCTTCGCCGCGAGAGCAAAGTCATGCTTCTCCAAGGCCAACTCACCTCGCGCCAAGTACACGTCCCGCAAAGTAGGATCAGCCTTTTGAGCGTCACCGAATACCCGCTCGAGAACGTCCTTGGGATCGGCACCAAAAACCAGAGCCAACCGGCCGAAGGTCACCAGATCTGCCGGTGCCCGGTAAGCTCCGCGGCGCCGGGAGACCCGTTCGCCCATCTCTCTCAAAAGGGTGGTCGCCTGCTCGGTTTGCCCCAAAGCTAGCGCGACCTCCCGCGCCGCCCATCGCAGTCGAATACTTTGCGGCTCTCGCAAAAGCGCCTGATTCAAGGCCGCCTCTGCATCCGAAAGTCGGCCCAGGGCCATGAGCGCTTCAAATTGAAGGAGCGGCCATTCTGCGCCCGGGCTTTTGGCCTGTGACTCGCGTCCCGCCACTTGAATTACCTTTTCGTAGTCCCCCGCCAGCAAAGCAGCTCGTGTGCTGTCCCAAGGTTGAGCGGCTTTCCCGCTGACTACCCAAACGAGGCTGAAAAGAAGAAAGCAAAGGGGGCTCGGAAACGATCGCGTGGCAGGTGCAAACAAGTTCCCCCTCATGCCCTCAGGGGTAACAGGCAAAGGGGCCTTTGCAAGCGACCGAGGCCTGAAATCTCAGAAACTTTTTCTTTCGGACCGACGGACCGGGCAAAGCCCAGGTCGCCAAGGGTAAATTTATCCGGGTTGTGAGGTTGAAGTCGCATTCGAAGCGGAAGCGAAAGCCGGCTCCGNNAAAGCACCGCTGCCGCTACGAGGACACCCGCGAGGATTAGGGCAACACCGCCGACCGCGCATTTCCCGCCCTTACCCATTCGACTCCAACGGCGACGCACAGCGTCCATCAGCGACCGAGCCTTGACCTCTGCTCCGTCGAGCAACCGGGCAATAGCCTTGGACTCACTGGCGAGGACGAGGCCGGTAAGAGCAAAAAATAGTACGGCCGGCCCTGGAATAAAGACCAAGATCACCCCCACAATCGCAGAAAGAAGAGCGATGACCCACTTTAGCGGTCGGACCCAGGCACTACCGTTCTCCCTTTGACGGCGGCTGCGTCGATAGTGCTGTTCGAAGCGCTTTCCAGGCGGGGAACGCCGAAACGCCTGCCACTGCTTGCGCAACCTGGGTCGAGCGGTGCTCATGGTTTTAGTTCGCTGCACATTTCAGGAGTGGGCCGACGAAAATTGCCTAGAGACTCGGATCGTGACGCGTTTAATTCCCTTTCTGAACCTCTTCATGCACATCGCTGCGAGTCTCCTCGGGGTTCTGAACGACCTTCCAGAGGACCACTCCGACGATGGTGAAGAAAAGCACGACACCGATGACGATGCCGATATTCACCTGCGTGGTTTTCTTATGGGTCTGTACCAACGGAAGTTCCGGTGTGTCTTTATCGAAGGCCATGGCGCGTACGTTTGAAAAGTAAATTTATTGCAATCAACTCACCCTTTAATCCCCTCCAAATCGAAGGAGTTCAAAAGGTGCCTGCATGTGTGCTTTGGTAAGAGCGCACTACGCGTTGTTCCCCCAGGTATCTCGGGTAAACTACGGTCGCGCAAATCAGGTGAATCGGGTAGTTCCGCAGATCGACATCGGGAACGGATAGCTCCAGCATCGGTCCGTCAGCCCGCAAATGACGTTCCTCGAACGCCGTTGCCAAGTGCTTGTTATTCAACTAGCACACCTTTGTTAGCGTCGTTCAGCACAAAAATAACAATCCCAATACAATGAACAAGATCATCGGTATCGTTCTCATCGTGGTCGGCGGCTTCCTCTTCTTCCAGGGCCTCCAGCGCAAGGATTCACTCGTGGGCGGCGCCTCTGAAGTGGGCACCAAAGTTGCCAATGCTGTGGATGGTGGCACCCGGACCCCCAAACACATCATTTACATGGTGGGTGGCGGATTGCTGGTGCTGGTTGGCGCCGGTGTCGCCATGAAGCGTTCTTCCGTTTAACAGCGACCGCTCGTCGGATCGTCAAAAAAAGATGTAATGCTCCCCTGCTTACATCCGGTGTTGACAGTACAACGAGTAACTAGCTACCAAGGCTGACACTCATTCCATGCTCTTCGCAGCCACGGCTCTCTCCTCGAACGTTTCCGTCCACTCCTCCGTGGTCGCAATCTTCGTCGTCGTGTCCGTCGCGAACACGCCGCAAGGGGAATGAGTTCAACCTGAATTTCGCCCCCCTTCGGTGTCACACCGAAGGGGGTTTTTTGTTTTCCCCGGGTGTGAAAATGAAGGGGGCGGTCCTCACCATCGCCTCCCATGAATCCAAGTCCAAAGACGATCCCACCACGACCCGGCAACCGACTCGACGAGAGTCGACGGCCAGGCCGTAACTTCCCTCGCACGTACCACCTCCCCTTCCTCGACCTGGCATTTTGCAGCCAGCAACACGATCTATTGGTGTTGAATCAACGCGAGGATTTGACCGATGACGGTTCTCGCGACCCCCTTTCGATCTTCAACGTGGATTTCCCATGAGCGTGCCTGTGTCTGCCTCCAGCGCACCAGCTTTAATGGGTTCCTTCCGCTTCGCCGCGCGAACCGAGGGATCTAAACCGAGCGCGATCCGCGAGATTCTTAAGGTAGCAGAGTCTCCTGAGATCATCTCTTTTGCAGGCGGACTCCCCGCGCCTGAGCTNNTGCAACCTCCGCCGTGTTCGCTACGGACGCCGCGCCCGCGCTGCAATACGGCGTGAGTGAGGGCTACCGTCCTCTACGTGAATGGGTTTCTGCCCACCTCTTCCGCACTGCAGGAATTGCTGCACCGAGCGAACGAATCTTGATCCTTCACGGATCGCAACAGGGCCTAGATCTTACGGCCAAAGTTCTGCTAGACCCCGGCGATATTGTGGTGACCGAAAATCCCGCCTACCTTGGAGCGCTTCAGGCCTTTCGATCTTACCAGGCAAACGTGATCGNNCCTCCCCGACGCACTCGATCACTGGCTCCGCACCACCCATCGCCCCGCCAAATTCCTCTATCTCAATTCAAGTTTTCAGAATCCCACCGGGACTTCTCTCTCCCCCCAACGCAGGCTGGCTCTCGCGCAGTTAGCAGCGCGTCATGCCTTGCCCATTCTCGAGGATGATCCTTATGGGGAACTGCGCTTTGCTGGCTCTCCGCAAACTCCCATAGCAGGTCTTCCTGGGGACCACTCCTGGATTTATTTGGGCACGTCCAGTAAGATCCTCGCGCCCGGTCTTCGCGTCGCTTGGCTCGTAACCTCCGACAAACGCGTGTTCGACCGATTGGTCACAGCCAAACAGTCGACAGACCTACACACATCCACCTTAACGCAACGCCTGGTGTGGGAAACCGTGCGCCAGGCCGGTTTTCTGGATGGCCACTTGAGCGTGCTTCGACGCGTTTATGGACAGCGGCGCACAGCCATGCTCACCGCCCTGCAAACTCATTTCCCGTCCGGGTGCCGCTGGACTCAGCCCGACGGCGGACTTTTTTTATGGGTCACCACACCGGACTCAGTGGACACCGAAAACCTTCTCCCCGTCGCACTAGCCGAGAAAGTCGCCTTTGTCCCCGGAGCCCCCTTTTGGATCGATCGACCCGTAAAGAATACGCTCCGACTCAATTTCAGCAACGCGTCTGAAGAACGCATCTCCCTTGGCATCGAACGCCTGGGGCGTGCATTAGGCAAAGCGCTTCAGTGATCCGAGGAAATCTGAAATCTCTAATTCGAATCTCAGATACGAAGCGCTTTGGCCCCTGAGCGTTTAAGCGTAGCTTCCGCCGGAACCCAATCCGAGTTCGCGTCGGCGCTGAGCGCGTTCGCGGGCGGCCTTGACCGCGTATCCGCTTTTCCGATGCTCAGCCAACGGGTCGACCGGAAGACCCTTTTTCTTTCGCCAGGTAGTCAGCGCTGGCGACACATCGGTGAAAAAGGCTTTCTTGAGCTCCAGTTCCGCGGTGACCACATCGTGCGCATCCTGCGCCTTTCGCAGCGCTTTGTGATCCACCAAGGCAGCTTTCGCGAAGAGTTCCTGAGCCATGATGACCGTCTGCAGCGTCGCCTCGATCTTCGGCTTTTCGTTGTGCGACTGGTCGATCATGTAGGCGATCTTCGGCGCCTTGCCGCGGTCGGCCGCAAAGCTGTGGATCTCGTGAAAAATGCGGAAGACTTGATACGGATCGATCGAGCCGAGAGTCAGGTCATCGTCAGCATAGAGGCGATCATTGAAGTGGAAACCACCCAACATGTCCTCATCGAGGAGAAAGGCCACGATTTGCTCGATGTTTTGCCCTGAATAGTGATGCCCGGTATCCACCAAGACCTTTGCCCGGGGGCCTGCCTTCTTTGCGAGCACGTACGACATCCCCCAGTCGGCGATATCCGTAGCGTAAAACGCAGGCTCAAACGGCTTGTACTCTACTAACATGGTCTGACCTGGCCCCAACTTCTTGTGCAAGGCTTTCAAGCCCTCTTCGAAACGCGCCTTGCGCGCACGCACACTTTCCTGACCAGGATAGTTGGTGCCATCAGCAAACCAAAGCGAGAGGTACTCGCTGCCGACGGCGCGTCCGATGGCAACGGAGTCCACGCAGTGCTGCAGGGCCTGATTCCGCACTGCGGCNNCGATCTTCACCAGGTTTGAAATCCCAGAGCACGTGAACCGCAACCGTGGGACAACAGCCGGTCAAGGCATTGACGTGTCCTCCGTCCGCTAACTTGTCGTTCAAGTCGATCGCCGCCGCATCTTGAAGGTACTTCCCGAATCGAGTACCAGTATCCGCGAACCCCCAGGAGGGAGTTTCGATTTTAAAACCGTCCAAGACGGGCAGAAGGCGCGAAACGAGTGCANNATCAGACGTTTTGAGCGAATCAAGAAAGGCGGGGATTCTGGGCAGACGGAAAAGGGAATTCAAGTGCGCCCCAGTCCGCGTCAGGCCCTAGGCCACCGGAGCGTCAGATGCCGTGGAAGGCACGGGGTCTTCCTCCGGAGGGGGAGCGAATCGAATCATGAATCCAGCTCCCGCAACGAGGAAGGCGCACACCACGACAAACCAGTCACCGTGCTCGACATAGAAACTCTTCCGCCCAATCCAGCGAAAATCCCGAGTCACCTCAACGGCCCGCACTCCTCGGAAATAAATTCCCCGTTCAGCATCGGTAGCCACAGAACGCACGGCACCAAACTCATCAATCCAACCACTCCAACCAGCATTGCCGGCTCGAAGCACGGGACGTCGCGTTTCAACCGCGCGAAGCACGCTGTGCGCAGCATGTTGATACGCGGCGGCGCCCTCGCCAAACCAGCCATTGTTGGTGAGCACGACGAGGACATCCGCCCCGGCGAGAACATTGTCCCGTGCTAACGAGGGGAAAATATCTTCGTAACAAATCAGCGGACCCAAGGCGACTGGTTGTGCACCTAGGTTTGTCACCAAAGGCCGGGGTAAAACCCCCGCTGCGATGTCGCCGCTCCCAACGGGAACTACTTTTTCCAACCAACCTAGGAGGGGTCGGAACGGCACATACTCACCAAAAGGTACCAGTTTCTGTTTAGCGTAGTAGTCCGGCTGGGTGCCCGAAATCGGATCAACCACGAAGGCGGCGTTGTACCAGCTCTCCGCTGGGGTGTTGAGCTGTTCGATCGCTAGGGAACCGAGCAACAGGGGCACGCGGGTTTTTGCCACCAGGCTTTCCGTCCAGGTTCGAATGTTATCATCTCCCCGCAACGCCCAGGGGGTCGAGGCCTCGGGCCAGAGAATAAGTTGAGGCCGCATCGCTGCGGCCTGAGTGGTGAGCTTCTCGAGAATTTCCAACGTTGCTGGGCCCTGGGCAGGATCCCATTTCACCGTCGCTGGGATGTTTGGTTGGACAAACGCAACTTTACCGAGGCTGACCTTATAGGGCGCACGATTGATCGTCTCCTGAATATACACGGTCAAACACACGACCGCGAGAAACAGCGCCGCGAAGAATTCCTGGCTCCGACGTTGGAGACCACGCTTACGCTCTTTGAGGAGCCGATGTGCANNATCAGGACAAAAGAGACTCCACCCGCGCCGGTGAAAGAAGCGATCTGCAGGACGCTCAGTCGCTGCCACTGGCTCGCCGCCAAAGGTAACCACGGAAAACCAGAAAACAGCCACGTGCGGAGCCACTCATTGATCACCCAGAGAGCTGCCAGACCGAAGACCGCCAGGATGCGGGTGAGATGGGGCCGACCGAGTAGACGTGGCATGAGCCAACGGGCCGCAAGGAACCAGCTTCCCACCCAAATTCCGATCACAGGCCCGAGGAGGAATAAACCAAGCCAGGAGACGTGATGAAGCCACGACAAAACCAGCGTCCATGCCACGGCACTTGCTCCCAGCACCACCCAGGAAAAGGGCTTCCACGCAGGGCTCCGATATGCCCAGAAAAGCGCGGGGACGGCAAAGACGTAGGCGGCCTCAGAGT
>DKKJ01000022.1 GCA_002455175.1 Opitutaceae bacterium UBA6669
AGGAGAAATCCCTTTGACTTAGAACTTGGTGCTCAGAGAGACCATGAATGCGCGTGGGTCGCCCCAGCCGCCGAGAATCCCTTCGCGGTATTCTTCGTCGAGGAGGTTCTTGACGTTTAGCTGAGCAACGAAGTCGTGGCCGCCGGCCTTGAACTTGTACTGCGCCATCACATCAACTGTCGTGTAGCTCGGCACTTCTGCCGTCACATTGGGGTCAGAAGCGAAGCGGGCGTCTGAGCTATAGCGGAAGCCACCGCCGAGGGAGAAGCCTTCCAGACGATCATTGTGGAAGTCATACTTCGTCCAAGCCGTGAGGGTGTCCTTGGGGAAGCCGGAAAGCGGCAAACCGACACGTGCTGCTTGGGTGGACTTGGACGTCTCGGCTTTGGTGGCGTGAGAGTAGCCCACCATCAGCTGCCAATTGTTCATGGGATTGTAGGCAAGGTCCAATTCAATGCCTTGAGACTCTTCGGTATCACCGTAGATGAACCAGGGCTGACGCTGAGTGGCGACCTCGCGTGCGCTATCGCGAGAGGCAATGCCCTCACGTTTCACGCCGTAGAACGTCAATGTGCCCGAGAGACGACCGTCGAGTGCGTCGGTCTTTACGCCGATGTCGTAGCCAGAGCCTTCGACGGTATCGAGGCTGTTGCCATCGGCGTCCGAGCCAAGTTGTGGCTCAACCGACTCCGAGTAGGTGGCGAAGACCGAGACGTTTGAGTTAACCTTGTACAAAGCGCCCACCAGCGGGGTGGTGGCATTTGTCTTTGGCGTGGCGACTTCTGGATTGGTGACGGTGCGCTCGTAGTAGGAGTCACGTGAGTACACGTTATAACGAGCGCCGCCGATGGTGCGGAGGCGACCGTCGAGAAACTCGGATTGGAGGCCCACGTAATAGCCGGCGAGGATTTCGTCGCGACGGCGGTAGATGTTCCACGTTTCTGCACTGGCAGCCCGTTCCTGGGCCGCATTACGTAGCGCCTGAGTGCGGGGATTCCACACCGAGAAGGCACCGTAGCGACCGTCTTGGAACTGACCGGCAGGATTGTGCCAACCGGGAGTGTCTTGGAAGACGCGCTGCCACTCTTGACCGAATGAGGCGGTATGGGTTGTGGATCCCAGATTGAAACGATAGGTGAACTTGTTATCTAGATTATAGGAATCGCGGTAGTTCGCAAAATTGCCGAAACGGAAGCGGACAGTGCCGTCGGCAAAAGGCTCTTGATCGCCGCCGATGGAGCGCAGGATCTCGAAGTCGTCGATGGCGAAGTTGGCCTGGAGTTGGTAGACGAACCGGTCCGAGATTTTTTGCACGTACTCGAGGTCCACCGTGTAGGACTGGTAGAAGGAGTAGGTTTCTTTCCCCATCGTCACTTTGCGACCGTAGGGGTCATCTGAGGTGAAGACTGGGGCAAAGATATCGAAGGTCGGAGATGTGCTGAAGCCGTTGGCGTTCAACCAAGCGCGCGGGGCTGTGCCTGCGGGCACAGAGTTATTGTACAAGTAGCGTGAGTTGCTGCGGAGGACCGCAGCGGACTCACGGTCTTGGTTCACCCGACGCACCGTTTCCAGATCGATCGTGAGCAGGCCGTTTTCGAAGACTTGCCACGAAAGTGAGCTGCCGAGGTAGTGTTCGCGCTTGAAGTCATCATTGCGCCATCCGTCAGAGTCGATGCCGCCGGCGCCGACGCGCACAGCGAGTTTTTCGCTACCGTAGTTGGCGTTGATTTC
This sequence comes from Opitutaceae bacterium UBA6669, assembly GCA_002455175.1. Classification (GTDB taxonomy): domain Bacteria; phylum Verrucomicrobiota; class Verrucomicrobiia; order Opitutales; family Opitutaceae; genus UBA6669. Next base: position 1,732 of record DKKJ01000022.1, read on the forward strand.
GCCCTTCTTGAAATCCCAGCTGCCGAAGGTCACGCGGGCGTCACCGCTCCGGTCATTGAAGACCGGCTTCTTGGTGATGTAGTTGACCACGCCACCCGGACGAACCAAGCCGAAGAAGATCGAGGAAGAACCCTTGATCACCTCGATACGGTCCATGTTCCAGGTCGAGTACAGTTGGCGGCGGTATTGGCCGTTACGATACGATTGAAGGCCGTTGAATCCACGGATGACGATCTGGGATTCGTAGTTGGGGCTGGTATTGACCCCGGGAACGTAGCGCAGGACTTCGCTTTGAATGCTGCCAGCGACGTCTTGGACGAATTCGCCGGTGAGCACGTTAATTGCTACAGGGACGTCGAGGATTTTGGCCCCGAAGCCGGTCGCGGTGATGGCGCTTTGGGCACGGTAGCCCGAGGCGCGCTCACTCGTGACGGAGAATTCCGACAGTTGGATCACATCCTCTGACGCTCCGCGGGAAGCGGAAGGGACGGAGGAGGCGTTTTGAGCCTTCAGTGTGGGAAGGGCGGCAATCAACGCGCAGGCGCTGACCGCAAGTTTAGGGTAGTTCATACGGAAATAAATGCAGGGTAGTGGCTTGAGGGGTTGCTACACAGGGTCGTTCGACCCAAGGGTAGAGGAAGGGGCAGTCAGGATTGAGGGTTAGAAGGCGCCCGGTGGGAGTCTAATACGCGCGGGGTCGAACCGTTAGATTATTGCTTCGTGAGGGTAACTGTCTTTTAAAGAGACGGTTCTATGGCTACTTCGGTCTCACTACGTTCACTTGCCTTGCAGTTAGGGTTATCTGCTGCAACCGTCTCGGAGGCATTACGGGGTAGTCCGCGGGTGAAGGGTGAGACTCGTGAGCGGATTCTTGCGGCGGCGGCGGCCNNCAAGGGTGTCGAGGAGTCATTGGCGCCTTGAATTCTGTTGAGAAAGAGAATCCGCTGCGCGCTCGCTTTCATGAGGTGTTGCTGGCTGGGGCGAGTGAACGAGCGGAGGAGTTGGGTTTCCGCCTCGACCCATTTCATGTTGGCGAAGGTGAACTTTCCTTTCGGCGGTTGAATACCGTTTTGCTGACTCGAGGCATTCAAGGAGTCATCGTCATGCCGTTTGAAGAAGCGCAGGACTGGGGAGATGTGGACTGGAGCCGGCTTTCGGCGGTGCGCATGGACTACAGCTTGCGTCACCCGGTGTTGCATACGATCAGTCCGGATCATCACACCGCTCTCGTGCATGCCCTCGAACGTCTGCGGGCTCGCGGTTATCAACGCATGGGATTGTTCATTCGACGTGCGGCAGATCGACGCATTCTTTATCGCTGGTCGGGGGCTTTCGCGAGTTTTCATCAAGCCATCGATGTGGCGAATCACGTGCCGCCACTCCTGGTCGAACGGATGGATCCCGCGTTGTTTTTCCGTTGGTGGGAGCAGTACCGACCCGATGCGATTGTTGGCCATCACCCTGTGGTGATCGAATGGCTGGCGCAGCGCGGTGCGCGCGTGCCGAGTGACGTGGGATTTTTCAATCTTAACACCACGCAAGAACCACATCCTTCCGCTGGTTTGGATTTGCTCCCACGTCAATTAGGCGCGGCGGCGGTGGAGTCCGTCATCGCTCAGATCCATCGCAATGAGCGCGGTGTGCCCGCGTATCCAAAAACCATTACGATTGAGGGCGCGTGGGTGGATGGACCCACCTTGAGACCGCAGTTAGAGATGGCCCAGGCCTGACGCGTAAGATCTAATTGTCCCAATCATGATCACTCGCCCTTGAAGGAAGGAGCGGAGCAGTCCGGCTCGCTGGGCGAGTTCGGCCTGAACCTGCGTAACTGGCTGCATGAATTGCGCCGGGTATCGTCGCGCACCCAGGCCGCTGCCGCTGTTGCCGACGAGCCGCCCCGCCTTCAGAAGAAGTCTCCGCAGGGTTATATCGCCGATGCCTGGCTCGGAGCGTATGCTGAGCACTTGGCGAGGAAGGTTAACCGCGCGGCTCCGGCATGGGCGTTCGCGCCCGAGCGCACCGCGACCGATCCCATTTTTGACGAGAATGCCAATAGCCCGACCCTGCGTTTGCTCGCCATGGCGCATGCCCCGGCGGCATTCAAACGTCGAAATATCTTCACGCCCTCGGTGGATCTTCCGCTGCGGCTGCGCGCTGGCCGGCCGGCAAAATCGCTCGAAGAGAAGCGAAAGAACAACGCGGAGCGCCAGCGCCGGTTTCGGAAAGCACGGATCGAGGAGCTGGCTACACTGCGGAAACTGGCCCGCCGATAGGATGCTTTCTTGCGGTTAGTTGCCCCGTGCTGGGGGCGGCGGAAACGAGCGTGGTTTCGTGNNGAGTCTCCCGGAGAGCAAATGCTGCTGTCCGTTTCCGCTTTTGGCACCTGTCAATTTTGCAAAGCTCCGAATCGGAGTGCCTGCGAATGGGAGGTGCGGGGCGGAATCGGCGACCCTCACGTGATTGCACCGCCAACGTGGCCACTTCCCCGAGTGAACCAAGCCTAATCTGACATTACTCCAAAACTGCTTTTTCGGGCGGTTTGGTGTTCGGTTTGATCTCCATTTGGCGGAGACAAACTCGACAACGTGAATCAGGGCATCATAGCGTCACGCGCCTCTGGCCTTCACCCTGCCCATGAAAAAAATGATTGCATCCATCCTCGCACTTGCAGGGATCACCGGGTCGACGCAGCCAGCGCAAAACCCACAAACTATCGATCCGAGGACGATTCTGTTTTCCGTGCCGACCTTGTCTGACGACATCGCGGCTTTGGAACCGATGGATCGAGCGCCGAATGGTGCCGACCTCGCCTTTCACGAGGACGATTGGGCCCAAGTTGAATTCCTGCCGAAGAGTCTCCTTCCCGAAATTCAGAGGATGCTGAAAGAATACAAAACTTTCGAGCAGGCCAATCGCGTCAAAAGCGGTTGGCGGAAGGTCTATATCCGCAAGATTCAGCGAAGGCCGTTGATCAGCGGTGCCCACCCCGTGCAGCAGCTCGAAAAAANNGGTCGCGTCAAGGACGGCTTCACTCTGCCCTTGGGCGGAAACGTTACGCTTTACGGTTACACCTCTCCCGAGGGTATTCCTGTCCTAGGGGCAAGCGTGGGGCAGAATCCTGATGACATCAAATTATCCCAAGCCTTCATCAAACTGAGCTCCGTAAGCTCTCTGGTGCTGGTCGACTGGCGCGCACAAATGCTGTTGGTGTCCGCTAACACGTCAGGAGGGATCGATGTGTGGCGACCATGATATTCCACAGCGATTNNCCAGAATATCGTTTCCAATACCGAAGCCATCTCCGATCCAATTTACGGGCCGCGGTATCGGTGTGCGCTGACACTCAAGGATGGCCACATATTCCCTGCGCGGTGCTGCAGTCGAAAGCCAAGCAAGTCGAGTTGGCGAAACGGCGATTCAAAGAGGAGATGTCGGGCAAAGGCAGGATTGGCGGTCCCGATCCTTACGGGCAGGTTCTTTCCGTTTTCGTCGCCTCCGGTAATCGCGTGAATGACTACGATGTCGCGTCGGCGTCTCCGTCTTTGTTCGCGCCGCCGTTAGCCCTCTTGGAACAAATCCACGGAGAAACAACAATGTCATGGAGGGGGTGAGTATTTGAGATGACGGACGGCAAGCTGTTCGCCTACGGGTCCAGCTACACAATGGAGTTCTTTGATCTCCCCAAAGGGTATGGCTTCGGTGATGTGGCAAAGGTCCACAATCACAGCTTTCTCTCNNCGATGGCACTTTGGCCAGTTTGGATCGAGGTGGTCGATTGCCGCCCGACTACCGACCCGCAAATCTTTTCCGCGAAAGGGCCTTTTTCATCTGCTACATCGATGGCATCTAACTGGCCGTTAAAGTAGCGGCAGCCGGGCCGTTCGGGGATTTCAGAACTTAGCTTCTAGCGGCTGTTCTCGTTCCATTAGTGCGTCCACCACGCTGTTGATGCACTCGGGAGGCGTGCGACCGCTCAGGTATCCGAGAAGGTCGCTCACTTCGCCGTCAAAATAGATGCCGATGCGAGGATTAAAGATACAATAGCGTTTCCAAGCGTATTCGCGGGAATGGTTTCCCGCTACGAGGTAGATAATTACTTGGCGGAGGTCGGAGGAAAGCAGGTTCCTATTAACGGTTTTGACCTCGAACAGTGTATCTTCGGAGCAAAAGTCTCCCTCCATCCGATTTAGTAGCCCGGCGCCCTTAATCAGCGGACGAAATCGCAACTGCGAACCTTTGATCACTGTGTTAAAGAAATGGTGGTAGGTATCACACAGGGCGTTTGCCTCCGCGATCTCATGGGATGTGGGCGCTGCGATCTCCGCGCTCCCTTGCAGGGCCGCCACTCGCCGCAAGGCCGCCTGACATGCAGCTTCCCGATTGGTGCCGGGATCAAAAGCCAGCGCCGCCCACTCAAACGCTAGCTCGGCCACCAGATCAAATCGCTCGATATTTTTACCAGGCGGCACCGGCCGAATAGGATAGCCCTCCGGTGCATGGACCCGTTCCCACTCTTGAGCGTTGTAGCGCCGCATAAACGACGGGTTCAGAAGCGGAAACTGCTCCTGCCAAAAAGAGTGAAAATATTGAGCTAATTCGCGTTCTGAAATCATACCGGAACATTCGTGGTCCGCTTCATCCGCTCCTGATACCAATCTCGAATTACCGTTTCAGGTTGGGACAAAGTGCGCTTCGTGTGTTTTCTCCAGTGCTCGCCTTCATCTGAGAGATAGAATGAAGCGACGATGAAGGCTTTTCGCTCCCATCCCGTCAGCGACCCGAACCGGCGCATCAAATCCGACAACCAGTAAGTGCTACCCCATTTGGCCATTATGAGGATGATCTCTCTGCGAATAAGTGGAGAAGGCCTCTTCTCGAAGAGGTCCATTAAAACACTTTCCTTCACCGAGCTCTGGCGTTGGCCGAAGACCTGCAGCAGATAGGAAAGGTTGAGGTCGTTTTGGATGAGGTGGGAGTCTTCGCGGAGCAGCTTCAGCATCATTTCGTCTGAGAACGCTTGTGTGGGCTCATCCAGTTCCTGAAACAGACTCCGAAGCATCCGCATGATGTTTGAAAAGACGGGAGCCAACGTCTCCAAATTAGACGGGTCTAGCAAAGTGGTCACCGCACCACCGCGGAATTCCGGCGCCAACGCGCGAATCGCGGCAATCGCCTGTTTCGTGACCTGGGTATCGATGTTTGTCTTGGCGATCTCGCGCGCAAGAATGCCGACAATGTCGATCGAGCTCACCGCATTTTTCAACTGCTCGTAATCATCCTGTGCGGTCGGTGAATACGGATCGAACCGAACAGAAAGACGCATCAAGCGCGCCTCGGGAGGCAGTGCGGTCGCATCATCGGTGGCCGCGAGATCAAGATGTGATGATGCATCTCGTAATTCTTCTGATGTAAGGATTCTGGTTTTGGTCTTTTGAAGCGATAGTCCTTCGTTGAATAGTATCTGGGACAGAAATGCTAAGTGAGAGAAGGCTTCCTGTTTTGAAGCCGCGAAGATGTGGAAATCATCCACGTATCGGCAGAAAGAAATTCCTTTTCTGCTAAGGTAGAGATCGACGGGGTTGAGCGCTAGCTCGGCTAGAATTCGAGACGCAGGTCCACCGACCGGAAGACCGTAAGACCTCGTCCGCGAAAATTGCGCCATTAGGGTTTTGATTCTGCGGGGTTCATCGCCAACGACACTGAGCCTGATTAATTCGTTTTCGAGGCGGTGGTGAGCAACACGCGGATAGAAATCTGCCACNNGGAAGTCATGCGACCGTTTCAGCGCATTCTGCTTATAGTGGCGCCAAGTCGAGTCGCCAAAAAGGTGGCCGGTTCTGAGGTCCGGCTGAAATCGATAAGAAAATACGTTTTTAGCCGCGGTGGGTAGGCGCTTGGCTTCGATCGTTTCCGCGATTATCAAGACGAGGGATAGAAAGTAGGCGTTCCAAACCGGGTCTATTTGCGTGGTCCATCGAAACGCGGTGTAACCGAGCGGCGCAAGCGTATCGATATTCTCGGGCGGGAAGCTGGCTAGATATTGATCGAATGTGCGGTCAACGTCCTCGAGCATCTTCAGCACAAGATCAGGAGAGTCTTGGCACACGAGGCGGTCGAGTGGCGAAGGAAACACGTCGGTGTCGCTGAATGCGGCGATATTTGCGATAGCGAGTTTGAACGCGTCCTGCCGATTCATAGGGAATAAGGTCGAAGAAGTAAGGAAAACGTTTCCGGCAGACTAAGCGACCGCTTCCAACACGGCCTCGGGATGGCGCTCCGCCACCCGGAGAAGCACCTTGGCCAGGCCGGTGGGCTGGCGGCGGCCTTGTTCCCAGTTTTGCAGGGTATCCAGGCTGATGCCGAAAGCCCGGGCGAACTGGGCCTGGCTGAGCTGCAGCTTGGCGCGAATAGCCGCCACCGGCTGCGGGGAGTTGTGGTCGGTGCGGGCGACGGCCTGGCGTTTGCCTTTGAGGTAAGCACCGGCGTCGCGGACGCTTTCGAGCAGTTCTTGGAAGGCGGCAGCTTTCATGATTGGGGTGCTGAACTCGGCACCAAACTGCGTCTCCCGCGTATTGAGGCGAGGATGAATTCCTCGTCCCTCGAACGTTTACGGCGGTTGAAAACACTCGGATTTCGACTCATTCGCAGGGTTGCATGAGACGCCGGCAGGCCCGCCAGACCGTTGCTTTCTTACATTTAGTTTCCCCGAGCCGGGGGTGTGGGGGCGGCGGCGAGCGCCCCGTTTTGGGTGCGGCGGCAGCCCCCGAGGCGAAGCCGAGCCGCCACTTTTTCGGGCGACTGCTCGTTGGATTTCGGCCCTTGGTTTGCGTGACTTAGAACTTCACGAACTCGTTAGGGCCTTGCGTCT
>DKKJ01000393.1 GCA_002455175.1 Opitutaceae bacterium UBA6669
GTTCCTGAGTAGGTCGCCATGACGCTCTTCCTGGTGGTCCTTCTCGCGGCGTTGATTTTTGAATACATCAACGGCTTTCATGACGCGGCCAATGCAATTGCCACCGTTGTATCCACTAAGGTCCTAACCCCACGGCAGGCGTTGCTGATGGCAGCGTTTTTTAATTTGGTGGGAGCGATGTGGGGGACGGCGGTGGCGACCACGATCGGACGTGGGTTGGTCGAAGCGGAANNACTATCGGCGTTGATCGGTGCCATCATCTGGGGACTTTTCACCTGGTGGTTAGGACTCCCGTCAAGCTCCAGCCATGCGCTCGTAGGTGGACTGTGCGGCGCGGCAGTAGCCACCAGCCAGGGAGATTGGCATGTGTTGCGTTGGTCCGTGACGGATGCAGCGGGTAAGGCCACAGGGCTCTGGCCGAAAGTGGTGTTGCCCATGTTTGTTTCGCCGCTGGTGGGTTTCATCGTCGGAGCGATTTTCATGTATTTCTTGTATGCGGTTCTCCGCAAAGCACGTCCGCGGTTTGTGAATGCCGTCTTTGGAAAACTACAGTTGGTCAGCGCGTCGTGGATGGGATTCAGCCATGGTTCCAACGATGCGCAAAAAACGATGGGGATCATCACGCTGGCTCTATTTACAGGGACCCAGGCCGGAGCCTTTCAGGATGTTCCCTCGTGGTTGGAGTTTCTGCGAACTCCGGAGTTTAAGGTGGAGCGTTGGGTCATGATTCTTTGTGCCATCACCATGGCGGCGGGCACTGCGGCAGGAGGGTGGAGGATTATCAACACCATGGGACATAAGATGGTCAAACTGCAGCCTATCCACGGATTTGCCGCGGAAACCACGGCGGCAGTCATTATTCAGGCGGCCACCCATGTCGGCGTTCCGCTTTCGACCACGCACNNATCGGTGCGACCAAGCGATTGAGTGCAGTCAAGTGGGGGGTAGTCAGCCGCATCCTTTGGGCGTGGGTTTTGACCTTACCCGTGACTGCCTTGCTCGGATGGCTATGTCTGCGCCTGCTGAAACTTTGGATGTGAAACGCGGTCTAGGGGGCAAGACGTATGTTCCGCCTAAGTCTCCTTTTCACCATGCTGGTATCAGCACCGATTCTCAGCCAAGCGGAAGTTCGCTTTTCCGGGTATCTGGCCACCCGTGACACCGTTTGGCTCGTGGTTTCTGAAGCTGAGGGCAAGTCGTCTGGGCCCGCGCTGACGGTGTCGGAGTCGATCGCCGGCGACCTCATTCAAGCCTTTGACGCTACGACCGAAACCATTGAGTTAAAATCAGCGACCGGCGGGGGTGTCCGTAAGGTCGCCTTGAGCGCCGATACGAAGCGCGTTCGCCTCACGGGTCGTATAGAAAGCGGTGGAAAAACCTTTGAAATCGTACGATCGGCCATCGCTCTCGGGGAAAATAGCCGGTTTCGACTTTCACCTGACGTTGTCTTCAGCCTTCGGCCCACGCTCGCGGAGGACGGTACGCTGAAATACGCCACGATGGTGGAAGCATCGGCAGGCGAGGGGCGTAAAGTGATGGCGGGGCCGCTCGTTCGTGCGCAGCCGGGTATGCCGGTAGTGGGGAAAGTCGGTGACGTGCAGTATCAGTTGATGCCGGCGCTGCGCTAGACCAGGTGCGGTTGGGGTGGTAGGCAGGAATAATTCAACCCTTGCGAGAGTGCTGCAATCGGGCTTCGCTCAGGCGTTTCCCTTTCATCCCATGCTGCGCACTCGACTGCTTTTTGGCTCGCTCCTTCCGGTAAGTCGGGAGAAGGGGCGTGAGTGAGCGAACAGTTAGCCACTACAGCCGGGGGCACGTCAGCGATTCAGCGGACGGCTTCAACCCAGTCACAATGGGCACTGATTCTTAGGCGCTTTCGTCAGCACCGAGTCGCGGTGGCGAGTTTATTTCTACTCGTGGTGCTTTATCTCCTCGCGGCCTTTGCGGAGTTTTTCGCGCCGTACACCCGCGAGTGGCGTGACCTCGGGCATATCTATGCCCCTCCGCAACTGCCGCGCTGGTCGTGGGAGGATGGCTTGCATGTTCGTGCGATGGTCAGAGAGCGTGATCCGGTCACGTTTCGCAATGCGTACTACGAGCATGGTGAGCATGTGCTCCCGTTGGGGTTTTTGGTAAAAGGGGAACCGTATCGCTTGTGGGGACTCGTAGCTTGGGACCGGCACTTCGTCGGTTTGAAGGATCCACGGCCGCTGGCAGACGGTTCTTTGCCTACATTCTACTTTTTGGGGGCGGATAAATTTGGTCAGGACATTTTCTCCCGGCTGATTTATGGCGCTCGCATCTCCCTTTCGGTGGGTCTCGTTTCGANNGATCATCAATGCGTTTCCGCACCTTCCGCTCTGGCTCGCGCTGGGGGCCGTTTTGCCCCCGGACTGGTCATCCCTTTCCACGTATTTCGCCATTACAGTGGTGTTGAGTTTACTCGGGTGGACCGGACTTGCTCGGGTGGTGCGGGGAAAGATCCTCGCTCTCCGCGATGAAGATTATGCGGTGGCAGCCCGCTTGTTAGGGGCTTCGCACACCCGTATTTTGTTTCGGCATCTTCTGCCGGGATTTACCAGCCACATTATTGTCGTTCTCACGATGAGCGTGCCGGCGATGATACTCGGCGAGACGTCGTTGTCGTTTCTGAACCTAGGGTTGCGTCCTCCGATTGTGAGTTGGGGAGTGATGCTGCAGGACTGCATGAGNNCATTCAGACCGTGGCGAATTATCCCTGGTTGCTCATGCCCGTGGTCTTTATTGTGCTGACGGTATTGTGCTTTAATTTTTTGGGTGATGGCTTGCGCGACGCGGCAGACCCTTATTCTTCCCGCTGATTTAGCCTCAGCCCCATGGCCGATACCCCGTCTTTTCCTTCCTCGGGTTCCGAACCAGATACGCTGCTTGAAGTAAAAGAACTCAAGACGTATTTTTTCACCGATGACGGAGTCCTTCCAGCAGTGGATGGCGTGACGTTTTCGATCGCCCGCGGACACACGTTGGCCTTGGTGGGTGAATCTGGCTGCGGGAAATCGGTGACCAGTTACTCGCTGCTTCGATTGGTTCAGAAGCCGGGGAAATTGGTGGGGGGGAAAATTCTCCTCCATTCGCAGCGTGCGGGGACGATCGATATTGCGAGTCTGGGGGAGAAGGACGAACGCCTCTTTCGCGTGCGCGGAGGGCTCGTCAGCATGATCTTTCAAGAGCCGATGACGGCGCTTTCTCCGGTGCATACCGTGGGGGATCAAATCGTTGAGGCGATTCTCCTTCACCAGAATCTCACTTCAGAGGAAGCGCGTCAGCGAACCATTGATATGCTGCGCAAAGTCGGTGTTTCCGCGCCTGAGCGACGAGTCGATCAGTATCCCCATGAACTTTCAGGGGGAATGCGGCAACGAGTGGTCATTGCGATGGCGTTGGTTTGTAACCCAGAGCTTCTGATTGCAGATGAGCCCACCACAGCACTGGATGTCACAATCCAGGCGCAGATTCTCGCCTTGATTAAATCGCTTCAGCGCGAAGTCGGATGCTCGGTTCTGCTCATCACGCATGATCTCGGAGTGGTGGCACAAACGGCGGACGAGGTCGCCGTCATGTACCTAGGCAGAATTGTAGAATCAGGAACGGTGCGGCAGGTACTGAAGACCCCGCGCCATCCCTACACCCAAGGACTGTTACGTTCACTGCCGTCTCTTAATTCTAGAGGAAGACTAGCTTCGATTCGCGGNNGTGCCGCGCGGATGTCCCTTTCATCCTCGTTGTGACTATGCACTCGCCAGCCGTTGTGATCAGGGCCAGGCGCCGATTTTGAAGACTTGGAAAGACGGACATCGCGTGGCCTGTGTGCGTATGGAGGAAATTCCCTCGTATGGAGAGTGCAAGGAACCTTCCCGATGAAGGTTTGATCGAGATGAACTCTTCGTTGACGTCTTCGATGATGCCATTCGGCACGGAGCGCACTCCGCTTTTGAGTGTTCGAGGCCTATGCAAGCATTTTCCCATTCGTGGCAGAGGCGTGCTTCCCAAGACAGTGGCGACAGTGCGTGCAGTGGATGATCTCAGTTTTGACCTCATGCCCGGAGAGACCTTGGGCTTGGTGGGAGAGTCCGGATCGGGAAAAACGACGGCGGCTCGGTGTATTTTAAGAGCCATTACACCGTCGTCCGGTGAGGTGCGGTTTTGGAAAAAGGACGGCAGTTCCGTGGATTTGGCGACGTTGCCCGAAAAGGCGCTCAAGCGGTTGCGTCCTCACTTGCAGATGATTTTTCAGGATCCTTATTCTTCGCTCAATCCACGTATGACTGTGGGGGAGATTGTCGAGGAACCGCTCGTAATTCACAAGATGGGTAACCGCGACGAGCGGGAGGCGCGTGTGGTTGAAATCCTCAAGCGAGTCGGACTTAAGGCGGAGCACCGCACGCGATATCCGCACGCGTTTTCAGGAGGACAACGCCAGCGAATCGGGATCGCACGAGCTTTGATCATGCGACCCTCGTTGGTCGTCGCCGACGAGGCAGTCTCGGCGTTGGATGTGTCGGTGCAGGCCCAGGTGCTTAATCTCCTCAAGGATCTCCAAGCGGAGTTTCAGCTCACATATCTCTTTGTGGCCCACAATCTCGATGTGGTTCGTCACTTTTGTGATCGGGTGGCTGTTTTGTATGCGGGTAGGGTGGTGGAATTGGCGCCGAGCGCCCAGATTTTTAGCGATCCCAAGCATCCGTATACGCGGGCTCTCCTGGCGGCGGTGCCGTGGCCGGACCCTGACGTGAAAATGAAGTTTGATCTTCCCGGGGAAATTGCCGATCCGAGTCGCTTGCCGCAGGGATGCGCTTTTCATCCCCGCTGCAAGGAATGTGTGGATATTTGCCGCACGGAGCGACCGGAGCTACGTGCTTTGGCAGAGGGGGAGCGACGCGTGGCCTGCCATCGCAGCTAAGGTTCCCCGATCTCGTTTCTCTTTTTTGAGTGGAGTTTTTAATCGAATTCCGTCCCGCTCAGTGTTCCCCATTTTCCTCATGCTCATCCATACTGTCTACTTCTGGTTGAAACCCGAGCTTACCGCCGCGCAACGTGCGGAGTTCCGCGCTGGCGTGGAGGCGCTCGGCAAGATTAAGTCGGCTCATGCCCTCTACATTGGCGTTCCGGCAAAGACCACGGACCGTCCCATCATCGACAAGTCATTCTCCGTCGCTATGACTCTGGTGTGTAAGGACGTTGCTGCGCACGATGCTTACCAGGTGGATCCGATCCACGAGGAATTCGTCAATAAGTTCAAAACCTACTGGTCGAAGGTGCAGATTTACGACGCTGACTAAGCTGGTTGTGACGTAAGCCCNNAGCGCCGGCCGCGTTCGTTCCAGAACGCGGCCGAGCCGTTTTGGAAATCAGCGATCGACGACGAATGGAGTGAACACCGCGCTCTGCGAAATGGGGAAGCGGCCCTGGATATAAACGCCGTCATCTCGTTGTTCCTCATGCTGAACATGACCGACCTCGTGGAGACGCGCGACGACATCGTAGCGTTCGTGAGGAACTAGTAGCGTAGTGGTATTAAGCGTGTCGGCGATAAGTTCGAGACAACGGTCCACCAGCTGAGGAAGTCCGGCGCCGGAGCGGGCGGAAACCAGCAATGCGTCCGGAGCGAGCTGCTGAGCACGACTGATGGCAGCGGGATCGGCGGCATCAACCTTGTTGAAGACCGTAATCATCTGCTTGTCGGCCGCACCTAGTTCTTTGAGGACTGCAAGGGTGGTGCTGTGATGATGGGCGACGTTGGGGTTGGTGATATCGAGAACGTGGATAAGAAAGTCGGCGACGACGACCTCTTCTAGTGTTGCTTTGAAAGCCTCTACCAGACCGTGAGGAAGACGGCGGATGAAGCCTACTGTGTCGGTGACCAAAAGCTTTTGGTTGCCCTTGAGTTGGAGCTGACGCGTCGTGGGATCGAGCGTGGCAAACAGCTTGTCCTCCGCGAGTACGCTCGCGCCGGTGAGAGCGTTGAGAAGGGAGGATTTGCCGGCGTTGGTGTAGCCGACGATGGCGGCGGTGGGAACCGGTACACGTTGTCGACGTCGGCGCTGAGTGCTGCGTTGTTTGCGCACTTCGACCAGCTCGTTTTTGAGATGAGTGATGCGATCGCGAACGATACGGCGATCCTGTTCCAACTGAGTCTCGCCTTCTCCGCCCATGGCGCCCTTACCACGCTGGCGGGAAAGGTGGGTCCAGGCGCGGGTGAGGCGGGGCAGCGAATACTCCATGCGCGCGAGGGCGACCTGGAGGACGGCCTCGCGCGTCTGCGCACGGTCGGCGAAGATATCGAGGATGACTTCCTCGCGGTCGATAACGGCCATG
>DKKJ01000253.1 GCA_002455175.1 Opitutaceae bacterium UBA6669
CATTGAATTCCTCTCGATCCTTAATCGACGTACGGTGTCACTAGGTCGTGGATACTATGAGGAGGTGCTGAACGAGTACCGCCCTCATCTCATCCTCAGTGTGCATGATTGTTTGAACCGTGGGTATTTTCAGGTCGCTCGTCAGCTGCTCGGTGCCGATCGCGTACGCTGTGTCACCTACTGCGGAGAGTTCTCTGGTGGATGGGGCTATTCGATCAATTGGATCGAGCCGTCCGCTGATTTGTATTACTCACGGACGCCCACTGCGCGCGACTATGCGGTCCGCAAGGGGATGCCTGCAGAGGTTTGCCGCGTGCGGGGGCACCTGATGCGACCGCGCTCGCATCTTGAGATCATCGCGCCTGAAGAACGCGGCCATTTCCGGGCCAAGAGGCTCGGTCTGNNCATTTCTCCCTCCTGCCGGTGCTGTTGGAGATGGCGGACCGCGTTCAAGTCATCGTTATCTGTGGGAAAAACCGCGAGGTGTTTCATCAACTGATGCACTGGCGTTCGCAGCACCCCGCACTCCATCTTTATGTGGAAGGCTATTCCGAGCAGGTGCATCTGCTGATGCAGGTAAGTGATGCGATTGTGACGCGCGGGGGTACTACGACGTGCGCGAAGGCTCTTCATTTTCGCTGTCCGATCATCTTCAATGCGTACGGCGGAATCATGCCTCAGGAGAATCTGACCTGGAAGTTTTTCCGCAATGGGGCCCGGTCGCAAAAAGTGGAGAATGCGGATGATTTCCTTCGTATCATGATGCAATGGATGGAAGACCCGTCCCACTACTCTACTTACCGAGCGGCGTTCCTGGCGCTACGCTACGAGGAGAATCCTACGCTTTTGATCGATGAANNGAATGAGGTGTCTCAACTTCCACTTACGCGACAGGCTTTCCCACCGCCAAACGGATTGACCCACCGGCACAAACTGTAGCGTTTTTCCCTGTGTCGTCTCCGCTCACAATTGCGTACCTTTTCACGACGTTTCCCAAATCCACGGAAACCTTCCTCCAACGTGAGATCGTGGGAATGCAGCGTCAGGGGGTTCGCTTGCGCATTTATTCTTTGTGGGGTGGGGGCGGCGAGTTTCGGGGGATCCCTGTATCGCGCTTCAATCCGTGGCGACTTCTGACCCTGCTGTGGGGAATCCCTTGGTTCGCGCTGACGCGCTGGGATGTTTTTGGGGTGCTTCTGAAGGGACTGTGTACACGAAAGCCACCGTCGTGGCTCAATTTTTGGGAAAATATGCTTGGGGCCGGTTTTGCTGGGGTGTGTTACCGCGAGTTTCGACACGATCCTCCGGATCTGATTCATGCGGCCTGGGGTGGAGCGCCGGCAACCGCCGCCTGGATCCTCGCTCAGTTGAGCGGTCATCGTTTCAGCGCTGCGGCGCACGCGTATGATCTTTACGAGCACGGAGGCGATTGGTGGCTCAACGAAAAACTCGCGGCCGCTGCCTTTGTCCATACTTCCACTCAAATGGGTCGGGGCTCCTTGTTGGAGCGTGGCCTGCCGCCCAGTCGCGTGGCGGTGATTCGACGCGGTTTGGAGCAGCTTCCTCCGCTCAAGCCTCTTCGGAGCATCCGTAGCCCTTTACGGATTCTCTGTATTGCACGGTTAGTGGAAAAGAAGGGACTGTTGCGTCAGATTGACGTCTACGCTGGTCTGGAAAAACGGGGATTAGAGTTTGAAGCCCGTATTGTCGGAGATGGACCTTTGCGCGATCAATTGCAGGACAAGATTAAGCTGCTTGGGCTCGGGGGAAAGGTTCGTCTCTTGGGACATTGCTCTCAAGACGAAGTCGGACGGCAGTTGGCGTGGGCGGATGTCCTGGTGCACACCGGTGTGGTCTCGGCGACGGGCGATCGCGACGGTTTGCCCAATGTGATTCCGGAAGCGATGGCCGCAGGCGCTATGGTGGTCACATCGCCGGCTGCTGCGACGACGGAAGCGATCGTGAATGAGTCGAGCGGATTGGTCGCGGAGGTGGGCGATTTGCCGGCTTGGGAGACGGCTCTGCTTCGTATCAGTACCGACGATACTCTATGCGAGCGCCTGCGCCTGACAGCGAGAGCGTGGGTGGAAGAGAATTTTGATGCCCATCGCAACGCGAACCAACTTTACCAGCGATTCTGTGCTGCGGTGGCTGAAGCGCCCACGCAGGCGACTGCTCGGAACGCTCCGGTACTCATTCTCTGACTTCCATGGTGTATTTTGATCAAACCAAGACGGGTAGCCTCCGTCATCGCTCGGGCCTCACACGTGTGAATGGTCGTCTCCGGGAGGGGTGGACGGAGAGCGAAGCCGCCTCGGTTGTTTGGCAGCAGTGGAGGCGAGACTCGGTCCAGCCGACAGATTGGTTTTTCACCAGCGAGTTGTTTTCATCGAGCGAGCGCCCTGGGTGGTCGGAATGGCTGGCGAAGCCGAGCTGCCGACGCGCGGCAATTTTCCACGATGCGATTCCCCTAAAATTCCCTCATATCACCTGGCCGCAAAGCGTAGGGCGACATGCNNATGCGGGCTACCTGAAGGAGCTGGCCTCCTTCGATCGCATCTTTGCGGTCTCTGAAGCTAGCCGTGATGAACTCCTTGCGTTTTGGCGATGGCAGGGGGTGCGTCCGCGGGCGCAGGTCGAGGTGGTGGCTCTCGGGGCGAATGGCGTGATGCCGACGCGCCCGGTGCGTCGCGTTGATCCTCCTCGTCCGATGATTCTAATGGTCGGGATTCTTGAGCCGAGAAAGAATCAAAGCTTCGTGCTCGACCGTTTGGAGCGACTTTGGACTGCCGGCCTCGAGGCCACCCTCCATTTGGTGGGACGGGTCAATCCGCACTTTGGAAAACCGATTGTCACTCGTATCCGCGAATTGCGCCGACGCTGGCCGGGCAAAATTGAATTCCACGAGAGAGCGAGCGATGCCGCTCTGAGCAAGCTGTACGCACGGGCGCGTGTAACCGTATTTCCAACCTTGGCCGAGGGATGCGGGTTGCCTCTTTTGGAGTCACTATGGGCTGGCGTGCCTTGTCTGTGTAATGATCTTCCCGTGCTTCAGGAGAATGCTCAGGGAGGGGGGTGCCTCCCTATTCCTATCGACGATACTACAGAATGGGAGAAGGCGCTTGGCCGTGTTTTGACGGACGACGTACACTGGAACGAACTCACCCAAGCGGCCTGTAGCCGCACGCTCCCTACCTGGCAGCAAACGGCGGCGACATTGCGCCTCAGCCTGACGTAAGGGGGAGGATACCCCTAGATCGATTTCACGGCGTAGGCCATGGCATCGCCGATCCGATCGAGTTGCTCATCGGTGTGCATCGAGGAGATCGCGGTACGGATGAGATCCTTGCCGGGGGGGACGGCTGGAGCGATGGACATGACCGTGAACACACCTTTTTCCATCAGCGCGCTCCAAAAACGATACGCGAGTTCGCGGGTTCCGAGCACGATTGGCACTGCAGGTGTGGCGGTTTCCCAAGTATCCAGTCCGAGGCTTTTCAACATCGCGATGTAGCGACGCGTATTGCGCCAGAGACGCTCAAGGTGTTCCGGCTCTGACTGCATCAAGTGCAAGGCCATCTTGGCGGCGGCGGCCTGGCTCGGAGCGATGGCGGCGGAAAAAATCGTCTGCTTAGAGTGTGTTCGAAGATATTCGATCGTTTCGCTCCAGCCAGCCACGAAGCCTCCGGTGCTAGCCAAGGATTTCGAGAGACTGCCGCAGACGAGGTCGACCTTATCGTTCACTCCGAAATGATCGAGTGTCCCGCCACCTTGTCGGCCCAGGACACCGAAGCCGTGGGCATCATCCAATACCGTGAAGCAGTCGTAATCGGCCGCGACCGTGAGCAGTTCGGGAAGACGGGCGACATGGCCTTCCATGGAGTAGACCCCTTCTACCACGAGCATTTTAGGCACGCCGGCGCTGACGGACTCGAGGACCTCGCGCAGGCCCTCCGGGTTGTTGTGGGGGAAACGCTCCACCGAAGCGTGCGAGAGACGTATTCCGTCCCAGAGACAGGAGTGAAGATTTTTGTCGGCGAGTATGAGATCCCCCTTTTGTGCAAAAGAGGTCACACTCGTCATCACGGAGAGATACCCAGCAGAATGCACGTGGCACGCCTCGCGTCCGAGAAAAGCGGCGAGCGCCTCCTCCAGTTCCAGGTGGAAGGCGCGAGAGCCGTTGGAGGGCCGCGCTCCCGTGGTGCTGGTGCCCCAGGTGAGCACAGCGGCACGAGCCGCTTCGATTACCTTGGGNNGGGTGAAACGAAAACCCCAAGTAGTCGTTGCTCGACAGCATGATCATGTCCTTGCCGTTGAGTCGCAGCGCCGTTCCGGTCTGCGCTTCCATCGCATGCTAGTACGGCGCGTACTTCAGCCGCATCTTGGTCGCGTAGTCCTCGCGGCAGCGTTCGAGGAGAGGTTTCTTGTTTTTAGAGAAAAGGGAAAACGCCATGCAGTGGCCAAGAGGGTAGCGATTGCTTACCGCCGTTAGCAAATGGTTTCACAGCTGACGTTACGGCGCAGATTTTGAGGAAAAGGGGTTGCTTTATCGCCAATCCGACACCCCGTGCAGATTCCGGTTAGAGTCCTTGTGATGAGGAAAAAAACTGCGCCGCCGCGGGCCAGCTGCCCATGAGGGATCGTCTGAGCATGAGCCGCTCAAGCGGAAATCGTGGCAGCGGTCGATCAACTCCGAATTAAGACTAGGAGGTCGTCGATCGGGGCGTGAGCGTCGTCATCCAATCAAGGAGTTCCCGAGTATAGGTCGGCCATGATTTGACCACGCGCTTCCGTGCTACGCTGCTCAAGTAGTGGAGCTGGTCAGGTTTGGTGAGCAGCCAGGCAATGGCCGAAGCGAGCGAGGATGCGTCGACTTCGGGGAGGGCGAGACAACCTCCGCCGCGGGCGGATTCACCGAGAGCGCCGCGGGCGGAGCAGATACAGGCTTTGCCGTAGGAGATACTTTCCAAGACAGGAAGGCCGAAGCCTTCCATGACCGAGGGATAGACCGTAAACGCGCACTCATGGTACGCGGCGATCAGGCTTCGTTCGTCGACGGCCCCGTCATAACGGAGGGGGCGACCGGCGGTCTGGAGTTCACGGACCCTCGTCAGCGCTTTTCCGCCCGTTTGATGTTGGGAGAGGCCGATCAAGCGAAGTTCGAAGGCGTGCCCTTGCTGCCAAAGCGTTTCGCATGCCTCCAGAAGTGCGAGATGGTTTTTACGCCCCTCCAAACTGCCGACCGCCAATACAATCGGCACCGAGCTGGTGCGAGCCAACACGGTATCGGGGGATGGCGTGTCGATTGCCAACGGCAGCGCGATCAAGGCTGGGCGGCGGTGTTTGATTCCCAGCCAATTCCACCAATCTTCAAGAGCTGCGCGGGATTCCTCGGAAATGGCTGCGATACCGTCGAACACGAGTAGCTCTTGCAAGTAAGCGGGGAAGCGGGCGACTGTTTTAGGTGGCGAAAGTTCCGGGAGACGGAGAGCGACGGCGTCGTGGAAGAGCGCTATACGTGGACNNCTACGCCGGGAGAGAAAATCTCTGGCATGATGAATCCCGTTGCCGGTGGGAGCGCGCTCGGTGGGGAGTTCAGCCAGCGTTGCAGATATCCGCGCACCCGCTGGGGCCAAGGCCACTTCGCCTTACGCACGTCGGCTGGCGACGCTTCGGAGAGGGCACGTTGTTCAGACGGGAGCAGCGTCCGCCATTGCCGACGGTAAGGGTCCCAGGTGAGAGGCGTGCAGGCCGTGCCCGAATCCAGAATGGTCTGGTGAAGATTACGCGCCACCCGTTGCACGCCGGTGCGGGCGTGGGTATGGCTCGTATGCCTGAGATCCATCAAAATCATGACAAAGGGTGGCTGGCTTCAGGGACGCGCTTTAACGTTGGCAGTTCACTGATGACGATCGTCCGCGGCGAGCGAGAAGGTCAGCGAATAAATGCCAACTCCCAACTGACGACGATCGCCGTTTCCGAATAAGGTAGCGAGAACGACTGCGTCGGGAAGATCTAGCACTACGCGAAGGGGAGAGCGACGGTTCCATACCGCTGCGGGAATGCGTGTTTTGAACGTGTCTCGTTCTAACACTTCCCAGGTAGCAAGCTGCTCGCCGTTCACGGTAAATCCCACTCGCTGAAAAGGGGCATTCTTTCGATGGGCAAAGCCACTAGCGACAAATTCGACGATTACGTCCGCTTGTACCGGTGCACTGGTGAACTCGAGGTAGGCCACTTTGGCTTCCGTCCAAACCCACTCGCTCTCGGGATCACGTCGGCAGATACCAAAGCGAGCAAACGTGTCATGATTTCCTTGCGAACCAAAGTCGATTCGTGCGGGAAGAGGGCCTAGAGGCGCGGGAGTGGGGAAATGGATACCAAACTCGGCGGTGATGGGAACAGCAGTGGGCACCCGATCGCGCCGAACGACTTGCCACAATGAGAGCTGGTCATTCTCCAAAACATGCCCTTGGTTCTCGAAAACTTTGTCTTCGCCAAACATCACTCTCCAGGCCGGATGAGTAAAAAAGGACGTGTGGTTGCGTTGGAGCGCCCGAGCTAGGGTTACGGTTTCATACCAATCTCCGTCGACAAAACCCAGTTCAAGGAGTTTGGCGGACTCCTTAACCGGGTCAGCGGCTAACACCGCGGGAAGATTACGGTTCACCGCGTTACCCCGATCATCTCCGGGAGTCGGCATGGAAAGAAACGCCGTGATCGAGACTAGCGCTAAAACCCCTGCGATAGCTAGGCCCCAGCGCGACGGTAGATGAGTGAACTTAGGCACCAGGCCCAGAAGGCCGATGACGACCGGAACGAAGATGAGGGCAAAATTAAGGAAGCTGTTGAAGGGCGTGAGGCCGCCATCCTGACGCATGCCCCAAATCAGAGTCAGCACCACTCCTAGAAGATAGAAAATTGTCAGCCGCCAGGCTGTCTGACCAGATTCGTGGTGTTTCCGACTGCGGAATCCCCAGGCCAAGGCACCAAGCGTGACCAGCAGCCATCCCACCAGAAGCGGCCAGTGTGACCGGAATACGGCGTAGCTGTCTGGCGTCAACGTGTTGAATTNNAAGGTCCTTCCGAGCTTTGATGAGTAAGGTGAAGAAGGATACGGTAGGCGTTGTTCTGCGGACCTGAAAAAAGGTCGAGAACGAGGGGGAGCACGAAGAGGCCGGTGGTCAGCCAGGTCAGAGTGTCACGGCGTTGAAAGCTAGACTCTCCTGCCTGTCGTCGGTTTCGAATCAGGAGGGTGACAGCAAGTCCGACAATCGGCAAAACAAAGAGAGGCTGCGCAACATGCCCGTGAATGAGGAAGCAGGCCGAGAGAACCAAAGTAAATAAACCTTCACCACGACCCTGAGACGTTACTGCGGCGGCGGCGAGCAGACAGAGGAAAGGCATCAACAAAACATGCGGAGGCCAATTGCTATAAAATGCTCCGCTGGCGTGGCCAAAATGAAGCGCAGCAAGGCCGAGACAGAGTAGACCAAATAGGTAAGGCTGTCGTGTGCGGGTGGCGACTAGGGCGATGGCTGCACACAGGAATGCCGACTGCATGGCTACCGTCATCCAGAGGTGAGCGGCTCTGGGAGTGGCTACGACCTTCGCATGATCATACAGAACGCTCTCCGCGAGAGCGTAAGCATAGAAGAAAGCGGGGCCGGGATGGTTGAAGCTGAAGCGGGAGTAGTTGCCGTGAAGCTCGCGGAACGATTTCGCTTTGTAGATCTGCAGAGCATTGGCGGCGTCGTCGCCCTCCTCGTAGTGCGAGTGCAGGTAGAGTTTGCTGTAATTGCAGACGTTCAAAAGCACCACCAACGGAAGGAAAAGAAAAAGGAAGAGACGTGGATACATACACGAATGCCTCAGGCGCAGCATTTACCTACGCCTAGGAAGCGAGAAACTGATTTGAAACGTCGCCACGTACACGTTCTCCACTTGAGAAATTAANNTAACGCATGAAAATCGCTTCCAAGCGCCGCCGATAGCGCGTGCCTATCGCTAGAGGAGAAAGTTGCGTCTCAATGCGCTGGCGAGCGGCAACTCCGATCTTTTCCCCGAGGGCAGGGTCATCCACTAACCGTCGCATGTGCTCAGCCGCGTGGTCCACATCGGGATCTGCCCACATTTGTCCCTTGCCATAAGGCCCATGGTTTTCCGTGAGCGTGACAAGACGAGCACGAACAGGAAAGGCGCAGGAGGCGTCCGCAAATTCGGTGGTGGCAGACCAGTCGGTCGTGATGACGGGTTTTCCGAGGTACATACACTCAGCCACGGAAAGCCCAAAACCTTCGGCGCGATGCAAGCTGACGAAACAGCTACAGGCTGCTTGCAAGCAGTACACTTCATTTCGGGAAAGGGTGTGCGTGATCAAGATCGTCTCGGGGAGATCGGAAAGAGAGTTTTTAAGGAGCTCAAGGTCACGTTCGTTACCGTGGGTATTATGCACCTTCATCACCAGACGGGCGCCTCGACTGGCAGCACCACTGCGACGAAACGCTTCGATTACGGCGCGAGGGTTTTTCCGTTCTGAATAACTGTTAAGGTCGTAAAGGAAGAGGAAGAGGTAGGCGTCTGCGGGAAGATTAAAACGGCGGCGTAGCGTAGCGAGGTCTTCCTCAGGTCGGTTGAAAGCGATAGCATGGGGCATCGCGATCACGGGCACTGGAGATTTGAATCCAATGGCAGAACGAACGAAGTCACTCGGGCACCAAATTTCGTCAAACGCCGCAAAGTATCGCATCCAGGCATCAGGAAACTCGGGCAATTCCCAAGCCCAGTATCCAATTTGGTAACGTCCCGCGCGGAAAGCCACGCCGTGATGCGTTTCCACATCGAGCGAGGCAGGAGCGTCTAGGTGGACCACGTTCACTTGGTGAACCGGTGCGTCCACCAAGCGCGACGCGTACGTGGTGTCTCCCCGCGGATTTTTACTGTGCAACCTAAGATCAATAAGTGCTGTAGGCAGGTGAGCAGCATCGGCTGCACGCACCATGCAACGCGCGCTTTCACCGACCCCCAGGTCTGCAGTGAGAAAACCAGCGATATTGAGGCCCAGTTTCAGATGCTTTCGTGCGAACTCGGGTGAGAAGGGTGCGTGCCGATCAGAGAAGTCATAGACCGTTTCACCCTCGCTCGTTTCAATCCTCACGAGCCTCAATTGGCGGTTCTTGGGTTGTCCACGGAAAGTCTGGAGCGATTTGAGACCGAGAATGCGACCCGCCCAAGCCAGTGTATTGGTCAGACGGACACCACCCAGGTAGAACTGCAGNNGCCTGTTCGGCAGAGAGTTCTATCTGCGCTTCCCAGGAGCCCAGTTTTTGCGGTTGAACCGACACCCTCGGGCCGCCCGCGACGGCAATCGTTAGCGAGGGCCAGCCACGAGAGAGTCCGAACGCTTCGGGATGTGGGCGAATCTCTCCGTGGATACGTAATTTCACGGAGGTTTGTAACGGTGGAATGTGGATGTAACCCTTGTCACGAATCCAGGCGGAGTCTGTGGCAAACGAATCGAAAAACAGTCCTTCATACCCGGAGGAAGGACGGGTGGGACGAGGCTGGAGGCCTGAAGAACCTGGATGGCGATAGGACAAGGAATGAGCGGGATAGCAGGTCATGCCGGTGAGGCAAAACTATACGTGGAAGGCTTGCATGCTCGGGAGGTCTCTCGTTTTCTCCGGGCTCCCGCTTCATGAGTCGTTCCGTTAGGACCTGGCCTTCCCGGCTAGTTTCGTTTTTTTCCATACCCCTGTTCCCATCGTGGTTGTCACGCTTCGATGGGGTGGGCATGCTGCGTGTGTTGGGTTTGAGTCTCTCGATCTCCCTCCTGTGGGCTTGGCATTACCAAATGTGGACCCGGGAGGCGTGGACGGTTCCCCTCGATTACTCGGGAGATTCGCATGAAATTCTGACGCGAATTAAAGCGGCGGCAGAAGGTGATACGTGGCCGCTCCTCCCGCAGATTCTCACCCGACTGGGCGCGCCCTGGGGAGCGCATTGGAATGGTTACCCAACGCCTGATAAATTCTTGGTTCTGGGACTGGGTGGATTGACGCGGCTTTGGGGGTTAGCGATCACCGCCAATTTGGCTCTTCTCTTGGCGACAGTAAGTTCGGGGTTGGCGTTTTACGGAGTGGCGCGACGGTTCAAAGCGCAGTGGGAGTGGGCCTTTGCCGGGGCGCTCTTATTTGCGTTCACCTACTCGGTTTTTCACCGCGGGCTTGCTCATCTCCTCCTGCTGTTCACCTGGACCGTTCCCATCGGATTACTTTGCTGCTGGTTTATTGGTCGGAAAACACCACTCGTCTGGCGTAGTCGAGAGACCTGGATCTGTCTGGGGATCGCGGCTTCGTTGGGCGCGAGTAATCCCTACAATCTTTTCTTCTGGTGCCAGCTGATCTGCTGGGCGATCGTTGCTCAGTTTTTTGGCGCTCGTCACAAGGTGAACCTGCAGATTGGGGCGGCCTGCATTGCCGTTGCAGGTGCAGGATTTCTCGTCGTGCACGCGGAATTTTGGCTCTACACGGCGAGCGGTGGTTTGCCTCTGTTGGCGCGAAACTATGGCGGGACCGAAATGTATGCGTTGAAGGCGGTCGAGATGTTTGTACCGCCGAGTTCGCATCGCTGGGACTGGATGGCATTCTTTGGCAATCGCTACGCGCGATGGTCCGATTGGCGTGGAGAACCGTTCCTGCCTTATCTCGGGATGGTGGGAATTGCCGGTTTCATTTGGCTGTGCGTGGACTCCGTACGACGTGTGCTCCGAGGGAAAGCGCCGAGCGGGTGGGCATTGCAGACGTCATGGATTTTATCCTACGGCGCGCTGGGCGGTATTACCAATATCCTCGCCCTTTTTTTGGGCTTTCAAATTTTCCGAGCAACCAACCGCATCTCGGTTTTCGTCGGATGCATTGCGCTCCTTTTCTTAATGGTTCGGCTCAGCGGCATCACCCGGCAAATGAGTCCAGCCTGGCGGTGGGTCTTAGCTCTGGCGGTGGCGGCGATCGGTGCGCTGGATCAAATTCCCCGACAGTTTCCGGCTGAGCGCCACGGATTGATGGCAGCGCGGGTTAAGGCAGACGAAGTTTTCGGGAAAGCGCTGGAGGCTTCCCTGCCGACTGGCTCCATGGTCTTTCAGCTCCCGGTTCTCGGATTTCCTGAGGTCGTCACCCCGTATCGCCTGGTGGACTACGAGCTCTTTCGCCCTTACCTGCATACGACGTCTCTGCGGTTTAGCTATGGAGGAGCGAAATTCCGTTCTCGGAGCCGCTGGCAAAGAGACCTCGAGGTCTTGCCTGTTCCCCAAATGGTGGAGCGACTCCAGCGCTATGGGTTTGCGGCGATCTATCTCAATCGGCGGGCTTACGAAGACGGGGGAGCGGCCATCCTCGGCAGTCTGGCCCACTTGGGGTATACTCGCGTCTTGGACGGTGGAGCGAGCGAGCAGGTGGCTATTTATTTGAACCCATCAAGCAAGCCGGAGCTTCCCCTCGTATCTACGCTTACGCCAGGGGAAGGATGGTACTCGAGCACCGAGGGTTCTGCGTCGTCTCAAGTTCGATGGTCATTTGGACCCTCCACACTCATGTATTTTAATCCTTACGATCGCCCGCTTTCGATCGATTTACAGTTCAGGATGAGTGGGGCAGGGACGCGGACCGTAGAAGTGCGATTCAAAGGGAAAACAGTCGGGCAAGCCCACCTCGGAGACGAGCCGTCGGACCTCCCTAAGATTACCGTCGTTCTCGAGCCAGGCGTAAACCGTTTTGATGTGCGCTCACCCGAACCCGCTTTGCGGCTAAATCAGGGGCGTTCGCAGCTGCGTTCGATCGGGCTTCACGATGTCACGGTGACCGTGCCGCCACGCGGTCCTGGCGCGTGAGGACGAGGACAAGACCACCGAACAAGCTCCAAATCATCGTCACTGCCCAGACTAGCACGGCGAGAATCAAAGCTCGTTCGTGATCGGGTCCTGTGGCTCCGATCAATCCGAAAAGTCCAAGCACAAACAAGAGCGCTCCTTCGCGCACGCCATGCCCGCCGATGCTGATCGGTAAAGCGGTTGACGCGTAGGCGACAGAGACGGCGATGCAGGTCTCGAAAAAGGGAAGGGGGAGGCCGACGCCGAGGGCGAGTAACCAGACAGAGATGAAATCGAGCAGCCAGACCACCACGCTTATGCCGAAAGCAATGAGATGGACTCCGGGCGCGGCAATCGTGCGACGCCGGAAATCGGAAATGAGCCCGGAGAGAGATTCGCCCAGCGAATCCCGCAACCACTGCGGCCATTGATCGGGAGACTTCGCCAAAAGAACGGTTACCGCGATGGTGCTNNGGCCGCCGGCTTTTGCTTCGGGGGCATCCCTACAAACATAGTAGGCACGAGCAGCGTCGCCACCAAGACCGCCTAATAGAAATGCGCTGTAGAAATTTCCGATCCAAGTGACCACGTGAGACCAACGAAATGAAAGGCGAAGACCCTGCACGCGCAGGAGGAGCCACCAACGGTAGGCGTGCAGAGG
>DKKJ01000320.1 GCA_002455175.1 Opitutaceae bacterium UBA6669
CCTTGTTTTCGCGGCCTAACGCGTGCCGGCGACGTCGACGATCGATTCCACCACGCTCCGAAACTGCTTCACGCGATGAAAGGTGAGGTAATTCGAATCATGCTGATTCTTCGCACCTCCCAAACCATCTGCAAACGCGGTGCGTGAAACCACCAACAGATCTTCGCCCTCCACCAGCCAATCAAGATACTGGAATCCGTGCGCAGCGACGTCCGCATGGTAGAGCAAGGTCTGATGTGGGGTCCACTTCCGCAGGTCCGTCGAAGACATCAGGACAGCGGCATTGCGGACGCGCTCAACATTTTGTCCCACGTGTTGGGGCAGAATCGCGTTGGAAATCGTCCAGTAGCGTTTGCTGGGCGCATCCCAACGGATCACGAATTTTTTGCAGCCTCCCGGAAAATCAATGAAGTCTTTCTCGGGATCAAAGGTCGCCGTCTTGCCATCCGCCGAAATCCGCACGATCGCCGCCTTTTCGGGCACGTCTCGATAGTCCACCCGCAGGATATCGACGATTTCCCCCTCGGGGGTGACCACCGCATTCCCTTCCAACCAACCGCCAAATCGTCCACCCAGATAGCTCGCGTCCCGCGGAATCGCATTCGATGCCGTCCAACTTGACGCCTTCAGAAGATCCGCCTCCTCTGGCGCTGACAGCATGAAGGCGCGAAAGCTTTCTCCCCACTTTTGTCCTCCTTTCTCATCCTCCATCGCTCGCCAAATTCGGCCTTGATGAAAAACAACCGGCATGGGCGCCGTGTGGTACGAGATGTCGGGGAAGAGGCGACCCGTGTTCTCGTCCTTCGCCTCCGTCCANNATGGCGATGATTCGCGGAGGTCCCCATCATGTAGACCGCACCGCGGTGTGGAAAAATGTTTGCCCAGAAAAGATTCTCCACGCGGCTGATCTGCATCCACGTGCGACCCTTGTCAGTGGAGCGGTAAACGCGGGTGATGGCATTGGTGTTATGCGTCGCTCCGGGACCAAACTCGTCATGCTTTGCCAGATACGTCCCGTCGGGCAGCACAGCAATGCCGGCCGATCCTAAGAAGATTCGGCTCTCCTTCGGACTATGAGCAATCACGACTCCAGGAACATCTGCGTGATTCGGAGCGGGTTTACTTTCCGTCTGGGCAAACAGCCCGGCTGTGCACAGCGCGTAGGCAAAAAGATTACGAAGGGGCTTCATGGTGATGGGCAAGGAATAGAGTTTGCTCGGGGAGTCGTATCAATGAATCAGAGACGACTCGGATCGATCATCGCGTAACGTACGCGCTCTCTTTTCCAGGTGTAGGTGACATGCACACGGCCGTCCTTGGATTGGATAATCGCCGGATAGGAATACTCACCCGGTTCATCCTCAAGTGTGATCACATCCTTCCAGGTGGACCCGTCTTTCGAAACGGCGATCGTCAGCGGTGTGCGTCCTTTTTCCACCGGATTGTAGATGAGCAAATGGCGCCCATCCTCGAGCGTGACGGCATCGGTCCCCGAGTTGGGATTAAGTGTCGCGGTGAGCTTGAATTGACCCCACGTGGTACCGGCATCCTCGGAACGCACTTCGAACAAGCGACCCTGACGGGTCCGCCCCAACGCGAGCAGACGATCACCTCCGAGAAGGAGGATGCTGGGCTGGATGGCAGCAACCTCAATTCCGTCGTTCACGTAAGGCGTGGCCGTCCAAGTCGCCCCATTATTCACACTGCGTTCAAAGTAGACTCGCCAGCGACTGGGCTTGCTCTCGGTTTCGATACTCGTCGGAGAGAGAATCGTCCCATTCGCCAACTGAACCGGCTTGTTCTTGATCGGTCCCAAAAACTGGGACGGAAGCTTCTGCGGCTTGCTCCAGGATTTCCCCTCATCGGTAGAGGTCATGACCATCCCCCACCAAGTTTGAGGGCTAGGACCTACTTTGTAGAAGAGTGTCAGCGGGCCGTCCTTGGGTTGGAAAAGCACGGGATTCCAAGTCGGGTGACGGGTAGTCGCATCCATCACACCAGTCGCGACCTCAACCCCGGAAGTCCACTGGCCGTTTTCCTGGCGCGATACCCAGATGCCAACATCGGGGGCTTTCTCTTTCGTTCCACCGAACCAAGCCGCCACGAGATTACCCGCGGAGGTCTCTACAATCGTCGACGCATGGCATTGCGGATACGGAGCCTTCTCATAAATAAACGCGTGCGAAAGCACCGCGGGGTGTTTGGGGGCCGCAGCAAGGCTAGAACACATCATCGCAGCAGCAAAGAGAGACAGCAGAATTTTCATAGTGAGAGTGAGGGGTAAAAAGATTTAGCGCGTCGGAACCACGAAAATTTGGTCATAGCGACCCGTCGGACCGCCCACACTGCGCGTGTAGGCAATATGAGCATCATCGGGAGAGACTACGCAGGCGAAGGGCTTGGGTGCATCCTCTGCGTTTTCGGTTTTCGGAGTGAGTCGGCGCGTCTCCCCCGCAGCAACGTCGGTCACGCACACGCTACCATCCATCACGTGCGCGATCCATCGACCGTCAGAACTCCAGCTCAATGCGGAAGCGACACTCTGTGCGTTGCGAGTGATCTGCTGAGGCTGGCCTCCATTGGGCGAGATCGTCCACAGTTGGACCACCCCTTGGGCATCCTTTCGAAGAAAAGCGATCCGACTTCCATCGGGAGAGCTTCGCAGCCAGTGACGCGGCGCCAAAGCTACTCCGGGAAACGGCGCTGAATCCGTAAAGGTCAAGCGACGTTGAACGGTCCCGCGTGGTGGACTCGGACGGCGCTGTGAAGTCCCTTCAAGCGGGCCTTCACCCGCACGCGTAAGATCTTCCGGTAAATCGACAACAAACACCTCTGCGTGAGGCGTTCCAGTTTTGGAGAGAACGGTTCCTTGGAAAGCCAGAGCCCGAGTTTGCCGAGTACCGTCGCCGCGAAGGTATCCGTTCTGCCCCACCCACCCCTCTTCGCACGCGCGCGAAATCTCATCAGAGCCCGGACGAGGCTGATTCACGGTCCGAGTCACCACGACCGAAAACCAATCGCCGTCATGATTTCTCGGATGCGCATTCACGACCGCAACTCTCCCCGCAGGAACGGAGACCCCGACATTGCGTTGATTCATATCGAACTCCGCCGACGCTGCGGTGCCCAGCCGGGCCAGCACCTCATCATCGTACGTGAAACTGACCCACGCGCCATCCGGACTGAAAACATGCACATGAGAACCTCCTCTGAGCGCACCGGGAACAAAGGGTGGACCATACGTCGCAGCATCGACTGCACGAAAAACTCCCGGCTGACGCACGTCCACCAGCACACCCCGCCGGCGCGTCATAGCATACGTCCAATCGGCCGTCGGATGCTCGGGCCCNNACCAGGCGTTGATATTGGTCAGCACGTGGCCGTGAGCAGCTCGGGTAATTTGCCTTTCGCCGGCGAACAAAGAAACAGGCATGCCTAAAAGGAAAAGTGAGTAGAGGAAACTCCGGCGCACCCCTTGTGCCCACCGCCTCTCAGTGTGATCACGAGGGTGCACGGTTCCCAACGTCCGGGAGGTAGGGTCGATGGCAATCATCGAGAAGATCCCGTTCTCGCGGCATTCTGTGCGTCGGCCAGATCAGCCGGTGAGTCCTCAGGCGTGAACGTGCGAAAACGCTGAACGCGATGAAACGTCATGTAGTTCGCATCGTGATAATTCCGACCGCCCCAGGAGGTACGTGAAANNACTGCCAGTCGACGTACTGGAATCCCACTTTACCCTGAGACGGCATCAGCGTTCCTTCACGCCAGCGCAAAACCGCGCCGTGCTCTTTCCATGTCACCAGATCGGACGAAGACGTCAGCATGAGAACATTGCGCTGATGGTTGGGACTATTCTCCCAAAGGTATCCCGTGTACGGATTGGTGATTTTTTGAACGAGTGACCAATAGCGCTGAGTAATAGGGTCAAATCGCACCGTGTATTTCGATTGGGAGCCAGGAAAGTGAACAAAGCCTTTTTCGGGATCAAAGGTGAGCGTGCGCCCATCAGGAGAGACCTCACACCGTGCGCCCACCTCAAAGCGCGGAATTCCGCTGGCGCCACCTCTCAGCTCAAAACGGTCCGTCATCGCAGGCTCCGCATGAACCCTCAGCAAATTGATAAGTCCACCCTGCGGAGTCACCACCACATTGCCTTCCAGCCATCCCGGGCGCCGTCCATTGAACCACTCTGGTTGAAATAAAATTCCGTTGGTGCGGGTCCAGTTCGCAGCGTCCAGCAAGTCGGACTCCTCAGGAGCGGAGACCACCACCGTTGAAAAATGCAGCGGCCAGGTGAGGTCATTGACGCGCTCCTCCACGGCACGCCAGATCNNTGGTAACGTCCGCGCATCAGTAGCCCGGATTTATCGTCTTTGGGTTCCGTCCAGGTCTTGCCGCCATCGAGCGACCGGCGGATCGTGAGGTCACCATACCGGCTTGCGGTGCCATGCAGGTAAAGAGCTCCGCGGTGGACGAAGAGAGAAAACCAGGCTTGCCCTAGGATCTCCGAACGCAGGGACCAGGTCTGCCCCTGATCTTCAGACGTATACACGCGCGTGGTATCCGTAAGCTCACTTTTTCCAAAAAAATCATGGGCTGCCACCAGCATGCCTCCCGGGAGCAGGGCAATCGCCGGTGTCCCGATAAAGGCACGTTGTGGATCCGGCGAGGTGGCGATCACNNGCCACACCGATACCCATGGCGACGATAACCTCCCTCAGCCGTCTTCGGTTGAGCAGCACCAAAAGAAGTAGAATGTATTGGGGTATCTGATTCATAAAAGCCTACCCACTCCTGATCCAACTCGGGAGCAACCAACGCCTACCAAAAAGCCCTGCCCAACTAAACCCTGCACCAATCTAACCGACTCAATTCCGAATCTCCAAATTTTCAGCTTTTCCGCGTTTCAGTGGTTCAGCATTTGGATTCTTCAGCTTTCAGCTCTCCGCTCTTCTGCCCGCGGCGGTTTAAGAAATGCAGTGGCCGCTAAACCAACGAGGAGGATCGCTGCGGTTCCCAAGACGATGATGAGCAACCCGTGGAAGGG
Source organism: Opitutaceae bacterium UBA6669 (assembly GCA_002455175.1). Lineage (GTDB taxonomy): Bacteria > Verrucomicrobiota > Verrucomicrobiia > Opitutales > Opitutaceae > UBA6669. The sequence continues at coordinate 5,048 of DKKJ01000320.1, forward strand.
ACTGCGCAAAGCTTCAGGGAAGCTATCGTAACGAGGCGAAAACGTCATCCACAGGATCACTAGTATTCCGGCCCCTACGCCGGCAACCGCTGCCCGGCTGGTGGCGGTGCGCGCAATGATGCCGAGCAGGAAAAGGCCCAACATCCCGCCACCGAGGATGCCTGCGAGCTCCCACCAAACGTCGAGTGCGTTCTTGATGCTGATCATCGCGACAGCGGCAACAATGCTGATCAGGCCAAACACCAACGTGGACAAATGGAGCACACGCATGGCCTCCCGTTCCGTTGTCTTCGGACGGAGATAGCGCTGGTAGATATCTCGCAGGAAGAGGGTGGACATGCAGTTCAGATTCGAATCCATCGCCGCGGCACAAAGACCTGCCACCACCAGTCCTGCCAGACCGGCAGGCAACTGACGGCTGATGAAATAGGGGAAGACCGCGTCCGGATTGCGCGCCGCATCAAGTGCCGCGGGTAGGAGCTCAGGCTGAACTTTGTAGAACGCGTAAAGCGCGGTCCCGATGAAGAAAAATGCGGCTCCAATCGGCAAATACAACATTGCCCCAATCCAGACGCTTCGTGCCGCAGCGGCATCCGATTTAGCGGTGATGTACCGTTGGACATAGCTCTGATCGATCCCGAAGTTCTGAAGGTTGATCACCAGTCCGTAGATCAACACGACCCAGAATGTGGACTGATCGAGCGCAGGTGAGAGACTGCCGAGGCTGAATTTCCCTTCCTCAGCTGCGATTGTGAAGATCTGCCCAGCCCCTCCTGGCATTCCAACTAAGAGGGTGATGACGCAAGCCAGGGCGCCCCCGACGAGTACCACCGCTTGCACCACACCCGTCCAGATCACGGCCTCGGTCCCTCCGAGTAGCGGGTAAATGATGACTACCAACCCCACCACCACGATGATGGTGCGAATATCGAAACCGGTGAGCGGAACCAGTGCGAGCGCGAGTAAATAGAGAATCGTCCCCAGGCGCGCGATCTGTGTCAGCATGTAACAAAGTACCGCGTAGGTACGCGCCCACGCTCCAAAACGGTTTTCGAGATGTTGGTACGCGGAAACCTCACCAATTTTCCGATAGAACGGCACAAACCACTTCACCGCAATCAGCGCGGCGACCGGGAGCGTCAGGGCAAAAACGAACGCATTCCAGTTGCCTGCAAACGACTTTCCAGGATTCGCCAGGAAGCTGATGCTGCTGACGTACGAACCAAAAATCGACAAGCCCACCGCCCACCCTGGGAGTGAGCGGNNACCGACATATACTTTTCACTGTCTCGATTACGCCAGTAAAACCAGGCTCCGAAGCCCGTCACTCCCACCAGGTAAACCAGCAGAACCGCCAGATCGATTCCCGACAGGGTGCGGACAAGTTCGTTCGGAGCAGTCTCAGGCATGGACAGGAGTTCCAACAGGGAGATTCGTCTTGGCGAAGAGTGCGCGGAGATCGACGAGGATCTTTTGGTAGATGGACCGCGACTCGGGTGAGACGATCATCTTGGGCACACCCGGTGGCAGGCCGCGAGCTTCGATTCCTGCAGCAACATTCAGAGGAAAGGTCAGCTGATCCACGATCCGTCCGACCTCAACCATGGTCTCCGCAGCCTGTTTGATCTCACCCTTCTGACCCTCTGCGCATACACGATAGAGCAGCACCATAAGCTCGGGCACAATGTTGACCAACCCGCCAATAGCGCCGGCGGCACCGACCGAAAAGACTTCGCTGAGCCGGGTGTCGGCACCGGACATCACGACATATCCCTTCTCCTTACCGAGAGCCACAAGCTCGCGGTGGTAGGCAAACTCTCCTCCACTCTGCTTGATCGCGCACATCGGAGCACGGTCCGCAAACGCTGCAATCGTGGAGAGATCGATCCGCTTACCCGTCAACTCTGGGAAGTTGTAAAGCATGACCGGGTNNTTGTAGAGCATGACTGGTAGTCCAACCTTGTCAGCCACATGAAGGAAGTAAGCCAGCTGATCCGCCTGCGAAACCGGGTAGAACATCGGAGGCATCAACCCCACGGCTTTCACACCCAATTCTTTGGCGTAAAGCCCAAACTCAATCGCGGCCTTGGGACGAATGTCGGTGATGTTGGCCAAGACCGGCAGCCCACCTGACATCTCCACAACGGCTTTGAGCACCTGTTTGCGTTCCTCGACGCTGAACTGAGGAAATTCGCCGGTGCTGCCCAGAGCGAGGAAGCCATGGATTCCATGCCCTCGTTCAAACTCGATCAACGAGGCGAGCGCCTGGCGATCAATCCGACCGGCAGCGTCGGTCGGAATCCATTGTGCGGAGTAGATGCCTTTCGGCTTGTAGGGAGATGACATTGAAGAAAATGAGAGCGTTTTCGGCCTGAAATACCCAAAAGCACAGGACGAACGAGCCACCTATTTGGAGCGTGGATTGCGCAGATGATAGAAGAAGCCGTCTTCCGCACCGATCAGGAGATCAGNNTTTATCCCAATCCACCGGGGTCGGCGTGGTGGAGTGACCTGCAATCACCTGGCTGTGCATCGGACCCTTGTATTCAAATACCCATTGCCCGTCTTTATTGGTGCCGCGTCCAAGGAAGAGATTCGCATTGGGTTGGCTGTTGACGATCAGATCCCGTTTTCCGTCACCGTCCCAATCCACCCAGCAAAAGGTGCGTCGGCCGCTTCGCCCTGCCTGCCCACTGTTCATCTGGAGCAGCCCGGACTTATCTTTACCCCGGCCGGTCGGCACGCCACCGCTATTGAACTCTGAAGCACCCTCGCTCCAGAAGGCCCGGCGCGGAGGGAGCAAGACGAGTTTGCCGTCAGGTCCGCGGCGCCGTTCGTAAAAGGCGAGATAGCCCTCCACATCGAGCGTGACCAGATCCATCAATCCGTCGCCATTGAGATCCACCATGGAGGGCGTTGAGCGCCAAGGAACCACCAATTCGTTTCCTTCGGGATTCCACCAATTCCAAGCAGGCTTTGGAACGGAGCCTTGCCAGGCCACCTGCAGGTTTTCCCCTTTAGCGAGCTTCGGCCCCGTACGCGTTCCGATGTTTTTGTAGAACGTGATGTGTCCCCAGATACCGAGATCGAGAATGTCCAGAAGGCCATCGCCATCCCAGTCCGCGACACTGACATTGGAATAGCCCCATTTCGCCTCTGCAGGGCCTTGAATCGAACCATTCGGACCTGCGATGATTCGAATCGTTTTCCCTTCGGCCGCCAAATAAACCGGCGCGGCCCAGCGAGGGGGATTTCCGCCCAGGTTTTTGATGAAGCCAATGTAGCCTGCAGTGTTACCCGTGATGATGTCGTCGAGTTCATCGCCGTCCCAATCGACACTGACCGGAGAAGAAAGCGCACCGAACTTCACGTTGTCGGCGTACTGACGCACATAGCGCGGTGGCAGAAACTGAGGTACGCCATCCACTACTTTGCCGGTATGCACGATGAAGGCCACCCGGCCGTCTTCGTCACCGACGATCAAGTCGACATGGCCATCCCCATTGAAGTCGTAAGCGACCGGTGTGATCATGCACAGCTCCATCGCGATGGACTTGCCCGCATTGGTCAGACGACGGCCTGCAGCGTACTCCGGCTTTGCACGCGTCCCAATATTTTCGTAGTAAATGAAGCCGTCGAGGAATTCACCGCAGATAAGATCGAGATCACCGTCACCATCGAAGTCGGCGAAACTGGGCGAAGGCATTCCGTAGCCGTCGATGACTTTGCCACCCGCCTCCAGCTTCACGGGGTCAGCGTATGCCGGTTGCTCGGTCGTCCCGGTGTTTCNNAAGCCGTAGTCCCCCCACCAGCCGATTCCGACGACCAGATCGAGTCGTCCATCGTTGTCGAAATCAACGTAGCGCCATTGATTCGCTCGGATGTTTCCTGGCGCCTGATGAATCTTGTCAGGCGCGGGTAGTTTTACGCCCCGCTCAAACCCGCTCTTCTTGAAATCAGGATAAACATGATTCGGGCTGGTGACGACGGGCTTACCCTCCACGTAGGAGATCTGTGGATTCTGCACAGCGGGACCAATACGCACGGCAGGCTGGAAGATCGGCAGACCATTCTGCGGATCGATGTTGCCCGAGTTCCGAAAAACGTAGGTCCCATTGTAAGGCTTGTCGGTGCAGGCCACCACCAAGTCCATGAGGCCGTCGCCATCGTGGTCCATCGGCAAAGGCCAGGCCCAAAGACCAACCCCCAGATCGACGAGCAGCCCCGAATCGTTGTGCTTGAGCCGGGGCATTTCCGGCGCGGCGAAAACAGACCCAGCGGTCATCGCCGCCAGGCAGGTGGCAAGAAGAGGTGACACTTTCATGGCGGCGATACCGGGGGTGATTGCTAGTTAGAATCGGCCTCTCACCCCAGCGACGATCGCGACCCCATTGGTGGTCGAGCGCTCAAGACGATCGNNTTGAAGATATTGGCGACGTCCAAGGAGAGCGTAGCGTTCCGGGTGATGCGGTACGAAACACCCACGTTGATCAGCTCGCGAGCCATCTTGTAACGAAGACGCGAGGCATCGGTCGCGTTATAGTCCTGCAGATAGTCGCTTTGGTAGTTATAGAGGACATTGAATCCAATTTTGCGATACGAATAGGCCAAGCGAAGATTGATGGTTTCAGGAATGAAACGTTGGACATCTGCGGTTGTCGTACGCGGCCCGATTTCTCCGTAGTCACCATTGATATTCAGCTTGGTGTAGTTGGCGTTGAACGAGAATCCGCGCCAGAAACCAGGCAAGAAAGTAAACTGCTGCTGGTAGTTAAACTCCCAGCCATCGATTTTCGCGCGGCCACCATTGGCTGTGGTACGGATTTCGTAGCCGGCGTAGTCGCCATTGAAACCATTGTCGGGACCAGAACCAACAATACCACCGGTGACATTGGTAATGAAATCCTCGATATCTTTACGGAACCAACCCACGGACACCTGGCCTACAGGCTCGAAGTAATACTCCAGACCCACGTCGAAGTTTTCCGCATATTGAGGAATTAGGCCAGGATTGCTAATCGTCACGGTCTGGGCTGCGTCGCTAAAAGAGAGCGATGGCAGGAGATTGCTGATTGAGGGACGACCTATGCTGTTGGACCAACTCGCGCGCCCCTGAAGATTGGGAGTAATCTTGTAGACGGCATGAATACCGGGAAACCAATCTGTGTAACCGGCATCGAGTTCCGAATAATTATTGTAGTCCCGATTAGCCGAGCCGATGGGATCAGCAGCGCGTTCAGCGGTGGTGGAGAGAACCCGTGAACGCACGTAGCCCCAGGTGTTCACGTCGGTGCGCTCAACCCGTACGCCAGCGAGAAGGTTAAGATTTCCTAAACGCGTGCTCGCCTGAACATACCCTGCGGTGACCTCCTCTNNAGTCCCCATGTACCACTGCGAGCGATTGTAGTAACGATCCTCATTCCACGCCTGCGGGTTGTTCCGAATGTCCTGAGCCGCAGACGAAGAGTCGATGAAGGGCAAGAAACCCCCGAAGTCCTCGAAGTAGGTCAGGCTCAAACTCCGATCCACCAACGAGGCAAGGTTGTTCCCGACATATCTGAACTGTTGCTGATTCCGTTCTTCCTTGAATGTACCTCCACGGAAACGAAAGCCCGTCTTAACCGAGGCCGCGAACGAGGTCGGGAGCACATACGTCGCGTTGGCGCTAGCATTAGTGTAAGTCGTGAAGCGCTTGTTGTCGCGATTGGTCAATTGCGCATTCGAATAAGCTGCAGGGTCATGAATATCGACGGCACCCGTGGTGTTGAATGAGGGCTCAACGGCGGACTGGGTCTTGTCGAGTACCCATCCGACGCTCCGTGTGTCCATAGTGAAGATACCGCCACCGGCATTTCCACCGCGATAACTGCTTTGGAGAAGAGGCTTGGAGTGGCTGTAAGCGGCGTCGTAATCGATCTTCAGACGGTCGAAGTCATGCACCCCGCCCGCATTGATCTGCCGCTGATTGTCGAGGAAGCTGTAGAGCGTCGAGTTCAGCTCGAAAATACTGTTCGGCACAGCACGCACTTCCGTGCGATTTTGCGTCCAACCGGGGAGGATAGGATTATTGCCCGTAGGCTGACCATTCGCGCCAATGGTTGCGACCGACTGTGCACCGGTGTAGGCGCGAACGGTGTAGAGGCGATTGAATTTCTCTGGAGCGTCATTCCAGATGGCACCGAGGTAAAACCGCGAACGATCGGAAAGCTTATACTCCACCTTGAGATTCAAACTCCGTTGGAGCCGGTTGTTATAGGCATTTTGACGACGGTAGTCCCACACGTAGGCAGGCCCACTGAGCGAATTAGATTGGTAGTCCAGAAGAGTCTGGTCGACCGAGTTGACGTTTTCACTGTAAAACGCCTTGAGCGAAACCGCGAGATTTCGCTCTTCGCCGAACACATCGAATACTTCTTGATACCCCACACTGAGCATCGGGTGAGCGCGGTGTGCCGTGCGTAGAGGAGTGTGGTCAAAGAAAGGGGCCGCGTAGCGGACCGATGCACCGTAGTCGATACGGCGCTTTTCCTTCATGGTAAGAGGAGAGCGGGTCTTCAAGTTGACAGCTCCGCCCAGGGAGTCACCCGGCATATCGGGCGTGGGCGCCTTGATCACTTCAATTTCCTCGAAAAGCGCACCGGAGATGTTGTGCGTCCGAAAGTCACGATTGAAACCTCCAGCGCTAGCTTGTATGTTTCCATCCACGCTCACGGTATTTAGCCCGGCATCCGTCCCACGGACAGAAACGCCCGTGACATTGCCTTCGTCATCGAATGCGCCCGCCACGCCGGGCAAACGGATGAGCAACTCGCCAGCGGAGTCGTTCGGGAGATTTCCGAGCGCGTCCAAAGCAAGCACGTTCTTGACGTTGGGAGCGTTGCGCTGGCGGGTAATGGAGGCCGCATTGCCTTCGCGCTCACCGGTGACCGTGAATTGGGCCAGCTTGTAAATCTGGGTCCCCATGTTAAAATTCAACGTTGCACGTTCTCCCGCAGTGACGGTCACGGTCTGGGTGGCGACGTCCAAACCGATATACGACGCCTTCACCGTGTGAGTACCGACTGGGACATCAAACAGTCGATAGGCTCCAGAACCATCCGTTAATGCCTGACGATTGAGTTCAGGTATCTCGACCAAAACGTCTTTCAAAAACATGCCCGTGTCGCTGTTGTTGACGGTACCAATGACGGTGCCCGTAGCGGCAGATTGGGCAAAGGCCGGGGTAAGCCACGAGAGGAACAAGCCAATGGCCAGCAAGAGCCCTCCAGGGGTGACAGGTATAGGTAGTGTGCGCGTTCTCATGAGGGGACAGGATATGACCAGGCGACAGTCGGACCTAGGGGCCACGCGATCGGAACCGGTCGGGGGGGTGGGTTAAACAAGGGTTTGCTTAAACGTTTTTTCTTTTCCGCGGACAAATCAACCACGTCAACTAAAAACGTTTTAGCAAAAGGTGGCGCTCACTTTTGCGATTACGTCAAAGATCATCTCAAAACGACTCCAACGCCCCTAAAATGTGAATCTCTTCGGCTCCGTTCCCTCCGAGGAGGGCCATGGTCTCTCATGGCCGAGCTCGTCTCTGCAGGCAGTGCGCTGCTGGAAACCCTCTGGCGTTGTTGGTCACTACGCGATCCCCGGACCCGACGGAGCGGGTCCCTCCCTGCGGAAATGCCGAAATCAAGAAACGCGGAGATTACGAAATTCGGAACAGCCTAACACCAGTGGACTAAACGATGCGTGAGCTCGCTTCGCCACCACTCTGAATTTCCCCGTTTCAGCTTTTCAGCCTTTCCGCGTTTTCGTCCGGCCTCGTTTCTCCCGACTCAAGCCCTCAACAAATTATTGGCCTGCCATTGCACGCCNNCTAACGTGCTCGGTGTCTTTTGCACCGCCACCTGAAGGATCTCTTCGCCTCTTTCGTTTTTCGGGAATTCAAGTCTACCTCCACTGGACGTGGTTTCTTGTCGCCGGCTACTCGGTAACCAACCGGCAAGGCTACTATAGTTCTGTAGTCTGGAATGTGGCGGAGTACCTCGCGCTTTTCCTCATCGTGCTAATCCACGAGTTTGGCCATTCACTGGCCTGTCGCTCGGTGGGAGGCAAAGCGGATCGCATCGTTCTATGGCCGCTCGGTGGGGTCGCTTATGTCCAAGCCCCACGACGACCCGGTGCCACCCTCTGGAGCATCGCGGCCGGACCGCTCGTGAATGTCATTTTGATCCCCGTCCTCTTCGGCGCACATCTGCTCGCACAACAGGCAGGGATGCTCGACGGAAATCCTGATCTTCAGCGGTTTTTCGTCACCCTGCGTTTCATAAACTTCTGGCTGCTCGTCTTCAATCTTCTGCCCATTTACCCGCTTGATGGCGGCCAAATCCTGCAATCGCTTCTGTGGTTCGGCGTGGGAGAGACCAAAAGCCTTCTCGCCGCCACAGTGATCGGATTTGTGGGCGCAGCCGGTCTCGCCATCTACGCCTTTGTCCAACAGTCCATCTGGATGGGAGTGATGGTTTTCTTCCTCTTCTCCAACTGCCTAGCGAGTTTCAACTATGCCCGCGCTCGCCTCGCCCAGGAGCGCGAGGGCGGAGGCATGGGGCCCGTGGCCTAGGCTCGTCGTCCCACTCTTTCTTTTACGCACCCGTCCTTCCTTTTTTGTATGACTGAAACGATTACCATCCGCTCCGAGCCCATCGAGCTGACTCAATTGCTCAAATTCGCCGGCGTCGCAGAGAGCGGCGGGCAAGCCAAAGTCGCCGTGCACAACGGCGAGGTGCGCGTGAATGGCGTCGTGGAAACCCAAGCACGGCGAAAACTTTTCGCCGGAGCGCAGGTGCAGTTTGGAGAACGAACCCTCGTGGTTAAAGTTGCGAGCGCCTAAAATCGGGACGCTCAACCGCCGACGGCTTGCAGCTCTGGGCGCAGGGCGAGTTCGTCGAGGTTTTCGGGTATTTTAGGGCTGACGCCACGAGCAGATCCCTGTTTTTCCTCGGAACGCCCGCGACGCCCCGTCGTGGGCGCGACGCATATTCTCTATGGCCCCTCCCCTCGCCTTCGCAGCGATCACCAGCAGTCCCTACTGGCCCTTTGCCATCCTCGCTGCGTCGATTTTATTTATCATTATCGCCATCACCAAGCTGCGGATGCCCGCCTTTCTGGCGTTGATCTTGGCAGCCTTCCTCGCGGGGATCATGACCCACGAGTTTTCTGAGGCGGCGATCAACCGGCTGCCCGCGGCAATGCGCCCCGACGCTTCCGCCAACTCCTGGGTCGCAGCCATGGAGCTCACCGCTGTGGAATTCGGCGGCGCCGCTGGCTCCATCGCCATCTCTATCGGCCTCGCCTCGATTATCGGCATGTGCCTGATGGAAAGTGGCGCCGCCGACAAAGTCGTGCGCCGCTTCTTGGCCGCCTTTGGAGAGAAACGCGCGGGGTTCGCGCTGCTCACAAGCACCTACTTCCTATCGATTCCGATTTTCTTCGACACCATGTTCATGCTCATGGTGCCCCTGGCCCGAGCGCTTCGCTTGCGCACGGGAAAAAGTTACCTGCTCTACCTGATGGCGATCTGTGCTGCCGGAGTGGTTACCCACAGCCTCACCGTACCTCATCCTGGTCCGCTGGCGATGGTCGATAATCTTCGGGTCGACCCAGGACTGTCTCTCTTTTGGGGCATCGCGGCGGGTATCATCCCGATTCTGGTCGGCTTCGTATTTATCCGCTGGCTCGATCGTCGTATCGAGATTCCCTTACGCGAAACACCAGGGGTTTCTTTGAATGAACTCGCCTCGATTGCGGACAAGTCTGAGCGAGATCTCCCTCCGTTTTTGCTGAGTGTCGCTCCGGTCCTGCTCCCGATTCTCCTCATTGGCTCCGGCTCAATTCTGAAAGTAATCGCGGGATACCCGAGTGGCATTGAAGCACTTGGCGGACCTGAAACGTTTGCTTCGATTTCCAAGGTGACCGCGTTCATTGGAAACAAAAACTTTGCCCTACTCCTTGGCGCAGTTTGGTCCATGTGGTTGGTAGCGCGTCAGCGGAAGTTCACATTCGCGCACGTCGCCGGCATGCTAGAGGGTCCATTGGCCACCGGTGCAGTCATTATTCTCATTACGGCAGCGGGCGGCGCCTTTGGCGGCATGCTCCGTTTGGCAGGTGTGGGTGATGCCATCAAGCTGCTGGCACTCAAGTACAGCCTCGATATTCTTCTGCTGAGCTGGTTCACCGCGTTTGTTATCCGTGTGGCCCAGGGTTCGGCAACCGTGGCTATGCTCACGACCTCGGCCATTCTTTGGCCGATGATCGATCCCGCCATCAACCCCGCTCTCCCCTACAACTCGATGTACTTGTTTCTCGCGATCGGCTTCGGTGCCTTCGCCTGCTCGTGGATGAACGACAGCGGTTTCTGGGTTATCAGCAAACTCGGTGGCATGACGGAGAAGGAAACGCTGAAGACCTGGACCGTTCTCGCCACCGTGCTGTCAGTGGTAGGACTGGCCATGACGTTCATCGGATCCCGTTTGCTTCCTCTCGTCTAATCCATGAACGCTCCCTTTTCCGATCGAAAGAAAGTACGCTGGGGAATTCTCGGCTGCGGTGATGTCACGGAAGTAAAAAGCGGACCGGGTTTCCGACTCGCCGAAAACTCGGAACTCGTCGCCGTAATGCGCCGGAATGCCACACTCGCCGCAGATTACGCGCGGCGGCATGGGGTTGCGCGCTGGTACGACAACGCAGCTCAACTTATCGCCGACCCGGAGGTCGATGCCATCTACATCGCCACCCCGCCGGATGCGCATCTCTCTGCCGCGCTCCAGGTGGCCGCTGCGGGCAAGCCTGCTTACGTAGAAAAACCGATGGCGCGCACAGTCGGTGAGTGCGATGCCATGGTCGCCGCCTTCAGCGAGCGCTCGCTTCCCCTTTACGTCGCCTACTACCGTCGCGCACTGCCGCGCTTCGTTCGGGCCAAACAGCTTGTTGACTCCGGCGAGCTCGGGAAAATTACCAGCGTCGACTACCGTTACGCTTCCCCTGCGCACAAGGCCGAGGCCGGATGGCGCACCCACGTCGCCAGCGCGGGAGCCGGTCTTTTTCTCGATCTCGGGTCACACGCACTCGACTTGATTGATTTTCTCCTCGGGCCCCTGACGGACGTCCATGGCTTCGCCTCGAATCGCGGTCACACCTACGAGGCGGAGGACAACGTGGTGATGCAGTTTCGCGCCGGCACCGTGCCGGGAACCGCCACGTGGAACTTCGCCGCGGCGATTGCTGGCGACGTGTGTCGAATCACCGGAACGGAAAAAGTCTTGGAATATTCTGTCTTCGACAACGCACCCTTGCGCCTCTCGATACCTGGAGGCGAACGCGCAGAGGAAATCCCTCATCCGCCCCACGTGCAGCAACCCCTGATTCAAACGGTCGTAAACGACCTCCTAGGTATCGGTACCTGTCCCAGCACCGGCGAATCCGCGCGCCGCACCTCCCGCGTGATGGATCAGGTTCTCGACGCCTACTACGGCCGCCGAACTGACGCTTTTTGGACCCGCCCCGAAACTTGGCCAGGACTGATACAAAGGGCTTAACGAAGCGCTTCCGCGTTTCGCTCGGCGAGCGTCTCGAAAGAGAAATCGGAAATGCCGAATCACTGAAACGCGGAAAGAGGGAATCTGAAGTCAGTCATCGTCTGTAAGTAGGGGTCTTGAATTTCGCCATTTCCGCGTTTCGTAATTTCCGCATTTCCCCGGAGCGACGCGGTCTCTCGCGTCCGGGGACCGCATCCTGCAAACCACGCCAGCTTGTGTCCATAACCGAACCCGGCCACGAGAGACCGTGG
>DKKJ01000198.1:0-244 GCA_002455175.1 Opitutaceae bacterium UBA6669
AAGTTGGGCGGAGGCGACCCCACAGCAAACGCCCGCCTTTTCGCAGCTCTGGAAAAGGCGAGAAAAGCCAGCGTGAGTCGTGACGTCATCGAACGCGCCGTGAAAAAGGGCGCCGGTGGTGGGGACGACAAATCTTCTCTCGAACACATTGTCTTCGAAGGCTATGCACCGCATAAAGTGCCGTTGATCGTTGAGGTCTATACGGACAATCATCAACGGACCGCTCCCGAAATGAGAGTGCTTT